>CAZNCM010000226.1:1715-4126 GCA_964571155.1 uncultured Lyngbya sp. | reverse complement strand
TACTATAGGTAAAACCCCAATCTTGTTCGTGACAAATCTCAGCTAAAGTTTGCAGTTGGGATTGAGTTAATCCCTCGACATCAAATGTCCAATCTGTCAGACGAAAACGGTTATCTGTTGATTCTTTGAGATGGGGAAATTGAGATTTTAAACGCTTAAAAACTTCCGCTAATTCTTGGCGATGTTCGCTGAGATCAGAAACCGGAACTAACAATTCAGGAGAATCATTTTTACTCCCATAAAAAAGTCCCCCATTTTCAGCGATCGCCCCGGAAACCGGAAGATAATTGTTTAACGCTTGTACCCATCCGGCTGATCGCCCGGTAATTAAGATGACCTCAATCCCGGCTTGAGTTAAACTTTCAATAGCCGTGATTAACTTCGGGGTGAATTTTCCCCCTTCGGTGAGGGTGCCATCGACGTCACTAGCAATGAGACGGAGATTTGAGGGTAAAGTCACAGTGGAGAGAGGTTTAAGGGTCAATCCTATTGATATTCATTCAGTTCACTCTTTAGTATACTCAACAAATTGCCTTTAATCTCGGTTGGCAAAATGTTGGGGAAATGTCAAAAACAGAGTCACTGTTGTTGGGTGAATACCTAAATTTTTATTCTCTTTGTATAAAAGCGGGTGATGGGATTCGAACCCACGACATCAACCTTGGCAAGGTTGCGCTCTACCACTGAGCTACACCCGCAGTTTTACCTGACTCTTTCTAGGATTCCATAAAAAGATCAATTTGTCAAGGTACTTCTCAAAAATTTTGAGACAATTTTGAGAAATCTCTGCTAACCTGAATAAATTTAGGACTGCTCTTGTTTATTTTTATCGGTTTCCGATGCAATCGCCCGACTCGGACTGGCAGATAACATTCCGGGAGAAGAACCCGTTGCATGATTGCCAGAGCTGTTTACCGACATGGCTTTAATTTGTCGCATCAGACTCGCCATTTCCAGAGCATTCATTGCATATTCCCACCCTTTGTTACTCTTGATTCCCGCCCGTTCTAGTGCTTGCTGCATGGTGTCTGTAGTGACAATCCCAAAGATCACGGGAGTCCCGGTTTGAAATCCAGTTGCAGCAATTCCTTTTGAGACTTCAGAGGCGACATAATCAAAATGAGGGGTTTGTCCTTTAATCACTGCCCCTAAGCAAATAATCGCATCATAACGCTGAGTTAACGCCAACTGATGAGCAACCAGAGGCACCTCAAAACTACCTGGAACCCAAACATAATCGACTTGTGTTCCTTGAGGATCAGGATTGACCCCATGTCGTTTGAGACAATCTTGACACCCTTCTAACAACTTAGTCGTAATGAGATCATTAAAGCGACCAATGACGATTGCAAACTGGAGGGAGTCGGTTTCAGTAAAATTTCCTTCAAAAACGGCCATACTGATAGTTTTAAATTTCAGTTGAATTTGGGTCAGAGGTTAATCTTTGGGTAAGTTTAACCTCTAACCCCCACAGAATCGATTAAACCACTAAATAGTTTAAGACTCCGACAAGCAGAACTAACGCAATCCAAAGTCCTGAACCCACGAATAATAGAGGCTTAGATTGACTCCAGTTTTGAGGGGAAGCATAGGCAAAGGGAACGCCAACAACCATAACAAACGAGAGAATAACCAAAGCCGCTAAAAAGAATTGAAACAAAATTGTTAACATTGTGTTCTCCCAAACGAACAAGTTAGTAAAGACAACAAGCCATGAGAGCTGATACAAACCTTAAACTGACTCTCATATAGTTAAGCTACCAGAAATTGCCCCTTCTCGGAAACCGTTATTCTCAATCCCCTCGAACAAGTCAAGACAACTCCAAACATTGTCCACTTCCCGCCCAAAATCTATCAGGTTGAGTGAGCGTTCCCTGAAAACTTACTGTTCCCCCTGTCTCGTTCTTTGAGCGGCTTGGGCAACGGTTTCCACATCGTCGCTTGCTAGTTTTTGTAGAGTTTCTTCTGCTTCTTGAGTCGCCCCCAGATGAACCAGGGCTTGAGCGACTCGGTGACGAATTTGCCAGTCTGGGCTAGAGGCAAACGGAAGCAGTAAGGGAATTCCCCTTTGATCTCCGAGTTCTCCCATTGCCCCAATCGCTACAGTTCGGATGAGATCATTATCACCTTGGAGAGCATCCTCTAGCAGTTCAAATCCCCGAGGTTCTCCGAGTTCTCCCAAGGCAGCCACAATACTGAGTTTAATCAACCATTCAGAGGTATTATGATAGACTTGGTGCAAATCATCAAACGCTTCGCGCAATTTGAGCGCTCCAATGGCATCAGCGGCAGCGGCTTTGACATCGGCTTCTGGATCTTTAAGTAAACATTCACGTAACAATTCCAAAGCCAGGGCGTGATCTTGTTCACCCAAACTTGAAAGTTGGCTAACTGCGGCGTAGCGGACTCGG
>CAZNCM010000226.1:0-1705 GCA_964571155.1 uncultured Lyngbya sp. | reverse complement strand
ATCAATAACTGCGGGTTGAATCAGTTCAAAAGCTGTTTTAGGTTCAAGCTGACGTAATTGATTCACTCCCCGTAAGCGATCGCCCAAATCTTCTGAACTGAGCAATTGTTGAACCGATTCAGGAGTAATGCTCATGTTGTTAAAGGTGTTTTTATTAGAAGTTTGTTCTGATCAATTCCAGGATTGAGTTTAGACTTAAAATCCTATCATCTTCAAGAACCGATAGCTAGCCTGTGTTCATTCTTGCCTCAACCCGGACAGACTACTCTTAACCGGCTGCCATCATGCGAATAATATCTCCACAGGAAAGAATACCAATCACCAGTCCTTGTTCATCTAATACGGGTAATTGATGGACTCGCTTTTCATTGAGTAAACGGGCGGCTTCCGAGAGAGATTGACTCGGGGTAATCGTGGCGATTGAGTTTTTTGTCATTACTTCTTCAACGGTTTCACCCAAAGCTTTATGAAGTTCTTTTTCGTAACGGGCAGGACTTTCTAAAAAAATCACACTATCGAGAACAGTAATATAAGCTGGAGGTGTGACGCCACTTTGCTGCCAAATAATGTCCGTTTCAGAGATCATACCGACTAATTTACCAGCTTCATTCACGACAGGTAAGCCGCTAATCTGGTGTTCTGCTAAAATCTGGATGGCTTCTTTGAGAGGCATATCAGGCCTAGCTAAGATCGGGTTCGGTGTCATTATGTCGGCGACCGTTTTGGGCATAATCTCAGACTCATCGTTGACTAAACTGTTGCTCTTATCATATCGGAATTTAGATCCCTGAGCGCGATCTGTGTTGCATCGATCTGACGTCTTTGTAGAACCTTTCAACAATACCCATCCAATCATCACATGAAGATCTTCTCTCTCAAACTCTCTCGGATTAATATTTTCACCTTTCTTGGGGCTGTAATGCTGGTCATCTCCTGTTTTGTTGGCTTTATTCCGACTGCGGCGGCGCTGACGACTTCACCTCCTCCCATCATCGCCAGTCTTTTTTCTTTTTCTGGAACTCGACCCAATAATCTCGGGATTCAAGCAGGTCAATTCACAAATTGTCCAGATTCGCCCAACTGTGTCTCTAGCCAAAGTACAGATGCAGTTCATCAGATCGCTCCTTTGGTTTATGAAGACTCTGCTACTGAAGCGTTTGATCGACTAAAAATGATTATTCAAAATCTGGATAATGCCAAAATCATTCGGGAGGAACAGGATTATCTTTATGCCGAATTTACTTCAGCAATTATGGGATTTGTAGATGATGTAGAATTTTATCTTGATGAAGCGGATCAAATTATTAATGTGCGTTCAGCTTCCCGTTTAGGAGAGTCAGATTTAGGGGTTAATCGGAATCGAGTTGAAACCATTCGAGCCGTTTTTCAGTCCTAAGTCTAACGAACTTTTCGAGATTAATATCGCGTTGTAAACGTTAAAACCCCCTACTAATTTAGAGGGGGCTTTATTTATAATCCGAGTTTTAAACTCGTTTCAAACCGTGAGAAGATTTCCTACTCTTACAGTGCGTTACCACGAGGTAGAACTTCTTCAGGGAATACAAAGTTTTGGTGAGGTTGATCGACGGGAGCCATCCAAGCGCGAATCCCTTCGTTCAACAAAATGTTCTTGGTATAGAATGTTTCAAATTCGGGATCTTCGGCCGCCCGCAATTCCTGAGACACAAAGTCATAGGCTCGCAGG
>CAZNCM010000225.1:0-10008 GCA_964571155.1 uncultured Lyngbya sp. | reverse complement strand
GTTAAAGTCGGTTCAAAACCCGAAGTTGGAGTTGGAGTTAAAGTCGGTTCAAAACTCGGAGTTGGAGTTGGAGTTAAAGTCGGTTCAAAACCCGAAGTTGGAGTTGGAGTTAAAGTCGGTTCAAAACTCGGAGTTGGAGTTGGAGTTAAAGTCGGTTCAAAACCCGAAGTTGGAGTTGGAGTTAAAGTCGGTTCAAAACCCGAAGTTGGAGTTGGAGTTGGAGTTGGAGTCAGAGTCGGTTGAGAAAGAACTGTAAGAGTAAAAGTATCAGAAACAAGACTATTAGTTTTATCGATAGCAGTAACTTTTATTTGTAGTTCTCCGACATCTTCCCGACGAGGAACCCCAGTAAACAAACCCGTAGACTTGTTAAAATTAAACCAAACCGGAAGTGTAGAACCCTCCTCCAAAGTCGCATCAAAACTCAGAACATCATCCGGATCGACATCTTGGAAACTATTGGCGATATTGAGACTAAAATTGTTATTTTCTTCGAGAGTCTGATCCGCGATCGCTTCTAAAAGTTCGGGAGGATCGTTAACCCCATTAACCGTTATCGTTACCGTAGCGGGAGACGAAATATTATTGAAATTATCGGTAACAGTATAAGAAAGGTTATCGGTTCCCGAAAAGTTGGGGTTGGGTGTATAAACAATTTTTCCAGTCGTTGTATTAACACTCGCATTTCCAAACTGGGGAAGTTCGACTAATGTTATCGTTCCGGTTTGAATACTATCATTTTCTAAAACGGAAATATCAACAGATATATCTTCCATTGTATTCGCCGTATCATTATTAGCAACTGGAAGTTCTTCACTAATATCATCACTATTAATTGTAATAGTTGTGGTATCTGGTGAACCCAAGTTCAGTTTTTGGTTAGGGTTCGGGTTCGTTAGTGCAAAATTAACCGTTTCATCTGCTTCTATTTCCCGATCATCTATAATAGGAACCCCGATGGTTTTTTGGGTTTCTCCGGGGTTAAAAATAAGCACTCCGCGAGTCGGTGTATAGTCAACTTCTGCGGTTGCTGTTCCTCCCAATGTGGTATAGTCTATACTGACAGGGATACTTACAACTTGATCAAGATTAACGATAATTTCAACGATACGCTCGCTTTCATTAACAGTATAGTCAACCTGTTCTAAACTCACCGTTGCGGTTTGACGATCCGCGAGAATAAGTTCAGCTTCGCTAACGGTTCCCAAAGTCGCATTTGTGGAATTATCAAGTTTGAGGTTTACCGTTTCATCCGCTTCTATACTCTCATCGTTTTGAATAAAAATTGTAAAACTTTGTTCCGTTTCTCCGGGAGTAAAGGTTAAAGTTCCTGTGGTTTCGGTGTAGTCAGTTCCCGCTGTCGCTGTTCCGTTGGAAGTAGAATAAATAACCGTAATAACTGAACTTGACGGGTTGCTAAGACTGACATCAATAGTCGCTGTTTCCCCCAGTTCATCAACGGTGTAACTTGGGGTTTCAAAGTTAATAATAGGAAGCGGATCATCATTGGTGATCGCCAGAGATAAAGGAGAGTTATCAAAAGTCGTGGTTTCCTCCGAAGCGAGACTAAGTTCGAGAGTTTCTTGGGGTTCAAAAGTATTATCTCCTAAAATATCTACAGTTAGGGTTTTAGTCGTTTCTCCGACATCAAAGCTAATATTTCCCCCGGTATTTACAACCGTTCCCCCAAGGCGAATATTGTGATAATCTACTTCAGGAGTAGCTGTTCCTTCCAAATTGTAGTTAATCTCACTCGCTTGACTAATATCCCCGGTTCGAGTAATCGTATAAGTAACCGTTTGGCTGTTACCATTCCCTTCCGTTATATCTGTATTATCAACCGATAAACTATAACTAATTTCGTTATCCGCAATATCAACCTCAACATTCCCCACCCCAATATTATTGTAATTTCCATCATCGCTAGTCACCGTATGAGTTAGGGTTTGGTTGTGGTTTCCTTCAATAACGTTATCATCTGTTGCGGTAATAGTAACCGTTTGGGGAATATTCCAGTTTGTCTCATTAAAAATAACAGCAGAAACCGCTTCAACTTGGTTTCCCGTATCCACAGCAATAGTAACAGGTTGAGTCGGTTGAGTCGCAAGTTGGAGAGTGTAAGTCGTCGTTTCTCCTTCGCTAATATTGAGGTTCATCGGAGTGACAATAACTTGAGGAGTATTATTATCAACCAGAGTCGCGGTTAGGGTTTGAGTTGCTGTCTCTATTCCATTTATAATGCTATCAATACCCACTTCTACGGTTTCGTTTCCTTCCGCGATCGCATCTGTCAAACCTGTTAAAGTAATGCTATTTTCAGTCTCTCCCGCTGGAATGAGTATCGATGTATTATTAATAGTGTAGTCTGTTCCTAAAGTTGCTGTTCCTGCGAAGTTCAAATTAACTGTTACATCTTGACTGGAAACAGTATCTAAACTTGCGGTAAGAGTTGTTGTGTCTGCGGTTTCCAAAAACGAAGACTTATTCAAACTCAGACTAACATCGGGAGGAGGATCAATATCAACAAGCGTCACCGTAGAAGTTGAAGTCTCCCCAACTGTCGCGTTAGTTGGAGTGTCTAAGTTTAAGAGAATAGTTTCCTCAACTTCATCGAGGTTATCTTGACTCAAGTTCAACAAAATAACCCCTTGAGAATTCCCCGCAGGAATTATAATCAAACTAGAATTAATATTGTAGTCGCTATCTTTTGTCGCTGTTCCCCCGACTGAAAACGGAACCGCAACATCAACCCCCGCTACAGCAGAAAGTTCCGCAATAACGGTTATAACTTCCCCTTCTTCACCGCTGGGGTTCGCGGTTGTAAAATTAACCGTCGGCGCCGTATCATTATCTAGAATAGTACCCTCTCCGGTTACTTTTTTTATTCCCGCATTGGATGACTTACTGAGAACTAAATTAAAGCTTTCGTTGGTTTCAAATAAACTATCTCCCGAAATACTAACGTTAACGGCTTTACTTGTTTCTCCGGGTTCAAACGTCAGACTTCCGGTGTTAATAATATAGTCGTTTCCTGCGGTTGCGATACCGTCTGCGGTGGTGTAGTTAACTGTAACCGTTTGACTTGTGGGATGAGAAAGACTAACCGTAAAAGTCGCATCTAAAGTTCCGCTATCCGTTTCTACAATATCAACATCGTTCACCGATAAATTAGGAATTGCACCGAGAGAATTCGCCGATTTTGGTGTACCATAGATGAGGTTATTATTAGCATCAATACCGTTAATTGTTAGTCCATCATTTGTTCGCCAGTTGCTATCATCTCCGGGTAAAGTTGGATCGATCCGTTCCATTGTAAATTTAGCCGAATTTTTCCCCGCTACCCAACCTCCACCATCCCCATTAACAATATCAATAATAGTTTCATCTGGAGATTTTAACGTTAGAGTTTCTCCCTCATTTCCTAACGCTCCTGTATAAAGAAAGTCCGCCGTGATATTGTTAACAGTAGTATGATCTGTGCGTTCTAGTAGTAAATAACTTTTGGGTTCGATAATTGTTCCATTGGGAATGGTTTTACTCGGAGTTCCATCACTGGCTTCTAGCTTCCATCCACTTAAATTAATGCTTGCATTACCAGGATTATATAGTTCTATCCATTCATCATTCGCACTATTAGGTGTTCCCATCCAAGCAATTTCATTGATGATCACACTCAGAGGGAAAAATATTGCCTCATAAGCCCCAATATCGGGTAAACTATCTCTTAGAATTCCCCGTTGATCGGTTATTGTTGCGGTAGAACTATCGGCTGAATTAATAGCCAAACTTCCCGGTAACAAAGCATGAGTTGGAGTTGAACCGCCATGATCTGTTAAAGTTAAATCTAGTCCAACTTCTGCAAAGGTTCCAGTTAAGTTATTGGTTTGAGTTTCTCCATCTGGAGTATTATCTGTATTTCCCGCTAAAATACTATTGCTGAGAACAGTAACCGTATTTTGATTATCAATCGCTTTCCCTTGATTTCCCGCAATTGTGCTATGATTAATTTTATTAATTAATCCTCCATTAACAATCCCTGTAACTTGGTTATTGCTAATTGTGCTATTTTCAATCGTTAGGGTTCCAAATTGCGAAGGGTTTGAAGGATTAATAGTATTAACAATCGCACTTGGAAACTTACCGTCAGCGATCGCACTGTGATTACTAATGGTACTGTTTGTTAAACTTAAAATCCCATCATTGCGAATAGCACTCCCATTTTTAGCAATATTTCCCTCAAACCAACTATTGCTAATCGTAACAGTTCCATTTGTTGTATTTACAAGTCCCCCACCCCCACTCAATTCGCTGCTAATACTTTGCGCTAGGTTATTAATAATGCTACTATTGATAATAGTCAAATTTCCATCATTACGAA
The DNA here is from genome assembly GCA_964571155.1 of uncultured Lyngbya sp. Lineage (GTDB taxonomy): Bacteria > Cyanobacteriota > Cyanobacteriia > Cyanobacteriales > Microcoleaceae > Capilliphycus. The sequence continues at coordinate 5,630 of CAZNCM010000225.1, read as the reverse complement.
TTCCACCCCCATCATCTTCTGAAAGATTAAAGCGAATAATGCTGTTATCTAAGGTAAGATTTTCTTTGTTATAAATTCCGCCACCGTCATCATTTTCTGCTACTCCGTCTTGAATGGTTAATCCTTGTAGGGTGACATTAATTTTGGTATTGGTGTTATCATCAACTAGAAAAACCCGGAAACTCTCATTTCCACTCACAATAATATTCGTTCCCAAACCGTCAATCGTTAGATCACTGCTAATATTTAGTTGCGAACTGGTCAGGCTTATGGTAGAGTTATTGAGACTAGGATCAAAAATTATTGTATCCGCCCCGAATCCGCTATCTCCGAGATCGGTTGTTGTATTATTATTCGCGGCGATAATGGCTTCGCGCAGGGTAACTAAACCATCACTCGAAGTGGTATTGTCAGCGTTACTGTTTACCCGAATATTGGCGAATACTCCGGGATAAGTTTGCTTAAAAGTCTCTGAAAAAATGAGGGTAACTTTTTGTTTTCCCGTCTTCCAATCAAAATTCCAATTTCCCCCCAACTCCGCATTTCCAACTCGTTGAGAAGACGCAATAATTTCTATCCCTAGAATATCACTGAGTTGTTTGAGAAAGTTCTGACCTTGTTTACCCGCAGCAAGTTGACATCCGTATAAAACTAAAAGACTGGCTTGCTGAGAAGATGGCGGAAACCAAGACTTAAGTATAGAGGTGTAATTAGGTAGATTATCAGAATCAAGTTGAATATTCCCCAACTGTAAGCATCCAGGTGAACCATGACTAATCAGATGAACAGATGCAAAGGGGGGATGTTGATTCAGGATTTCTGCTATTTCGATAATACCATTGCGATCGCGATCTAGCAATACGATTTCGGTTCCCGGACGGATACCTGCAATCAGATCGGTAGGGTTGTTTATGGTAGAATCAATTAGGGTAAGAGCAGAGTTGGAGTCAATATCTGAATAAGTAAATGCACCCGAGGAATGATAATTTCCTCGATCTAAGACAAAGTTTTTAGACATTTTTGAGTGAGGAAGTTGATTCCATTAAAAATGAGTTTTTAACTTTCTTTCGTTGATTGTCTCTATTGTTGTCTGTTTTGCCCTTGATTTTCAAAGTTAGATTCAAGAAACAATAAACCTCATTATTAATATATTTTATTTTTTTAGGTTTTATTTTCCGGCTAAGATAGAGAACAATACAACAATTTTTTTTGATAAAACTAATGGCTAATCTTCAAAAGGTTGGATGACAAAATTCATTTCATTAGTGAGTCTATAATACCATCAAGTTTACCAGAAATTCAAGTTAAAACGTTGTGATTTTAGTCATTGTCGATGATCCGCAACCCCACCTAAAACTTGATTTCAACTCCTCTCAAATGCGATAACGAATGGTATATCAACCCAAAACTAAAGCTTGTTTAATCTATTCACTTTTTCTAATCTAGTTTTTTTTTCGGAGGAACATATCGCAAACGAGCCAAAAAAGAAGGACGTTTAAGCTGAGTGACAACTTGTTCTAACGATAGAATTCGCACTTTATTATTATATAAAACATTCACTTGATAAACCTTATTATTGGTAATATCAAGACCCGTTAACCAACCACTTTTCGCATGATAAACTCCCGTATCGATGCCTAACCATCCTTGTCCTCGAACTAAAGACCCCGGTTCTATCCCATTAAAAGTAAAAGTAATCGTATGACCAACAATAATTAATTTATCGTTAAAATAGGGTTTAGGAATATTATGAAACTCTCGTCTAATCCAGCAACATTCCGCTTCAGTTTGTTGAGAAAGGGGTAAATGCGGATGAATGCCTGCATGAACTAACCAGATATCTCCTAAGTCTAAAAACATCGGAAGCGATCGCATCCACTCTAGATGTTCTCTCGGCATAATACCTGCTTTTTGATAACTAGAAATCGTTGCATATCCGCCACTATAAAGCCAAGCCTGCCAAGCTTGAGTATTTTTGCCAACTTCCGGTAGGGCATTTAACATCAATTGTTCGTGGTTTCCCATCAAGCAATGATAGGGACTATTTTTCACAAATTCAACGACTTCAGCACTTTTCGGGCCACGATCCATTAAATCTCCGAGAAAATAGACCTGATCCTCAGACCCTGGATCAAGTTGTTCCAGCAGGGTCATCATACCGTCATAATGGCCATGTACATCACCAATGATCAGGCGTCGGTTCGACATTTTCTTTCACCGGGGTTGCTCAATGAGCGAGATTCGATCAGGCTTTATCGACTGAGAGCATTAAGAAAGCTTTGCAGTCCGGCTAGAAAGCCTTGTTTTTTAGGCTGTGGCTTTGAGGACTGGGTTGAGTCTCCCTCACTGGAGCTATTTCCTGCTAAAATTTGATCGAGTTGATCTCCAACTGGCTTTGTTTGTTCTTGAGCCAGGAGTGTGTATTCGCCGTCAATTTCTTGCCAAACTTCCCAGAGAGAGGGATAACAGCGATAGAGGGCGGCATCACCTTCGAGGGGTCTGAGATAATAGCAGGATTCAATCCTATTAATAAACCGATCGCGCAAGGCGCGAGCAGCATAGCCTATTCCTATAATAGCAACATCTTCTAGACGGGGATTGAGTAAAATCGTGGCGCGATCGCCCGCTAACTGAGATAATTTTTCGACCTGTTCGACCTCCACGGGAGTTGGAGAAACCACTAAGAAACGTCCATCATCGTCTTTAACCCGGCTATCAATAGGAGAACGACTACTGCCAAGATCGCTGATTTTAAACGGGACTTCTCCCCAATCTCGACGGGCTAATGCAGCAGCACCCGCATCAGGAAAAAAGACTTTGAGGACAGTTCCAGATTCTTCTATCGCCGGAATAAATTGTTGAGCAATGGATTGGGCTTGTAGTTCAATTTCGGGGAAAACTAACTCCACTTGTAGAAGTTTGTAACCGTCATCGAGTGCGGCTTGGGTTGCTTGTTTTGCCTGTTCGACAGCTTCTTCTATGCTTTTAGGTAATTGCGTCATAAACGATTAATCTTGTTTAACAAATGGGTCAACAATCTAATTTCTGTCAGTATTGTATCGTAATTTAAGAGGTTAACTTTATCCAAATTTAAAAAATAATGACGATAAATTTATTAAGATTGATCCCCCTTCTACTGAATCAAAGCCTCAGATAGCAAGGGGGAATCTCAACGGTATTAAACGCTAACAACAACAGGTAATGGTTTAAGTCGTTGGAGAATTTGTTTGAAAACCATTGCTGTCCAGTCAATATCCGCTTCGGTGGTATCCCGTCCCAAGGTTAAACGAACTCCTCCTAAAGCCGTTTTTTCGTCATAACCCATCGCCAATAAAATCGGACTGGGGCTGAGTTTACCACTATGACAAGCTGAACCCGCACTAATACCAATTCCGGCGAGATTCATTTGTCTAACTAAGGTTTTTCCGGTAATGGGTGATGAACTTTGATCGGTTTGCGGCTTTAAACAAAAACTGACATGATGAGGGAGTCGATGAATGCGATCGCCTGTGGGAATTAACTCCGGCACATCGGCCATCAAATCAAATAAGCGATCGCGAAGTTGAATTAAGCGGGGAGTTTCTGTTACCATCTCCTCATGGGCAAGTTCTGCGGCAATTCCCAACCCAGCAATCACGGGAACCGCTTGAGTTCCAGACCGCAACTTCATTTCTTGACCGCCACCGCCTAATAACGGTTCGAGTTCAACTCCCGGCTTAACATAAAGGGCGCCGCTTCCTTGAGGCCCATAAAGTTTGTGACCGGACAGCGACAACAGATCAACAGGTAAGGTTTGAACGTTAATGGGTATTCGTCCGGCGACTTGTACCGCATCGGTATGAAATAATATCCCATAAGAACGGGCAATTTTCCCCAACGCCTCTATCGGTTGTAAGGTGCCGATTTCACTTTGTCCATAAATGACCGATACTAAAACGGTATTGGGTTGGATCGCCGCTTGCAAGTCCAACGGATGAACTCGCCCCAAACCATCCACCGGAAGACGGGTAACTTCCCATCCCCATTTTTCCAGTAATTTTGCAGGTTCAGCGATCGCCGAATGTTCGACACTGGAAATAATCAGATGTTGGGGAGTAGAATAACATCGAGCCACCCCCATGATTGCCATGTTATTGGCTTCAGTACCGCCAGAGGTAAACAGGATTGACTCTGGGGGAGCGTTGATCAGGTGAGCAACTTGGCTTCTAGATTGTTCTAACACCGTCGCCGATCTTTGACCCCATTCATGTAAGCTCGAAGGGTTCCCCCATTGTTGCGTGAGAACCGCTTGCATGGCCTCGATCGCTTCGGAACGAGTGGGTGTGGTTGCACTATAGTCTAAATAGGTTTGTTGGCTGGTTTAGCGTCTTGATCAAATTAGCCCGATCCAAGTTTGACTGTGAGTAAACTTCTCGGGAACTGTGAAGCCTGTTTATTCGTCTACAATTGGGTTGGCTCAGACTCCAGGCTTGCAAACGTTGTAGTCTTCGTGAGATAGGATTTTCTGCGGGACTACAAAATTACCGCTATCAAGGCATAGCATACGATAGTTGCGAGTCACTGGAATACTTATAATAAAGCGATTATGCCGCAGTCGCTTCCCCCCAAAGTCACGATATGTTTTCTGATCGCTGAGTCCAGCAAGAATAGCCCGCGCTTTAATGACCACATAGTCGGGTAAGCCTCGGAGATCGATAATATCTTCCTCGAAGGATGCTTCCCATTCTTGCTTTCTATTTCGTTTCTCTGCTAGCTGTTGGTCTTCAAGTTGTTCTACCATCTCTTCTTGTTTGCAGCGATGGCAGATTTTTCCATATCCCTTGTGGCCACACGGAAATGTTCTCTTTCTTCTAGGCATAACACTAATGTGAGGGTTCTGACCCAGGTCGTGCGAACAAAATAGGAAGTCCCACTGTCCTTGTCCGAGACAAGGTTGGGGGATATTATGCAAAAATGATTCTGCACAAATTGAAATTAAGCTCTATTTAATAGATTACCTGCCTTGAGAGACATCCCCAAGCGGATAGGTTTGAAAAAGTTACTCTCATTAGTCGTAGTATTAAAAGTGTAAAAGATGAACGGGTTTGAGAAGATAGGAGAAATATTAAGATTATCAAACTCAACCTAGTCCGTCAAAAGTTGACCTTTCCTGCAAGGCCGGACAGAATAAATCTTCGTCAGAGAATTTATCAATGTCAATAACTATCTATCTTTAGATCGTTGACGCCTCGCTAAAATAATTATTATCAATCCTCACTCACCTGATTAACCTGTGCGTTTACTCAAAAAAAAACGGCTTCTAATTAGTTTAGCGATTGTATTGGCTATGCTTTTTTTAGGTCGTTTATTGCTGGATAAAAAACCATCTCAATCGAAACTTCAACCGACACTTCAACCGCTTCGAGAGACTTTACCCCAAGATCCCCTAATTCAAGCTTATTTTAATCAGTCTCAAGCTTCTATTTATACTGAACCCTACCGTCAACAAACTCGCCTTGGGGATGATCTTGAACAAATTATTATCGATACCATTAAAACGGCAAATTCTAGCGTTGATATCGCGGTTCAAGAATTGCGTTTACCAAAAATTGCCGAAGTTCTTGTTAACCGACATCAAGCCGGGGTTAAAG
>CAZNCM010000224.1:8261-10009 GCA_964571155.1 uncultured Lyngbya sp. | reverse complement strand
TTCTATGGTGCCTAACTCATCGGTATAGGCGGCTTGACAAGCGTGATCTTTCTCTATCCAGTTGAGTTGAGAAGCGTGATTAACCTCACTCTTATTAAAAACAGTCCAGGTTGTAGAGAGGGCTGATTGAGTTTTAACAGCATCAGCAATTTGAGAGAAAATATTCTGAGTCTTCATAAGTGAGTTCTGAGAATTGGGTAGATGTTGACCACTAATAAAATGAAAATGGAGGATTTCAGACTGGTTTGTTGCACCTGACTCTAATTTTGAGTTGCTTGACACTCTCAGCTAAAAACCACAGATATTTTGACGAAATGATCTTTGTCAAAATATCTAATATTGGTTATATACACCGTAGAGATGATGAATTCCTGAAGATTCGTCAAGTCAAGACCCTCATTGAACTTAGAGTTTAATCGACAAGATATGCTACCCAGTTAAGTAAGCAATTAATTCGACTTGAAGAAGTTTGACCTGATTAGAATTCTCTAGTGCGACTTTTGGGCTGAATTTAAGTTAGCCCCATTTTCTATGACTGATTATTTTCAATTTGAGAGCGCGATCTTTAAGAAACTGAACACCCAAGATACTAATACAAAAAAATCATAAAGAGCAACTCATGTCATCTTAGCTTGACCAAATCTTTACAATAAAATTGTTACCTAGAACACATCACTTCACATTAGAGGGCGTTATGTAAAGCTGTTCATGTGAATTTGTATCACTTCTAAAGTCAAACCTGTTGATTTTTACCTCCAATACATTAACTATTATTTTGAGCAATAATTTTTTCCGATTAATGATTGATCAACGAGAGACTCCATTAAGAATTGTGTCAAGTCATAATTGCATAGTAAAACAATATTGTCAATTTTGCAGGCGATCATGTTAGAGAAAACTCACAACCTCTCAGGGTAGTTGCTGCTGAAATAGTTGCATAATAGCTATTTCGGGTATTTTAGCCACAGAATCTGAGCGTTTTTCACATTCAATTTTCTACCTTTAGATAGAATATTTTTTAAGCCAACCGGGGAAGATTTCGGTCTTGTCAGATACAGTTCACCTTGAAATGGCTTGCCCCCAATTAGCGTAAGCTGGAGAGGATACTTCACTCTCCATTGACAACTTTCAATGAAAATTCTGATTGTGGAGGATGACGGGGAAATCGCCCAACTCATCCAACAAACATTAGAAAATGAGGGGTTTTCCTGCGAAACCGCCCGTGACGGTTGGGGGGCTTTAGAATGGTTTCAAAATCAGCAGCCAGACCTTCTCGTTCTTGACTTGATGCTTCCCGGTCTTGATGGCTTAGAAGTCTGCGCCCGTATTCGTCAACAATCGGGTGTAAAAGATCCCTATATCCTGATGTTAACCGCAAAAGGAGAAGAAATTGATCGGGTGATTGGTTTGTCTACCGGGGCTGATGACTACTTGGTTAAACCCTTCAGTCCCCGAGAATTAGTTGCCAGGGTTCGGGCTTTGTTGCGTCGTAGTCTGCGTCATGGGGGACAAAGCCAAGTCTACCGCACGACTCATTTTACCATTGATCTCGATCAACATTTGGCTTACCGACAACTCGACCCTCAAACTTCAGAACTCCTAGATTTAAGTCCTTTAGAATTTAATTTACTGGTTACTCTTGTCAGTTATCCGGGTCGGGTTTGGAACCGAACTCAACTCATTGATAAACTTTGGGGAGATGACTTTTTTGGAGATGAACGAGTAGTCGATACTCATATCGCCCGACT
>CAZNCM010000224.1:0-8251 GCA_964571155.1 uncultured Lyngbya sp. | reverse complement strand
AAAAAAATTGAACCCGATCCAACTCATCCTCAGTTTATCAAAACAGTTGTGGGAACAGGATATAAATTTGAAGACTCGACAACAGATAAGTGATCAAACTTGGGGAAAGGTTAATGAGTGATCCTCATTCCTTTTCAAAACACTATAGAATTGTGAGTAAGAAATGGTCATCGATTTTTTCTACTGTGATAATGTCAAGCATCAATCATGCCTAAGCTAAACTTGCGATCGCGTTTACTATTGTCTCATTTGTTAGTTATGGGAGTTGGACTGGGTAGCTTTATTTTAATGAGTAAAGTTTACTCCCCTCGTTTATTTGTTTTACAACTTGAACGCCTCGAACAAACCCAATTTTTTAACGTTCGTTCTGTGAGAACTTACCTAGTTCGGGGATTTGAAACCACCTGGAATCGGAGTACCTTATGGTCAGTTGGGGTCGGTGCAACTGCCGCAGGTGCGTTGAGTTATTGGGTTGCTAAACGAATTACTCAACCCTTGACTCAAATGCGAGAAATTACCCAAAAGTTTGCCGCCGGAAACTTAGACGAACGAATGATAAAAAGTGAAATTCCTGAACTCAATCAACTGAGTTTAAGCTTTAACCGTATGGCGGAAAGTATCGAGGGAATTGAACAGCGACGTCGGGAATTGATTAGTGATATGACTCACGAATTGAGAACCCCCTTAACCGTTGTACGAGGATATTTAGAAGAGATGGCAGAAGGTCAAATTCAACCTTCTGATGAACTTTATAACCGCTTAATTCGAGAAACACGCCGTTTAGAACGGTTAGTGAATGATTTACAAGAACTATCAAAAGCAGAAGCCGGGTATTTAGTGATTAATCCTCAGCCTCTAAATTTACGTCCACTTTTAGAAAGTTTAGTGACTCGTTTTGGTGATCAACTGTTAGAAGACGGGCCTGTTATAAACTTAGATTATCCGTCTAATTTACCAACTGTTTTTGCGGATATTGATCGCACAGAACAAATTTTAGTTAATCTTTTAGGAAATGCAATTCGTTATACAGAAACAGGTTCAATTACGATTAAAGTCTGGCAAAAATTAAACTTTGTTTGGGTGGCAGTTATTGATACAGGGGTAGGAATTTCTGAAGTCGATTTACCCCATGTTTTTGAACGGTTTTGGCGAGGAGAAAGATCGCGATCGCGTCAATGGGGCGGAACGGGAATTGGATTAGCAATCACAAAGCGTTTAGTTGAACTTCAAGGGGGTAAAATAGAGGTTGAAAGTGAATTGGGAAAAGGAAGTATATTTCGCTTTTGTTTGCCGATTACTTAAATAAAATCCTGTGATTTTTAATCTAGAAAATCATCTAAAAAATTTTCAAAAAATTTATTATTTCTATTTTTTATAAAAGACAAACAGTGTTAAAATCTCAGGCTAATTTGTCTAAATGAATCATTTTAAACGTTTTAATGCAGCTTAAATTATCATTATTTTCCCTTGATTTGTGTTAATATAATCATAATTATATCTCGATTATGAAATGAGTTTAGGAGCAATAAAGTTATGACAATCTCAGATAGACCCAAAACCGAAAACCTCTCTCTAGATGAGTTTTTAGCTTTACCTGAAACTACACCTGCTAGCGAGTATATTGACGGAAAAATTTATCAAAAACCCATGCCAAAAGGAAAACATAGTCGTATTCAAAAATGTCTAATTGACGCCATTAGCGAAATCGGAGAAGAACAACGGTTAGCCTGTGCTTTTCCAGAGTTACGCTGTTCATTTAGTGAACGTTCAATTGTGGCGGATATTGCTGTGTTTGAGTGGGCGAATATTCCCCTTGATGAAGAAGGTGAAATTAGGAATGATGTTAACATCCAACCCGACTGGACAATTGAAATTTTATCACCCGGTCAAAATACGACTCGCGTCATTAATAATATCTTATTTTGTCTTAAACAAGGAACAAAGTTGGGTTGGTTAGTTGATCCTAAAGAACGATTAGTATTAGTATTTAAACCCGATCAACAACTAGAATCTTTTGAAGGTGAACAAGTTTTACCTGTGCTTGAAGTGTTAGCAGATTTAGAACTCTCAGTGAATACTTTATTCAGTTGGTTAAGCTTTCCATCCTAGAAAAGATAGGAAAAATTTCAGGTCTGAATTGATAAAAATGAGTTTTTAATAAAATCAATAAAAAACTATCAAACTGCCCAATTCATTCGGAATCAGGCAGTTAGTCTCTAATCAAATTATGAAAAATTGGATTCAATCAGTCGGATCAAAAAACCTAAAGTGAACTTGGGTTAAAAATCTCCCTCGTTTTCCATAGGGAAGATATCAATAGACCTAGCACCTCTAAGCGAATTGACGATTAAAATCAAATCAAACCCCACCTAATAACCCGCAGGTAGAGACATCGGAGGTAGCGGTTTAGTTGGCGGTCGAGACGAAGAACGATGTCCATTATTGTGAGGTTCTGAATGATCTTCAGAAATCAAAAGTTCACGAATTAACCGTGCTGCGGTTTTTTGGGCTAACTCACCCGCCACCTGTTGACCCAGTTGACGAACCTCTGGCTTGGCTAATAAGTCCGGAACTTTCTGCACCAAAATCATTGGGTCAAACCCTTGAGTCTCTTGCAAAATGCCTACAATTCGCTGAATATGTTCTAAATTGCTCTGATTTTGATTGGATGTAGCTACAGGTTTTTTTCCATTTGATGACGAAGATGAGGGCTGTTTAATCCCCATCCACTCCGCCACTTTCAGTTGTGCTTTTGTCAAAGCGTTGCGAGAAGCTAAATCGACATTTTTAACAATTTCATTGGCTAACTTTTCTCGAATAAACTCCCCCCGTTCTGAGAATAAAAAGTCTAATGTCTGATCCAGAACTTGATTAATATCGTAATCATCACTATTGCGAGCATTTTTTAACAGATTTTCTAGACGATTCCAGCGCAGAGAACCATCTTTAAATAGCAAATCTTTAAGGGAAGTACGCAGTTGAGGAGACGGATCAGTTAACAGACGTTTAGCCACGTAGGGATAAGCTTTACTGAGTACCTTAAAGTTGGGATCAACGTTAATCGCAATTCCTTCTAAAGTCACCAATGAACGAATAATCAGCGCATAATAAGCTGGAACTTGGAAAGGATATTCATACATTAACGCCGAGAGTTTATCGGTTATACTTTTGAAGTTAAGTTCTGCCACACTTGCACCGAGTGCATCATTAAAAACAGAACTTAAAGCGGGAATAATCGGTGTTAGGTCAGTCTCAGGGGTTAAAAATTCGAGTTTGACATAATCATGGGCTAATCCCTCAAAGTCTCGGTTAACCAAATGCACAACTGCTTCTAGTAAACCATAGCGTTGATAGGGTTTAACCTCACTCATCATCCCAAAATCGAGATAAACCAATTTGCCATCAGGACTAGCAAGTAAGTTACCGGGGTGAGGATCAGCATGGAAAAATCCATGTTCAAGTAATTGACGTAAAGAACATTGTACGCCCACTTCAATTAGATAACGAGCATCAATTCCTTTGGCTTTAATTTCATCTAAATTAGTTAATTTAGTTCCATTGATCCACTCCATCGTTAGCACTCGTTTTCCGGTATATTCCCAATAGATTTTAGGAACATAAATGTCTGCTAAATGACCGTAGAGTTCTTTAAACCGTTCCGCATTGCGACCCTCGTGGGTGTAGTCCATTTCTTCAAAAATGCGGTAGCCGAATTCATCCATAATGGCGACTAAATCGCTACGGATTCGGGTAATATTTTTTTGCGCCCAAATTGCCAGAGTTCGCAACAAATAAATATCAAGTGCTATTAAGTCTGATAAACCCGGACGTTGCACTTTAACGGCGACGGTTTCACCTGTTTTCAGTTTTCCCTTATAGACTTGTCCCAAAGAAGCAGCCGCTAAGGGATCAGGCGAAAGTTCAGCGTATATTTCTTCGGGTTTTCCTCCCAGTTCTTCTTCGATGAAACCATAGGCGATTTCATTTGAGAACGGAGGAAGCTGGTCTTGCAGTTTAGTTAATTCTTCTAAAAACGTCGGAGGAACTAAATCCGGTCGTGTCGATAAAGCTTGTCCAACTTTAATAAATGCTGGGCCGAGTTGAGTGAGTGTGACACGGAGTTGGGTAGCCCGCTTCCCCTCATTTTTTTCTACACGTCCCCTTTTGCGATCAAGCCAGATTCCTAAAGCCAGAGAAGAAAATTTCCAGATAACCGTTAATAGCCGTCCCCAGACTTTTAAAAAGCGGGAGCGGTAATAATCGGCAATGGCAACCGGATCATAACGGAGGGAGACATGGGGATTGGAAAAAGAGGGATCAGCTTCGGATTCCCCAGCGGTGGGAATTTCTTCAACGCTTACAAGTTGCGATCGTACATCTACAGTATTAGATGCAACGGGATCAACGGGATCTAGCTGTGTGGCTCTCATAGGAGTTGGGGCTTGTGAATCAACCAAGGGCAAAGTCGGCGATACCGTCTTGATATCCATAAAGTACAGGATTAAGTCTGAGCAGTATTGTTAACTATTGTAACAATATTAGCTCATGCACTTTCAATCTCATCTGAATTGGACTTGATCAGGCGATTACAAATCTCCGATAGATGTTGTCGTGTATTGGCTGGAAGTCTCGGTTGAGGCACTTCTGAGTTCGGCCAGGTTGGTAAATCAAAGCAAGGACAGCAGCTTGCAGGCATTCCCTTCGTTCGGAATATGACGGGCATTGAACATCGAGCGCATTGATCAATCTCCCAATTCGAGGTCAATAATTCATTAATGGAGACATCTGTGCCTTCTAGGTAGCAGTCTCCCGACTCAGGAGAGAGGATTTCTTGCCAACATTTTTCAAACTCAGGGCTGTAGTGATCTCCCTCAAATAAGGGTTTCGGTAATAGAGATTGATCTCCATTATGAATCATCACTTTTTTACCGAGTTGTAACCAGTATGCGAGGTATTGTTTAACTTGAGGATATGAGGCCATAGGAGTTTTCTTAGAGAGTGAGCTTTGAGTTTACACAATTGACCACTAAAGTGGTAATCAAATTTTCAGTCACAGTTTTCGTTTATCTTTATTTTATCGAGACGAGGGAGTTACAGGGATGTTATCTTCTAGAATAAATCTAAAGCTTATTCCGGCTAAGGAAATATTATAGGAAGACTCAAGCCAAAAATCAGCTTAACTTAATCATCTAGTTTAAAAGCATTATGTAGTTATAATATTAATTTAATTTTCAAGCAATTACCTCAGACTTTGGATATAAATATTAATCATTCTATCGAAATAAGTACAAGTTTTTAGAGACCCTCAAATCTCCTAACTAATGAGAAAGATGAATGCAGTTTAAAATCCAACCCCGACCCCACCCAAGAAGCAATTGTAGTTCAAAGGGAGGAATACCACCCATCGGCAGAAGCAAACAACTTCTCTACTGTAATTATGTCCAGCAAAATCCATCAGCTTTCCTGCAAATTGGGTAGAAACTGAACCCAACGTCGGTGACAATGACAATCAGGATCTTGACGTTCCCTAGTTCTATGCGAGTAATATGGGGTAAGAATAAATTTGCAGCTCATAATAGTCAATCCATTACGGCTTTTAAGTCAGAGCGTGGGTTGTATGAGAGCATAGGGGTGTAAGTGATTTCAGGAAAAACTCGTCCTGACACTCAAGTCTCAATAGAGATGATTCGATAATCAATTTATTGTTTAGTTGTCACTTAGCAGGAGAAATACAATTGATGCAGCACCGAGGTGTAACAGTGTGGTTCACAGGATTGAGTGGTGCCGGAAAAACCACAATTACTCGTGCAATCGCTGAGGAATTACGTGCTAAAGAATGCCAGTTAGAGATTTTAGATGGCGATATCGTACGCGAAAACCTCACTAAAGGTTTGGGCTTTAGCAAAGAAGACCGAGACATCAATATTCGCCGAATCGGATTTGTTGCTAATCTTCTCACCCGCAACGGTGTTATTGTATTGGTTTCAGCAATTTCTCCCTATCGCGAAGTTCGCGAAGAAGTTCGTCAAACCGTTGGTGACTTCGTAGAAGTTTTTGTCAATGCTCCCTTGGGAACTTGTGAAGAACGGGATGTCAAAGGCTTATACAAACGAGCCAGAGCAGGTGAAATCAAACAATTTACAGGGATTGACGATCCCTATGAACCCCCCCTCAACCCAGAAGTTGAATGTCGCACCGACCTCGAAGAATTATCTGAGAGTGTAGCTAAGGTGATGAGTAAATTAGAGGAGTTAGGTTATATTTCCGCCAAGGTTGCCGTTTAACCGATTTCCTCAAAACCCTTTAAAAACGTAAACGATTTCTACGCGACACCCAAACCAACAACTTAAGGTTTAAGGTAAAAGTGTCGCGTTGATTTGTGTTTTTGATAAACTCTATGAACATCTCGACCGCTTGGAAACAGTATCGTCAGTTAAAGCTGTGGCTCGCCACAACCATTTTAACCCTCTGCTTCAGCTTGGGGGGATGCTCACCACCCGGAGAGTCCGCCAACACAGTTAAAGTGAGTCCCGAGTTTGAACAGCAGGTGATTCAAGTGATTCGTGACAACCCCGAAGCAATATTAGAGTCCGTACAAGCTTACCAACAACAACAGCAACAAAATCTCCAAAGTTCCCGAGAGTCTTTCCTCGAACAGATGAAAACCGATCCGGGTGCGATTATTGGTAGCTCTCCGACAACCGGATCATCGAGTCAGGAGATCGTGTTGTTAGAATTTTCCGACTTTCAATGTCCCTTTTGTTCCCGCGCTCATCAAACCATTAAACAGTTTATGGATAAGCATCAGGGACAAGTCACACTGGTTTACAAACACCTACCCCTTAGTCAAATACATCCCGAAGCACTCCCCGCAGCAAAAGCGTCTTGGGCGGCTCAACAACAAGGAAAATTCTGGGAATACCAAGATGCTTTATTTACTCAACAAGAACAATTGGGTGAAGATCTCTACATCGAGATCGCTAACAATTTAAACCTAGACCTTGAACAGTTTAATCGCGATCGCCAAAGTCAGGAAGCCGCCACCTCCATTCAAAAAGATCTCGAACTGGCTCAAGCTTTGGGAATATCCGGAACACCCTTTTTCGTGATGAATGGCGAAACCTTCTCAGGAGCAGTAGAACTCTCCAAAATGGAAGAAGTTTTAGCTCAGGTAAGTTCTAAAAGCTAGTACCGACTCGATCAATTTCTGTACGTTAGTTTCAGAACGCTCAAAAACCTGATAGTCTAAATATCATCCGATCAATGTTGATAAGCAGTGGCGAATCGAGAACCCGTTGAGAGTTTAATTCTCTACTATTTATTTAAGCATTCCGTTGTCAATCCGATGTTTCGGATCTACTTTCGCGGAAAAGTTTATGATGCCGAAAGCATACCCCAACAGGGAAAATTAATCATTGTCAGCAATCATGCCAGTGATTTTGATCCGCCTCTGCTGTCTAGCTGTATGCGCCGACCTGTCGCTTTCATGGCAAAAGAAGAACTATTTGATGTTCCTGTTTTGAAGGATGCTATCCGCTTGTATGGGGCTTATCCTGTTAAACGGGGGTCCCCTGACCGGAGTGCCATTCGAGCCGCTCTAGCCGCCTTAGAACAGGGGTGGGCGGCTGGTTTATTTTTAGAAGGAACTCGCACCCCCGATGGTCGCATCTATAAGCCGAAGTTAGGTGCAGCAATGATCGCCGCCAAAGCCAACGCACCGCTATTACCGGTGTGTTTGTGGGGAACTCAAGCCATTGTCAACAAAGGTTCTATCCTTCCGAAGCCCGTACCTGTAACCGTTCGCATTGGTGAACTGATTGATCCGCCTCGTTCAACTCAACGTGGGGAACTCGAAGCATTAACCCAAAAATGTACTGATGTTATTAACACGATGCACGACTTGGGCCGATGAAAGTTAATACAATTCGAGATGAAATCTCATCCGAAATCGGGTTCTAATACTTCTCTTATTTTCGGAGCCTAAATTCTTATAGCACTACGCCGGCGCGGTTAGGACATTAGTAAAAGCGAAAAGTTGAGGCAGTGCGGTCTTGCCTTTTGCCAAATGAGCTGCACGTAGCGCTATATATAAAAGAGTTTGGATACCTTGGACAGAAGTACCGACAGCCAAAATCAAGTGGCAATATAAATGGGTATGGCTTTATGGTTTCGTTTGTCCCGAATCAGGGGAAACAAAAAGAGTGGCTATTGCCAAAAGTTAATACAAAAATATTTAGTCAAGTTTTGGAAG
>CAZNCM010000223.1:7740-10012 GCA_964571155.1 uncultured Lyngbya sp. | reverse complement strand
TCTAGAAACCTTTTATAAGGCTCAGTCTAAGCTGGAAAATTCTCCCGATACCCTTGAGGCCGAGATCGAACCCTAATCTGTCATGAATCAAACCTCCCTCAATTTGATTGCGATCACCATTTTTACCCTAACAATGTCTGCCCTGGTGGGGCCATTTGTTAATTTATCTCCTTTGATTCCCGCAGGTTTGGCTTTTTCGCTATTAGTTCTGGGGACAATTGATACTTTTGCTCTCCAGGGTCAAGGGTCAATGATTTTAATTGAGGGTATAGAAGGGATTTCGCCTGAAAAACGAGATCGTATTCTCCGTCACGAAGCGGGTCATTTCCTTGTAGCTTATTTAATGAATATTCCCATTAGTGGTTATGCCCTCAATACTCTCGAGGCTTTTAAACAAGGACAAACCGGACAAGGTGGAGTCAGGTTTAATGATCAGGAGTTATGGATTCAACTTCAAAAAGGCCAGCTTTCAGCCCAACGGATTGACCAATACTGTACGGTTTGGATGGCGGGGGTAGCCGCAGAAATCCTCGCTTATGAGAATGCCCAAGGAGGCCAAGAAGACCGAGGAAAAATTCGGGCTGTGTGGACACAATTAAAACGTCCTCTCACCGAAGCGAATCTTAAAGAACGATGGGCAACTCTACAAGCCCAAACGTTAATTGAACAAAACCAATCTGCCTACGCCGCGTTAGTCGAAGCCATGAAACAACGCATTTGCGTGGAAGAATGCTATCAAATTCTTGAGAAAACCTTAAAAATTAGTGCTTGAAGAAGGCTAAACTGCCTATTTTTTCGTAGATATTGACCTCAATTTCTCCTTTTCTGAGGAATTATGGTGAATTCTCCTTCAAATAGTGACAGTCTTGACCAAATACTTTGGGGTAGGCGCGATAAATTATTTAGCAAGCAGTCAGTGGAAAACCCTTGCCTCCATTGGTCTGGGAAGGGATATTAAACGGGAGAATCCAATGACTATGACTATGACTATGACTTTCGATGACATTTATCGCTATTTTCAAAGCCCTCCGCCTGTTTATCTCAATAAAGAGTTGGCAGTGTGTTACATCTTATCTGTTGTTCTCAATGGAGATTCCTATGGTACTGAGTTAATTGACCGACTCGAAGAGGAATATTCCATTTACCGACTTTCAGATACTGTGCTTTACAGTGCCTTGAAGTTTCTCGAAGCACAAGGTAGCGTTACAGGCTATTGGAAGAAGGTAGAGGGACGAGGGCGTCCTCGCAGAATGTACCAGCTTACTCCGGAATTTCGGCGCAAAGCTCAAGAGTTATCTCATCTTTGGTACGAATATGCTCAAGAGTATGCGGTTGAACGTCAACTTGTGTAAAGTATTCTCAGGAAAACTTCACTCAAGCTGTCTGCACTGTAACCCATGACTGTTCCTGTTCTACCTTCTACCTTTGTGCTAACAGCACTTCTAGCCGTCGGTTTGTTTTTCTTCATCAAGGCTTCTGTAAAAGATCGCATTCAACAAGAAAAACTGATTGCTCAACAAGAGGCTGAGTCCTTGTTGACTCAGCTTCAAGCTTACTTTAGTTCTCGTGCTTACCGAGTGGCACAAACAAACCCTGCGGAAAATCAAATCACCTACGAGGGGCTTGTTCGTCCAAGTTGGTTTCTGGCTATATTTTTAACCCTGCTCACTGCTGTGGGATTATTGTGTTTAGCCCTAGTTCTATCCATGCTCGTTCAAGATAACGGTGAATGGTTTCTGGGGCTAGTCATTCTTTCTCCCTTAACGGGATTATTTTATTGGCAACGATCTAGACGCATAGAGCAGGTCTCACTGAAGCTCGAAGCTGCCGTTGACTCCGTTCCTCAACCCCAGAGTATTATTACCGTTAGAGGACATCGAGATGAACTCGCCACCCTGAAACAGTCTCTTGGATTGAAATCATGGGACTCAACGCACTAACTCAAGTGTGGCTCTGAGTCGGATCTGACTCTTTATCCTGGAGGAGACAGAAGTTCTCACTCCTCAAAAATTAGGCTACACGTGTAATGGGTTCGGTAGAGAGTTATAATTAAATCTCTCTGATCGAGTTAACCTTACTCCGATCTGAGCCTACTTCTGCCAAATCAGCATCAACTCTAGGAAAGTTGTTGTCATATGACGCTCAAACTTAGACAATAAAAACGATGTTGCCCACAACACCCAAGTCTAAGCCCGAGCGGGAGCGGCAGTAGTTGCTTTCTCTGCAATCTGTTTTAAACTGGGGAACAGAAAATGGTTTTCTTCGACATACT
>CAZNCM010000223.1:6690-7730 GCA_964571155.1 uncultured Lyngbya sp. | reverse complement strand
ACCGATCTGTGGTATGCTCATTTCGCTTCACCAGAAGCAGCGCTGGGGGAATGATTCCCTCCGCATGAATAAATCGGCGAGCAGCGGTTACAGGCTTCTCTTCTCCACTAGAAATGCTGTATTGAGGTACACATTCTAGAATTCGACGGCCTTCTTGTCTGCGACGGCTCTTGCGCTTACGTCTTCTAGCCAATTTAACTTACCTCCTGTTTTTTGCAGACGTGTTGTAAATCTAGCTACCAAATCCGGTAGAAGTATATCGATTCTGGCTCAAAATTTCAATATCTTTTAACAGATCGATACAAAAAAGCCTTGCAATAAAGCAAAAGCGGTGCTAGTACAACTCATCATAACCCATCCCTAGGGTAGATAGAAAGCGCTTAGGGCCAATTTTTATGGAAAAAATTATTCTCGACGGGTGTCCAACAGTCATTAATCACCAGTTACCAGGTGTTTCAGTTCATAGTGAACAGTTAGAAGTTTCAAGATCAAAGGAGAGGGAAGGGCTGGGAGTACCCGACTCCTGACCCGAGTATCAGTCGCTCATCTGGTAAAAATGCTCTAAAATGCTATGTAAGCTCGCAAAATTAACTGGATTTGCGAGAAAAATAATTGACTGTACGCTCTTGAGAGACTCTATAGCTACCAAGCGAGGGTTGCTCATCCCCAAATTCAATGCTCCTGTTTCCTCATGCCCAGTAGTTCCGAGTTCGTTACACTTTGCCAAGCTCAAGTCTCCCTTGTTGCTAGTTTGGGAGCGTCCTTGAGTATTGTCTACTTGGCAGAAGACTGGGTAGAAGGGGGCAGTCGAAAATTAATTCCCGTAGCGGCTTATCCAGAAACAAGTATAGATTGGCAAGAAAGTCAAGCCTTAAAGCCTTCAGATTTTGAAGCCGAAGACAGTTTGAACGCTCGTCCGCTTATGCTTTCAGGAACCTCCTCAAACCCATCCGAGCCGATTCCTCTCGTTGAGATCGACTCCGAACCCAACTTTGATGTCCCTTCTTCTCAACCTCTCCCCGAAGAACAACCCGTAGAAC
>CAZNCM010000223.1:6450-6680 GCA_964571155.1 uncultured Lyngbya sp. | reverse complement strand
TTTGTTTTACCCCTGATGCGTGAGGGTGTCGTTATGGGGTTTTTAGTCACGAGCCGAGAAGATCGACCTTGGACACCTCAAGAACAGCATCAAATTCAAGCGATCGCCCACACCCTGACAACAGCTTGCATTCTAGATCGACGTTTTCAATGGTTTCAGCAACAATTTACACAACAGCAACAATTACAAGCCCAACAACACGACATCCTACACAGTCTCATGCACCAGTT
>CAZNCM010000223.1:4220-6440 GCA_964571155.1 uncultured Lyngbya sp. | reverse complement strand
GTCCCTTAACAGCGGTGCGAACCTTTGGAAAATTGTTACTCAAGCGGCTGTTACCCGAAGATAAAAACCATAGAATCGCAGACGGTATTTTGCGAGAAAGCAATCGCCTCGAAGAACTCCTCGAACAAGTCGATCAAACCCTCACCCTCAACGACGAACTGCTCCGTCTCCCGACGACCTTTGATCCCAGTATTATCCCGAGTTCAGAAACACTTACCCCTCCCGAGAGCTATCTCCGCGAGGACAACTCCCCCTCTCCTCGGACAACAACCCAAGTCTTGCTTCCGGCTTCCCAACCTTTAGAAGCAACATCCGTCAAAGCAGTGCTTGAACCCTTAATTGTTTCTGCACAAGCGATCGCCGAAGAACGTGATCTTCACTGTATTGCAGAGATTCCCCCTCAATTACCCCTCGTACAAGCCAATTCTAAAGCCTTGCGAGAAGTTTTAAGCAATCTGATTGATAATGCCCTGAAATACACTCCAACAAGGGGCTGTATCTATATTCGGGTTCATCCCCCCACCCACCCCAACCCACCGTCAAATCAACTGGCGATCGCCATCAGTGATACAGGGCCAGGTATTCCCAAAGAAGATTTAGAACATTTATTTCAACGGGGATATCGAGGGATTCAAGCCACAGGTCACATTCCCGGCACCGGATTAGGACTAGCGATCGCTCAAGACTTAATGGCAGAAATGCAGGGAAAAATTCAAGTCTTTTCTCCCGTCAACTCAGACTGGATACCCCCAAACCTCTCACTGTTTTCTCGTCTGGGTCAAGGAACAACCTTTATTGTTTGGTTAAAACTCTGGGGCTAATCAACCCCTTTTGAGGTTTCACCTGATATCGTATAATGCAAGTCGCAGAGTTAGAAAAACAACTCGCAGGCATTGACCAAACTTTACCCCCATTTACCCCAGAATTTACGATCAATGACGAATACAAACGACCCTGATCTCATCAATCAGGATAATCCCAACGTTAATGTTCCTCCCCCAGTCAGCACCCCTCCTCATGCTGATTCTTCAGTCCAACGAGAAGATATCATGGCACGCGCAGAAGATCGCCGCAATGTCTGTCGAATTTTGAGTCGAGCGCACGTTTTAGTATCAATTCGTTGGTCAAATACTCATCTGTATATTGGCATTCCTAGTACCGTTTTTGCGGCTTTAGCCGGGGTGCAAGCCATCTCAGAACTGGGTCAAACGGGTAGTAACTCCGGAAAAATCATTCAAATTATTCTTTCAGTTTTAGTCGCCGGATTAGCCCCCTTACTCACCTTTTTAAATCCAAACGAAAGAGCCAATAATAATCAAACCGCCTCCAGAGTTTATGAACAAATCGGCGATCGCTATGATGCCTTTTTACTACGATGTCTTGTCGAAAGACGCAGCTTAACACAAGAACTCGATGAATTAGTCCAGTTAAATCTCTCTTATTCTGAAGAAAAAAAAGGCCTTCCCCTCACCCCTGAATGGGCATTTCAACAAGCTAAACGAGGTCAAATGATTGCTCCTTTGGCGAAAGATCATAAAAGCAAAACTTAATAACAGTCACATTTTGCTCAAATCAAACACAGTTTATATTGGCATCCTTGTCGATTATCCTCCATGCGATCTGAA
The DNA here is from genome assembly GCA_964571155.1 of uncultured Lyngbya sp. GTDB lineage: Bacteria > Cyanobacteriota > Cyanobacteriia > Cyanobacteriales > Microcoleaceae > Capilliphycus. The sequence goes on along the minus strand of CAZNCM010000223.1, from coordinate 4,815 downwards.
CTTCAAGGCTTAGAAATTACCAAAGGAGAATTAAAACATCTCAGCGGTTTAGGAATGAATCAGGTTTATCGACCTGCAACTTGGCAGAAATTCGCAAAGGAAGGATTTAAAACCTTAATCATATCGATCTTAATTTTAATCAGTTATGGAATCCTAGCGGCAATTTTTGAATACCATCACCCGTTACTCATTCTTACCCATGCGCTCATTGGAGCCAGCGTTTTTATTGATGATTTATATAAAATTTTCATCAGTGTCAAAAATCCCGACTTACTGTATATTTTTGATAAAATTGAACGCTATAATGCCATTGTTCAGAGCTTAATATTACACGAAGACTTAGAAAAAGCGGGAAATTTAGAAGTCAAAATCTATCAGCGAGAACAAGTCCTAGCCGCACTCAACTTTCTTCGCGCCGATCTGGTTCGAGCCTTAAAAACAGAAAAAATCATTCGGAAAAATCAGCGGTTTATTGCCAACAATCCGGAACTCTTAGAAACTGATTTAAGTACCATGATCACCCCTTTCAACTCCGACGAAACCACCGAACCGGGACGATTGCTCAACGAGTCCCTCCAACTCGCCACAGAAGTCC
>CAZNCM010000223.1:0-4147 GCA_964571155.1 uncultured Lyngbya sp. | reverse complement strand
GAAGTCCATCAAAAACTCAAGCAGTTGCAACAGAAACACTCAACCCGTTAAATGTTAGGCTGTTGTATTATGCACTCGACAAATCACAGCCGATGCAACCTAAAATTATTGTCCTTGATGACGATCCGACAGGTTCTCAAACCGTTCACAGTTGCTTGTTATTGACACAGTGGGATATCGAGACCTTGCGACTCGGACTTCAAGATCAGTCGCCAATTTTCTTTATCCTGACCAATACAAGAGCGTTAACTCCAGAACAAGCCTCCCGTGTCACTCGGGAAGTCACTCAAAACCTTAAACAAGCGATCGCCGCAGAGTCTATCGAAGATTTTTTGGTCGTTAGTCGTTCCGACTCCACCTTACGGGGTCATTATCCGGTCGAAACGGACGTGATCGCCGAAGAACTTGGGGGTTTTGATGCTCATTTTCTGGTTCCCGCCTTTTTTGAAGGGGGACGCATCACCCGTAATAGCGTTCATTACTTGATGATTGACGGAGTTCCGACCCCTGTCCATGAAACTGAATTCGCCAAAGATTCCGTATTTGGTTATAGTTACAGTTATTTACCCGATTATGTAGCGGAAAAAACCCAGGGTAAAATTCCCGCGACTGCGGTTGAACGCTTTGTCTTGGATGATATTCGGACTGGAACTCAACACCGTTTGATGCAGCTTTCTGGGAACCAATGCGTTGTGGTTGATGGGGAAACCCAAGCGGATTTAGATCAGTTTGCGTCGGATGTTTTAGCCACTGCTAAAAAAGGAAAACGGTTTTTGTTTCGCAGTGCAGCGAGTATTCTGACTTCTTTAGCTTCCCTCGGACTGCAACCTGTTCCCGCCTCGGAGATGTCAAAATATAGCCGTGAGGGGAAACCCGGTGTTGTTTTAATGGGTTCTCATGTTAAAAAGTCAACCCAACAACTCGAACGCCTCCTGCAAGAATCATCAGTTGTGGGAATAGAAGTGGATGTATCTCATTTACTCGAAGACAGTGCTGTTCAACGTCAAGATTTATTAACTCAAATTCTCCAACAAATTCGAGCCGTACACACCGAAGGAAAAACACCCGTTATCTACACCAGTCGTGAAGAACTGACTTTTAACAGCGTTGAAACTCGCCTTAAATTTGGGGCAGCGGTTTCCGATTTATTGATGGATATTGTGCGAGGTTTACCCGCAGATATTGGATTTTTAATTAGCAAAGGTGGAATCACCTCCAATGATGTTTTAAGTAAAGGTTTAGCCTTGAAAACGGCTCGTTTGTTAGGTCAGGTTCTCGCCGGATGTTCAATCGTAAAAACGTCCGATCATCATCCTCAATTTCCTAATTTACCTGTAGTTTTGTTTCCGGGAAATGTAGGAGATAATGATGGGTTAGTCACAGTTTATCAGCGACTCAGCCCACAGAAGTGAACGTCGAGGAGATCAGGACATTAACTCAACTTCAAACGCTAAGTTAGCCGCTGACTGGGTTGATTCATTCCATTTTTTGTGGCTAATCAAAGCATTTTCACCGGATGGGAAACAAGATTTAAGGAAGATTCTCCCATCCTTGAATTGGAGACACTTCTAAGACCCCAGACGGCTGCATCACCACTTTAAATTCTATCACATTTTGGGATGAAATATCCGGTTGATGTAACTCCTCTAAAGGCGTTTGTGCGACCCAATCAGAAGCAGCAACATTCATCGGTTGATAAGAGGCAATTTTTCCATCTGTAGTCATTTTAACCCGATAAACTAAAGTGTCATTAAACCGAACAGACTGCCAATTTTGATCAATAGAGTTGTACAAGATTTGATTTAACTCCACCAACGTCTTAGAATCGGTAACTTCAGAGGATTTCAGTGAGGGTTTTAAATGAATTTCACTTGAGGTTTGGGTATTCATGGGTTGGAATATTTTCGGTGTATCAATCTCCCACAACTTCACCATTTCATCACTACTTCCAGTTGCTAAAACTTGACTATCTGGGCTAAATACTAGCGACCAAATTGGCTTTTTATGACCTTCCCATTGACGAATTTGTTGACCTGTCTTTGGGTTCCACAGTTGAATTGTTTTGTCATAACCTCCGCTAGCTAAAATCTGACTATCTGGACTAAATGCCAGTGACCAAACTGCTCTAGAATGTCCTTTGAGTGTATGCTGAAGTTGGAGATTATTTAGGTGCCATAATTTAATCGTTTTATCGGTACTAGCAGTGGCTAAAGTTTGACCATCTGGACTCAATGCAACAGACCAAACTGCTTGAGAATGTGCTGTTAGAGTTTGTAACCGTTTTCCATCTGTTAATGACCAAATTTCAACAGACCCATTTTCACTCCCACTCACTAACGTTTGGTTGTCAGCACTAAAAACAATTGAACGAACCCAATTGGAAGTTTTCAGGGTCATTACTTCTTTTTTAGTTGACAAATTCCACAGTTTAATCGTTTGGTCTGCACTCCCACTCGCCAACCATTTTCCATCAGAACTAATCGCTAAAGTTTTAACATCTTCTGTATGACCTTTTAACGTGCGAATGAGTTGACCTGTTTCTAGATTCCAAAGTCTGATACGGTTATCCCAACCTCCGCTGACCAGAATTTTATTATCGGGACTAATTGTTAGTGATTCAATCGCATCCGTATGACCCGAAAGAGTATGCAGAAGTTGACCTGTTTTTAGATGCCAAATTTTAATTTTACCGTCATAACTTGCACTGGCTAAGTATTGATTATTGGGAGAAATAGCCAGTGCATAAACCCAATTTGAATGTCCGATGAGAGTTTGAGAAGCAGGTAGATGGATAGTTTCTTGAGTCTTTGCTGCTGTAAAAACTGAAGGTTTAAACTGAGGTTTCGGCCAACTCAAACCCAAAACAATTGTAATTGTGGAAAGAGTTAAAATTGTCGGATATTTCCAGTGGTAGTGTTGTGACTGTATCATCAAAATTTCCTCGGATGGTAAGTAAGTTATCGGCAGGACTAAAGACTCTCTATATAAAGAAGTTTGCGCTTCTAATTGCTAATATTCTAACTCCTGATATTTAGCGACAAAGTTTGAGTTCTGTATTATTCTTCAAGCCTGTTTATTGATCAGACGAACCCTCATTTTGAAGCTGCAAAACTTCGGCTTACAAATCACCAACTTTATGATTTTGTAGAGACAAGCTTTTTAGTCTTATTTTTGCCTTTGTTTTCTATCCACAAACGTACTAAGAATAAAACCGTTGTTCCACTCATTAAAATCATCGCAATCGGCGTGATATAAGTCCAATGTCCAGACATTTTATCCCAAACGTGCCAAGTGAGAAGAAAGATAGCAACGTAGGTTAATTGATGTAATTTCTTCCAATTTTTCTTGAGCTTTTTAACACTCCAGTCATTAGAAGTAATTGTCAGAATCGCGAAAATTAGGAACGTAAAGACACCTTGAATATAAATCCAAGAAGTTTTCAAATCAAAAAAGTCAATACTACGTTGACGAACCAATAAATATCCATGAGCAACTGCAAACCCAAAGGAGATAATTCCAATTAGACGTCGTTGTTTGAGGAGAAGCTTAGGAATTCCGGTTTGTCGGGTTTGAGGAAAGACAATTCTAAGAATCGTTGGTGAGAGTGTGATGACATAGCTAATTAACGCCAAAATTCCTAAAATATGAGGCAATGAAGGTGTATCTAAGGTGAACATAACTCTTTCCAGTAAATGACTCAAGAAGAACTCGATACAGTTCGATTTGTCGGGTAGTAACAGTCACCTTGGGGAAGGATCAGGACATCAATAAATAGCTCTATAATTCAAGCAAAGACAAATAATGCTGAATTTCTTTTCTATTTGCCCTTGCCTATTGCATCAGCTTTTGCGTAAACTCACAGATCACTCACTTTAGTTTTGTCTAAATACTGTTGGTATAAATGACCAAGTTTTTAGACTTTTTGGGCTGATTCTCTGTAAATCAACTCTATAGGGATCAACTGATCAAATGCACCCATCTATCGTTGAGTTTTCAACCTAGACTAAAGATTAGGTATTAGCTGACCTGGAGTTTAGGAATGAATCTGAACTTGAGGCTAAGAGCAAAGAACATTCCTGGTTACACAACCGCAACAAAGTCAGTCGGTGCTAAACTTGCAGTGACACCATCGACAATCGCTAAAGTT
>CAZNCM010000222.1:0-10046 GCA_964571155.1 uncultured Lyngbya sp. | reverse complement strand
TCATCGGGTTCATCCCGAAAATATTTTGGCGGTGACTTTTACCAACAAAGCCGCCCGAGAAATTAAAGAACGGGTGGAAGCGATATTTTCTGAACAACAGGCGCAACTGCAATATGAAAAACCCTTTTCTGCCCTCACTTCCGCCGAACAAACAAAGTTACGATCGCAAGTTTATCGGAGTGTTACAAAACATCTGTGGATGGGAACTTTTCACAGTCTTTGTGCGCGAATTCTTCGCTACGATATCAATAAATATACTGACGAAAAAGGCAGACAGTGGCAACAAAACTTTTCCATTTTTGATGAATCAGATGCTCAAAGTTTAGTCAAGCAAATTGTCACCAAACAGCTTAACTTAGATGATAAAAAGTTTGAACCTCGCAAAGTTCGCTATCAGATTAGTAATGCCAAAAATTTAGGATTATCACCCCAAGCCTATCAACGAGAAAATCCCGAATATTATGGTCGAGTGATTTCCGAAGTTTATGGAAAATATCAAGATAATCTCGCCGCGAATAATGCCCTAGACTTTGATGATTTAATCCGAGTTCCAGTTGAACTGTTTCAACAAAACGAACAAGTTTTAGCCTATTGGCATCAAAAATTTAATCATATCTTAGTCGATGAATATCAAGATACCAATCGCACCCAATATGATTTCATTCGTCTATTAGTTACGAATGGCGAACATCCAAGAAGCTTTAAAAACTGGAAAAATCGCTCAATATTTGTCGTCGGAGATGTCGATCAATCCATCTATTCTTTCCGCATGGCAGATTATACCATTCTGTTAGAATTTCAACAGGATTTTGGGGATGGTTTAGGTGATGATGACACCCGCACGATGATTAAATTAGAGGATAACTATCGCTCTCGGGAAAATATTCTTGAAGTTGCAAATCAACTGATTCTAAATAATACCACTCGGATTGAAAAAGTGTTGCGTCCAACTCGCGGAGAGGGGCCACCCGTATACTGTTATCAAGCCGATAATGAAGCCACAGAAGCCAGCTTTATTGTCACTCAAATCAAAAATTTAACCCAACAACATCCCGAGTTAGGTTATGGTAGTTTTGCACTCCTTTATCGCGTTAATGCTCAATCTCGTGCTTTAGAAGATGCTTTTATTAAAAGTAATATTCCCTATAAAGTGATTGGGGGTTTAAAGTTTTACGATCGCAAAGAAATCAAAGATGCACTTTCTTATTTACGGGTAATAGCCAACCCCGCCGACAGCGTTAGCTTAATGAGAATTATCAATACACCCCGCAGAGGAATTGGTAAAACAACCATTGATAATTTAGTGAATGCGTCTCAACAATTGGGCGTTCCACTCTGGGAAATTGTCAGCGATCAAGACTCAGTAAATACTATCGCTGGACGTTCTGCAAAAGCAGTTAATCAGTTTGCTCAAATGATATCATCTTGGCAAGAAAAAGCAGCATCTTCTACCGCTCTTGAGATTTTAGAAGGGGTAATGGAGGATTCTGACTATATTCTTGACTTAAGTAATCAAAGTACCGATGAAGCCGAAAGTCGCTTAGAAAATATTAAAGAATTGAGTAATGCTGTCGCTCAATTTCAAGAAGATTATGAAGACTCAACTTTAGGAGGATTTTTAGCTAATGCTTCTCTAGCTTCTGACTTAGATAACCTTCAAGAGGGTGAACAAGCTGTTTCTTTAATGACACTTCATTCCGCCAAAGGATTAGAATTTCCGATTGTATTTTTAGTCGGATTGGAACAGGGACTATTCCCCAATTTCCGCAGTATAGATGATCCTTTATCTCTCGAAGAAGAACGACGCCTTTGTTATGTGGGAATTACTCGCGCCCAAGAACAGTTGTTCCTGTCTCACGCCCGTGAACGTCGTCTCTGGGGATATCGTGAACCCTGCATTCCGTCGATGTTTTTAAAAGAATTACCCTCTGATTTAATTCAAGGCTATCTTCCTATTTCTCAACCCGCAAAATCTCCAACTCAAACAACTAAAACTCAAACAACTAAAAAAGCAAATAAAACTCAGTCAAAAAGCCCTAAAAAATCCTCAAAAGTGGAAAACTTTGCTGTTGGCGATCGCGTACTTCACCGTAGCTTTGGAGTTGGACAAGTTACTCATATTTTTGGAAACAAAGGTAAAATATCTATCGCTGTTAAATTTATGAGTTCTAGCCCAAAAATTCTCGATCCTCAAGTTGTTCCTCTGGAAAAATTGGAGTAAAATTAAGAGGAAGTAGATTTTCTAGGACTTGTTCTTAGACCGTTTCTCATTCTGCGATAAAAATTTGTTCCACCGTCAAATTAAGATCGGGAAAGAGTTGAGAAGTAATCCTTTGTTGACCCGCAAAAATATTACTCTGGTAACTTTCATTGATTAACAAATTAATCGTCACCTGTTCCGTTACAGGAACAACAATCCAATATTCAGAAATTCCCAATTCAGCATATTCATTCATCTTTTTGATATAATCTCGGTTTTCGCTTTCTTCTCCCGGACTGACAACTTCTACAACTAATAAACAAGGAACTTCAAGAATAGCCGATTTTTTTAACTGTCGCAACCGTCGCCAATCTTCCCCTTGAATTACAGTAACATCCGGTTGTCGGGAACGATTTATTCGGGTTCGTACTCCCACATCTCCCTGTTTAACTTTCCAATCTAAATCTAGTCTTTTGACCTCTGCTTTGAAACTATCATAAAGGAACTCAACAATATCAGAATGAATTGGACTCGCAGGTGTCATCTGAATTAACACCCCATCCTCAAGTTCATAACGGTTATCTGTTCCGTCATCGTAGGTTAGATACTCCTCAAATGTTAGTTTGATAGGGGTTTTTGTCATCGGTTCTCACCTCACATTTGCGTAGAACATCTCAACCTTAACGTAGCCTACTTAAGATAACTCCCCTAACGAAATTCTCGTCCAAAGGGAAATAAAGCCATTGGAATCAGTTTAAAATGTTGTTGAGCAAAGGGAATACCAATAATTGTAATTAATAAAATTAGACCATGAATTAAATGGGACAGGGCAATTTCCCACCCGAAAAATATCACCCAAATCACATTAAAAATTAGAGTCAATGGACTAGAAAAACTATCTAACACTATATTTTGCTTTCCAAAAGGAGTCATCGTCGCAAAACCGAGTTTAATCGCTTGTATACCAAAAGGTATCCCAATAATCGTTAAACAAGTTGTCAGCCCGCCGACAATATATCCCAAACCTGAAATAAAACCGCCAAAAATCAACCAGATAATATTTCCGATCAAACTCATTTGTTCTTCTCCTCAACAAGCAAAATTAACGGCATCTTACACCCATTCTCGCAACGTTTGATGCACCACAGCTAAATGCCACATATAATCCTCTAACGGATATTCTGATGCAGCTTTGGTAATAAACTCTTTGGCTAGGGCTTCATTCTCTTGAGCTTCATAATACAATCCTACATAAAGATGAGCATAAAATTCTCCTTGTTTTCCTAATTTTGTCCCCGTGTTAATCACATCTTCCGGCTGACAATTTCCTGCAAACAGTTCATAAACTTGTCGCATCACCTTGCGAGGATCATTACGAACTGATAATAGACATTCTTTCGCCCCTTCATCTCCTAAAAGTTGAGCCATACAAAGATATCGCCAAATCGTTTCTTCTAGATCTTGTGCATTAACGACTAAATCCAGTTCAAATTGATTCGCTCCGGCTTGAAATTGTCGAGCATAATAATAAGATAACCCCCGTTGCCACAAATAAGGCTGAAGGGTGGGTTCAAGTTTTTCGGCTTGATCAAAATCTTGAATAGATTCTTCAATTTTAGCCAATTTAAAATGAACCATCCCTCGCTGAACATAAGCTTTGGGATCAAAGGGTCGAGTAGCAATTTCATCGTTCCAATGAGCCAATTGATTTTGAAGAAAGTCTTGACGATCCATATAAAAAAAACAGTTACGAGTTACTCAATACCCTGAACTTAGTTTCCCAAACAAATTCCCATACTCCGAGCCGTTTTTACCAAAATATCATTGGGATCAATTGCCCGATATTGAGCGATCGCTTCAGCAATGGGGACACTATCGACCTCACGATTATGCCAAATCACCATGCGATCATATTTTTCTTCGGCAATTAAATCAACTGCGGCTACCCCAAAAGCTGAACCAATGACTCGATCCGTCATCGTGGGTGTTCCGCCCCGTTGAACGTGGCCCAAAACCGTGACTCGCGTTTCCGCCCCGCTACAAGCTGCAATTTTATCTGCTAAATATTGACCAATTCCTCGCAGTCGAGATTCTCCATGAAAGTCTTTAGTGGTGAGAGCATCTCCGCTTTCTGTACGAACAGCCTCAGCAACGACTACTAAACTGTAGTTTTTACCCTGTTTTTGACGTTCCCTAATTTGGTCACAAATCTTGTCTAAACTGTAGGAAATTTCGGGAATTAAAATCACATCTGCACCCCCGGCAATTCCCGCTCGTAAAGCAATATGTCCGGCGTCGCGTCCCATCACTTCGACAATCATCACCCGACTGTGACTGGCTGCTGTAAAATGTAAGCGATCAATTGCTTCTGTGGCAATGGTGGCTGCGGTGTGATATCCAATCGATAATTCGGTACTGCCGACATCGTTATCAATGGTTTTAGGAATACCGACGAGATTTAGATTTCCTTGTTGGGCAAGTTTTCGCAAGATGGCTAAACTCCCATCTCCACCAATCCCAATTAACGCATCTAATTGAAGTAGACGATAACCTTCTATAATTTCATTGGAGCGATCTTGTACGCTTCCATCTGGCATCGGAAAGGCAAATGGATCGCCTTTATTTGTCGTTCCCAACATCGTTCCGCCATCGGTCAGAATCGGTTCGACTTTCTCAATGTTTAAATTGATCACATTGGGTGGACGAGACATCAAACCATGAGTAGCTTGACGAATTCCCAATACTTCCCAACCATAAGTTCCCACTGCTCGATAAACAGCGGCTCGAATCGCTGCATTCAAGCCTGCACAGTCTCCCCCACTGGTTAAGATGCCGATGCGTTTGTGTTCTCCCATAATTGACATCCTGCATTCATTCTATTTTAAGATTAAGTCTTCTTGGTTTCTACACCGCGAAATTTTCTTCTGACTTAATCTTTTGTAGATTAGTATCCAGTGGTTATAAGCGTGCTTTCAGATTTTAACAGCAAATGGTCGTTCTGACGAGGGACTGATTTAAAATTTTATAATCAATGGGAAATCCTGTAAATGTGATGCTCTGAATCATTTGATCATCGCTTTATTCAATTTTGTTCAATAAAAGTCAATAAAAAGAGCAGACAAAACCTTGTCAATGCTGGCTTTATCTGCTGTTTATTGGTTGTCTTGATTTCAGAGGTTAGAGTTGTTGAGTTAATCCTAGAACGGGCAGCTTACGGGAGGAAGTTTCGTTCCAGCGTTGATGCGGTTGTAGCCATTCAGGTCAAAAATTGCACTCTTATAAATAACTTTTTTTCCTTCTTTTCTACCCCGACGAACTCGTAGAGAAGCCGCCACATCCCAAGTGACAAATTCTTCCCCATAACTTCTCACTGTTGCTTCGTGGAAAGGGGGTTCAGAGAGTTCTACGGCCCCACCTGTAATCGTATTACCATTAACTTGACCGCTAATACAAATACTATTAGAACTATTGGCTTGACTCAATTGACCGATAATATCATTTCCTTTCTTTCGGAATAAAAAGATTAAAGATTCAGTTTGAGCAAGTTCAGCTTCGGTAATAGGAGTGCTAGCAGTTACATAGCGATAGTTTCCATCCGGTAAACTAGAAACTTTGGATTGAAAAGAAGTTTGAGTTTGAGGTTTGAATTGCACCATGGTTGAACTCCTTAGTTAGTGAATTGGTTTGCTTATTCTCAATCTAACTTGTAGATTTTGAAGATAACAGTCACTTTTTTGAGTGACATTAGGCTTGGATAGTCTTTATGAGCGATCTTTCTAACTTTTTGAAGCCGTTCTAGCCGACGAAGTGAGTTTAGGCTGTTCGCTAGGATTTTCTTGAATAAATTCAACTTTTAGAGATTTGAAATTCTCCCGGATTTCTTCAAGATCATCTTTAGTTTCTACTTCAAATTCGAGATCGCTGCGTAAATTATCTGTCTTTACTAATATTCGTTCATAGAGAGAAACTTTCTTACTCATTGGAACAGAAGCAATCCAACCATTTATAGTGACGGCTAAAGTTCCTAAAGGTGCTACTAATCCTTGTATTTTCTCCTCCTGGGAAGAACCACAAATAGTCGTTGCTGCGGTTAATACCAGTGCGATTCCAATCGACCAACGATTTAACCGTTTTGCCCAGGTTAACTCTTGTTTTTTTTCGGCTTTATAAGTCTTGATTTCATCGGTTAATTTTTCGATGTCATCCGTTAACTTTCCGGTTTGATTTCCTAAACTCTCACTAACTTCCTGATTCGGGAAAGTTTTTTCTAAGTGAAGAATAGGAGCAGAAGACTGAGTTAATTGTTTCGGTTCGGTGCGTGTTTCAACTGAGGTAGATTGCATTAAAATTCCTCCTAAATCAATCGCTTGAAGGTTAACTGAACTGTTATTTCTAACCTAACCTCTAGCTTCCTGCGTTAACAGTCCCTTATTTGAGTGAAGTGAGTCGTTACTTCCTACACCTGAGTTTTATTCAAGACTTTGCATCGCTAACCGAGCGACACCATAGGCGGCGGCTGTGTGTCTTGGCTGAACCATTGGTACTTTGAGATAACGTCCTCGAATTGTACTCCAAACTGAATTTTTTGCCCCACCTCCGGCTGTATAAACGTGAGTGAGGGGAGTCGCGCCTAACGCTTGCAACCGTTGATAACCTTTAGCTTCAATTCGAGCAATACTTTCGAGCAAACCGTGTAGAAATTCGACTGAATTATCAGGACGAGGTTCGAGTCGGGGCGGAAGTTCAGGATCATTAATCGGAAAGCGATCGCCTTTTTTTAATAAGGGATAATAATCGAGGGAACTGTTAATATTCGGATTAATTTGTTGACTGAGCGTTTCTAATTCTTCATCGCTAAAGAACGCTCGCAACACCGCCCCTCCCGTGTTAGACGCCCCTCCGGTTAGCCACAAGTTCCCGAGGCGATGGCTGTAAACCCCGGAGTGAGAATCATTAACCGGGGTATGGCTGAGAAGCTTTAACACCAAAGTTGAACCCAAGGATGTCACGGCTTCACCCGGAGAAGTTGCACCACTGGCGAGAAAAGCGGCTATACTATCGGTGGTTCCGGCACAGATAACACATTGTTTCGGTAAGTTTAATTGTTCTGCAATTTCTGAGGTAATGGGGCTGATTGGGGTTCCCGGTGTAATGACTTTGGGTAATTGTAACTTTAGCGGATTTGACTCATGATTAACTGCATTTGTCAACCAACTTGGGTAACAGAAATGAGTGACGTCATAGCCCAGTTTTAGCGTGTTATGATAGTCGCTAATACCCAGTTTTCCATGCAACAAAAACCCTAACCAGTCTGCTTGATGGAGGAAATAAACGGGCTGAGAAGGGATGTTTAATTCATTGTGATGATGTTGCCACCACAGCAGTTTGGCTAAACTAGAGGTTGCACTGAGAACGAGATGATTTGCGGGGGCGATCGCTTTGATTTTTTCGATCATTTCTACCCCTCGTCCGTCGTTGTAAAGCAAAGGGGATGTAATCGGTTTTCCCTGTTGATCGCACAAAAGCGTGGTTCCTGATGTACCATCAATCGCGATCGCGCCCGTTTGACGACGAAGTTCTACAGGAATTTGAACCATTAAATCAAATAAAGTTGTTTGCCAAACAACAGGCCATTCATTACGATTAGAAGAGTCGGGGAATGAAGATTCAACCTCTTGATGAATATCACCCTTTTGATCGATGATCGCCAGCCGTGCGCCTGAAGTTCCGAAATCAATCCCGATATAAAAGTTCATGTTAAATTAATCTAAAAATAGCTTCAACTTTCGATTTTATAGTATGATAAATAGTTTGCGAATCAATATATTCACATTGAGTTTATTAACTTTTGATACAGGGGAAATCCTACAGGATCAACCCCTGAAAAAATGCTTTGAGGAGTTTACAGAGGGTTTTATGGATTTACTCGCTTATAATCATTTAGCTTCCGCTTTTGAATCTCCCCGTCAGTCTAATATTGATGGCAGCTTAGTTCTGTTCCGGGGTATGAACTGGAACCAAATGTCAGGCGCTTGCTTATTACCCATTGTCTCCGTTGCAATTGGTGCAGCTATTTTAAGTGCAGGTAAGCCTGCTCAAGCGGCACTATACTATGGTGATTATGGTTCTGACGTTAAAGATGTTCAGCACAAGCTGGCATACTATGGCTACTTCAGCTATAACGCGACTGGCTATTATGGCAAAGTCACCAAACACGCGGTTAAAGCCTTCCAACGGGACTACGGTTTACACGCTGACGGTGTAGTTGGCCCCAGTACAGCTTCCGCTTTGGGCTTAAAGTGCTATGGTAGCTCCTGCTACAAGTCTAGTTCTCACAAGTCCCAGTACAGTAAGCACCATTACAAAAAAGCTAGCTACTCTCACAGCTCTGGCTTGAGTCATGGTTCTAGCGGCTACAAAGTGGTCAAGCTACAAGATAAGTTAGCTAACTATGGCTACTTCCATGCCAACTCTACAGGCTACTACGGTAAAATCACCAAGCACGCGGTTAAAGCCTTCCAGTGTGACTATGGCTTACACGCTGATGGTATTGCTGGCCCGAAAACCCTTCGTGCAATGGGTCTATATTAATTAGTAGGATTTTTTTAAAGAGTTCAACTCTTAACAATTTCCTATAAATTTACCTGCATAACTATTAGGCAGATCTTCGCTTAATAGCCATGCAGGTTATTTTGAGTTAAAATAAGTTCTCAAAAACGTTTCACGAGAACTACTTTTTCATGTCCCGAGCCATTTTGCGGAACTCGTCTAAGTTCGTATCCGGGCGACGCCGCTCGGTTTTGGGAGTTGAGAAAGAAGATGAAGGTGCAGAAGAAAAGGAGGACGCCGAAGAACCATTAGAAGAGGGTTTGGACATCTCCATCGCTGCTTTTGTCAAAGAATCAGGGATATTCACAGGTCGTCCACCTGCCATTTTCGGGAAGCTTTTCTTCACCTGCTGTTGTTTACGCAAGAACTCTACGTTACCCAAAGTTTGGGCATCGTCTGAGTCAAGATAGAATGCACCTGATTCAGTATTTTCAGACTTTTTACCAAATAGACCAAATAATCCTGCCATGTATTACTCCGAATAGCTGTATGAGAATTTTTCATCGTTATGTAACATATTATCAAAATTTATGTTGAAATGAGTACAATATTAATTTTTATCGGTTGGCTTCTGCGGTCAACTCCAGAGCGGCAAAAAGCTGATATAGGTCTAGAATCACTGAATTGATGGTAATTTCAGCCTAAACAGCATCGTGATATCTGCACAGAAGCCGACTGAACAGACCCACAAAAAATGAGAAAAATTAACAAATGATCAAATTATGATTAATATTTGGATTCAACATATCGCCTGGGGACTCGGTACCGTACTCGGAGTTGAACTCGTTCGAGATCTTTACCATGTCCTGTCCCACGTTTGGCAACCGTTATATCGCTGGCACGTCTGGCATCATCGAGTCTTTCGTCAAGACTTTAGCGTGGTTAGCGATCAAATTTATCGTCAGGGAAACTGGTATCATGATGTCCCCGAAGCGATCGCCATGTTAACATTTAGCTTAATCTTTGGAATCATCGCCCATTCTTTTGCCCCGGAACATCAATGGTTTGCCCTAATTGGTTGTGTGTATACGCTGTTATTTTTAGTTCCCGCAATTGCCCGAGGACTCGGTATTCCCAAAGTCGATAAACTCACAGATATTACTCATCTTCCCGGCAAATTTTCTCAGCCGCCCTCTCACTGGTTTGTTAACCGTCCTTATCACTGGCGGCATCATTTTGACAATCAAAACGCTTATTTTTGTGGTACGCTCACCTTCGTCGATAATCTGATGGGAAC
>CAZNCM010000221.1:7247-10115 GCA_964571155.1 uncultured Lyngbya sp. | reverse complement strand
TTGTGTAGCATCTCAATACCGCCTTACTACATTATACATAAAACAGTAACAATATTAAGCATGATAGAATAATAACCGCCATCTGTGTTGCATTTTTGGCTTTTATACTCGATTCTGAGGGTTCGCGATCGCAGCCCGGAAAAGTGTAATAGATAACAGATTCGCGCGCTGAACGCAGGGCTAGGTTGTTTTCAACCTATCAACTCCGTTAGATTAACCTCTTTGCATCCTGGATGTTATTCCCGTGACCGATCCCGTTTTTTGGCTTGGCTTGTCTATCCTACTGGTTGCTGCCAGTCTGAGTGCTGTGTTAATTGCGGCTTTGCCTGCCTTCCAAGCTCTAGCCCGAGCCGCTCGTAGTCTCGAAAAGCTCGCCGATACGTTGTCTCGAGAATTTCCGCCGACTCTAGAATCGATTCGGATGACCGGATTAGAAATTAGCGAACTGACTGATGATGTCAGTGAAGGCGTTCAAAGTGCAGGTCAATTTGTTAAACAAGTTGATCGCAGTATTGATAGTGCCAAAAAACAAGCTCAGAAGGTACAAAGCACAACAGGCAATATTTTCACAGGGTTTAAAGTTGCATGGAATACATTTCGCCGACCAGACCGTCGCCCAGTTGATCGCCTTCCTCCTACGACTAACCCCATTTCCCCGATCAAAAAACATTCTAATCGAGAGTTAGAAGCACCTTACAGTTATAGTAACCCAGAAGATTTTTATGAAGAATCGGGTAGGGAACCGGAAACACCACCCTACCCCAAATCTGAATATAAAACCCTCAACTCTAACCGCACTGAAGGGTAGCGAATTTTAGGATAAAAATTCCGAAGCGACTAACATTGTCCCAATACCCGCATCGGTAAAAATTTCTTGAAGTAGAGCATGAGGTGTACGACCATCAATAATATGAGCCGCCCGTACTCCTTGAGCTAAACTGCGAACACAACAGTTCACTTTTGGAATCATTCCCCCACCGACAATTCCCTTGTTAATCAAATCTCGGGCTTCTTGAATATCGAGTTTTGCAATTAATGTCTCTGGCTGATGATAATCTTCTAAAATACCAGGGGTATCTGTCATTAAAATCAGCTTTTCAGCCCCTAAAGCTGCCGCAATTTCGCCTGCGGCGGTATCTGCATTAATATTATAAGCCTGTCCGTTCTCATCAGTCGCCACACTGGAAACCACCGGAATATAGTGATTATCGACTAACAATTCTATCAGCTTAGTATTAACACTATTGACCTCCCCAACAAAACCAATTCCTTCTTCACCTTGAGGTCTAGCCACAATTAAGTTAGCATCCTTTCCACACAGCCCCACCCCTAAACCGCCTGCTTGGTTAATTAGGGAAACAATCTCTTTATTTACCCGTCCCACCAACACCATTTCCACCACATCCATCGTCGCCGCATCTGTCACCCTTAAACCGTTTTTAAATTGGGGTTCAATTCCCAGTTTTCCTAACCAAGTATTAATCTCCGGGCCACCGCCATGCACCAAAACGGGACGAATACCGACACAGGAAAGCAACACAATATCTCGGACTACTTGCTGCTTTAAGTGACTTTCCTTCATCGCCGCCCCACCATACTTGACGACAATTGTCCGGTTGGCAAACTTTTGGATGTAAGGAAGGGCTTCACTGAGAACTTTTACCCGGCTCATTTCATCGGTGCTGTCAAAATCACTCTGTTTGAGCATAACTCTCTGTATGTCTAAGCTTAAAGATCAAATTTTAGCAATCTCTGTCAACATTGACTGATTTTAAAGGGTATTTTAACCTCCTTCGGTGGAGGTGAAGTTTTTCAGGCAATTTTTAGAGCAAAAGTTATCAATTTTTAGAGTTATAAGTTAACTTAAAAATTTTCCTTTGGCTTCCTGTCATTGATCTCCTATCAAGTTTAAGAAAAGTAATTCATAGAATCTGAAGGTTTCATTAATTCCCACCAACGATTTAGCGGAAAGTAAATCACTGGTGCCCACAAACTACTCAAAATGGCTGAACTTAGAGCCACCTGTTGTTGATATAACCATAAATCAACCAAAGTATGATTGCCCATTTGACTAAATTGTAAAGCTCTAATGGTTTCCACCAAAATTGCCATTCCAAACACAATTAAAGCGACTGAAATAAAATCTTCCTGCATTTTCTTCATCAGATGCTTATAAATCAAAACGGTCAAAACTCCAACCAGCATAAACGAGAAAATGTGACTCGGATTAGAAGCCGTCATTCCATCTAAAATTAATCCTAAAACCAACCCGGCAATTGCAGCAGACAATAGCGATCGCTTCAAACTCCAAGCCACAAGCCAAATTAATAGCCAGTTCGGTTTAATCCCCAACAATTCCAGACCCGGTATTGGAGCTAATACCGCCAATACACAAAGAATTATAGAAATAACGGTGACAGCATAATTAATAATTTGACGAGCCAACACAAGCACTACTCCGATACAATCAACAATTAGAAAATCTCTAGACAATCTGTAGAAAAAAGTTGAGAATAAATTTTTTGAAAAATTTTAATTCCCCACTTTTTGAGTCGATTTCGGATTCGAATAAACCACAACCCATTCCAACGAACCCAAAGGCACAAAAAACTCAATCACCGCTTCCGGGGCAGGGGCTTTGTTAATATCAACCGAAACAACCTTGCCCACTGGCCAACCCGCCGGGAAAATTTGGCTAAACGCAGAAGTCACGACAACATCATCCGGTTTCACCTTGGGAACATTGTCAAAGAACTCCATCACCCCTTCGTTACTCCCTTGACCTTTGAGATAACCCATTTGACGAGTGCGACTCACCGCCACCCCAACTCGGCTAGTGGGGTCACTTAACAATAAAACCTGACTGGT
>CAZNCM010000221.1:6220-7237 GCA_964571155.1 uncultured Lyngbya sp. | reverse complement strand
GATCCGACCCACAACCCCTCCTGGCCCCATGACCAAATCATCGGCTTTGATGCCACTTTTGCTCCCCCGTCCCAAAGTCACTTGCTGCCACCAATGTTCAGCGCTACGCGCAATAACTGGAGCTACAACCCCTTTATCATTCGGTTTAGACGAAACATAGCCCAATAATTTTTGCAAATTTTGATTTTGACTTTCTAGATCCTTAATCTTGGCTTCTAACTCCTCAATGCGGGCATTTAACACCTTCGCCTGTTCCTGAACCGTCACGAGTTGTTCCTCAGACTGCTGAAACGGGCGACTCACCCAATAATAGATTTCAAACAACGCCGCCCCCTGAGTTTGCCGTACTAGCCACGCTGTTGCCACTGCTAAACCCAAGAGTGTCAATTGCGATCCATGTCGATTCCACCAACTCCTCGTATTCATCAAACTTTCTCCTAAATCTGAGCCAGCATTCTCGAATATTAGAATGAGAAATCCATCTCTTTCATGAAGAACATCCTCACCGTCAACCGTGTAATCTTAGTAGGAATCAAATCTTGGGGTTTGAGGATTTGTGACTCATTCCTGATTCTTTTTTCCTCAAAAACGGATCACTGA
The DNA here is from genome assembly GCA_964571155.1 of uncultured Lyngbya sp. Lineage (GTDB taxonomy): Bacteria > Cyanobacteriota > Cyanobacteriia > Cyanobacteriales > Microcoleaceae > Capilliphycus. The sequence goes on along the minus strand of CAZNCM010000221.1, from coordinate 6,637 downwards.
TTAGGGTTAACTGATAAATCTCAGTTGTTTTACGCTAATCGCTTGTTTGTCGGAGAGACACGACCTTGCGTATCTCTACCTCAGTCTTTATGAATTACACATTACGTGATCGCGCCGTAAACACCCGTTCAAGTTGCTTCGGATTTTCCAAAACTCGTCCCGTTCCCAAAACCACACAGGAAAGGGGATCAGCCGCGATATGAGTCACAATTCCCGTTTCGTGACTAATTAAGGTATCAATCCCTTTCATCAAAGCCCCCCCGCCAGCTAACATAATGCCTCGATCGACAATATCGGCGGCGAGTTCGGGGGGAGTTCGTTCGAGGGTGCGTTTAACCGCATCTAGAATAATAGACAGCGGTTCTGTCATACTTTCACGAATTTCCGGGGCTTTAATCGTTACAGTCCGAGGTAAAC
>CAZNCM010000221.1:1553-6210 GCA_964571155.1 uncultured Lyngbya sp. | reverse complement strand
AAGTTCCTCAGCCGTTTGTTCCCCAATGACTAAATTATGAACCTTCTTCATATACTGGATGATCGCCTGATTGAGTTCATCTCCAGCAATACGAACCGATTCACTGAGAACCGTACCTTGTAAGCTGATAATTGCGACTTCTGTGGTGCCTCCACCGATGTCTACAATCATATTCCCCGTTGGATCGGTTACAGGCAGTCCCGCCCCAATCGCGGCGGCTATCGGTTCATCAATTAAGCGTACATCCCTAGCGCCTGCTTGCAAAGCCGCTTCCATCACCGCCCGTCGTTCTACCCCTGTAACTCCACTGGGAATGCCAATGATAATTCGAGGTGCGATCAACGTTTTTCCTTGATGCACTCGTCGAATAAAATATTTCAACATCTGTTCAGCATAGTCAAAGTCCGCAATTACACCATCCCGCAGGGGTCGTAATGCGATGACGTTATTGGGTGTTCGACCCAACATTTTTTTAGCATCTGTTCCGATGGCGAGGGGAATTTTATCTTCTTGATCGATAGCAACCACAGAGGGTTCTTGAAGAACAATACCCTGGCCGGAAACATAAATTAAAGTGTTTGCAGTCCCGAGATCAATACCCATATCTCGTGACAAGGAAAAGCGATTTAGAAGACCCACCGTTTTTTTGCCCCTCTAGTCAATATCAATAATTTTTTTTACAGTCCAACTCTATGACGATCTAGACCACATCGTACCCTAATGGCTGACTGAGTTTCTGATCTCAATCCCAACAGATGCCTTGATCGAATTTTCATTTGGTCAAAAATAAACTCGCTCACCCCAAGTTTGTTATAGAATTCCCTTAACTTGCGGAGTGCGATCGCTTTTTCTGCCATCTTTGCTTTCTACTTCTGAGGTCGCTTTAGTGATACCGGAAGCTACTCGCACAACTTGAGGGAATCGATGTGGATTGTATTATGTTTTGCGGCGAGAGTCTAGTCCCTGGGAAAGGTGGGGCAGTTTGATTCTCGATCTAAAATTTGATTGATGGGGATCACAGGGGGTGGATCTTAACTCGGGAATCGAGTCCGAAGCAGGCATCGTCTTTTCAAGGCGGTGTACCGATGACCTCACGACTTCTGCCTTAGAATAGATATACAATCTCAAGTATGGCAAAATTTAAGTCAAGATTGAAGTCAAATGAGTCTGAATATCGTTACTCTTGTGGGTCGTGTCGGTGGAGACCCGGATGTTAAATATTTTGAGTCGGGTAAAGTGGTTTGTAATCTGACCTTAGCGGTTAACCGTCGTACTCGCCGTACTGATGAACCCGACTGGTTTAATTTGGAAATGTGGGATAAAACCGCAGAAATCGCGGCTAACTATGTTCGTAAAGGAAGTTTAATCGGCGTTAAAGGTTCGCTGAAGTTTGACTATTGGGAAGATCGGGCGACCGGAGTACAACGTTCTAAACCCGTGATTCGAGTTGAGCAACTTGAGTTATTGGGATCTAAGCGGGATAATAACGAGAACATGGCACAATCGAGCTATGAAGAATTTTAACTCGGCTTGAGTTGAGTTGGAAGTTAAATTCACAGAATATCCCAGCACTTTCAGTTCAAGTGTTGTTTGTTACTCCATCATTGATTGTCAGCGTGAGTTTAGAGACTTTAGAACAAATTCAAACCGAGTACCGATCTGGAAAAAGTGCCTTTGAAAGAGGCCGCTATCGTCAGTCTGTAGAACATTTGGAGACGGCAAGAGATTTAGTCGAAAAAAATTCTCGTTTGGGTGGAGAAGTACAAATTTGGCTAGCAACTGCTTATCAAGCAATGGGTCAGCACCAAAATGCGATCGCCCTCTGCCGACAACTGATTCGTCATCCAAGTCGGGAGACCAGCAAACAATCGCGTCGTTTACTCGAAATTCTAGAAGCCCCAGAATTGAACAGTAATCTGGAAGGATTGATTAACATTCCCGATATGAGTGGGATTGAAGATAATGAGCGCCCGATCAAAATTCTACAAAAAACTCGTCCCTCCACTTCCAGTCCATCCTCTACCCCAGAGTTATTTCCTGAACCCATTGATCTGACTCAGGTAAATACTCAAGATAATGGCTTTCTGGGGATCGCCTTAGTTGCCATCATCGCCATCTTGAGTGGATTATTCTTTTTCTACTAATTTCGTTAGGATACGGAATAACGATTGAACTGGGATAGACTAAATTAGTATTTGAATCGTCACGTCAGTATAAATGGAACGTGAAACTCCAGACCTAGAGACTATCAAGCACCAGCTAATGAGTCTAAATCGACCGAAAAAGCCAAAAATGCTGGTCGTCGATGATGAGCCAGATAATCTTGATTTGCTCTATCGTACTTTTAGACGAAACTTTAACGTCTTTAAGGCAGAAAGTGGCATTCGCGCCCTAGAAATCTTAGAAGCTGAAGGAGAAGTCGCTGTGATTATCTCCGATCAACGAATGCCTGAAATGAAGGGAACAGAGTTTCTGAGCAAAACAGTGCGCTCATTTCCCAACACGGTGCGAATTATCTTGACAGGCTTCACTGACATCGAAGATTTAGTCGATGCCATTAACTCTGGCCAAGTCTATAAATACATTACCAAGCCTTGGGACCCCAATGAACTCAAAACAGTTGTTCAACGGGCTGCCGAAACCTATGAACTGTTAAACCAACGAACTGCTGAATTACAATACGCCCAAAAACAAACTCGACTCTTAGGGACGATTATGCAAGTCGCTCAAGAGTCTCAACCGCTGACGGCAAGTTTCCAGGCGATGGCAACGGCTATTGGTGAGAATTTTCAAACAGATGTGTGTATTCTTCAGCAAACGAGCGAAAATACCTTAACAACAGTTGAGGGGATCTATAGCAGTAGTGGGACAGCGGAAAATTGGTTGTCAGATGATCCTCTAGCTACTGCTGCGTTATCGACTGGAAGCATACAAGCTTCAATTAATATTCCTAGAGATCCGGCGATCTCCGAGGTACAACATTACCAAACGTCTGAAATTCAATCACACCTTACGATTCCGGTGAGTTTTCGAGAGAAAAATATCGCCCTCCTTTCTCTTCAGTGGAAACAACCTTGTCAACTGACTCCAGAAGAACTTGATCCTTTGGAATGTGTTGCTCAAGCAATCGCGCTGGTCTTGGTGAGTATCAACTTTTAGATGTCTCCACTTAAAATCCAAATAAATAGTAAAGGAATAATCCTTGTTCTCAGGATGTGAATCTGTTTTGAGGATCACATCCTCTTGACTCAGCCGAGTATTTTCAAAAAGAGAGCTTTCTGGGTCACTCTCAATGGGGGAGTAACCATTACAGGATTGTCCCGACGTCAGCTACTTGACGAGGAGAGTAGACTAGCTGATATTTTAGGAATAAACATCTGTTTAGAGACAGATAAAACCTGTATTGTAGATCCAAACCGAATTTAGCTTGGGAATGATCAGTCCAGAATTGGGGCTTGAGAATCCCAATTGAATCGGTAACAATGACTGAAAGACTGCCCAGAGAAAGTAAGTTTCGGCGTTTAGAAGCCTCATCTCGGTGTTGATCGACCCGATAGCAAGAGATTTCTGGCTCCATTGAGTTTAATGCTGGTGTTAGGGAATGCGTGTATATGGTGTATGCAGAACATTTATCTCAACCGTCTATTTTTGATTTAGCTCGCTCTGGTGATTTTCAAGCGATCAACTACCTGATCAACAGTTATCTCAGACCTCAAGGGATTTATGCTCGGGTGGGTCGAGAACGACAGGGACGCTTGCAGGTCTTAGTCGAGTTTCAAACTGAACCCGTCGCTGAACGTATTATTAAATTTATTTGTCATCTTTTATGGAAGCTGAACTCTCCGGCTGTCGAAGGGGTGCAAATTGTTGGCCGCTATACGGGTGATCCGGCTGTTTTATGGAAGCAGTCGGTTCGGATTGTTACCCCCGCTAACCAGGTGCGGCGAAGCCCTCGCAGTCGAACGATTGAGTCCCTCAAATTCAGAACATTTCGGACTCTACTAATGATGGGTTCGGCTCTGAGTGCCTTTATCTTGGGATGTTGGGTGAGCTATTATGAAGTATCGGCTCAACTTCCTCAAGCTCCTACACCTGCTCAAGAAAACGTCGTTTCCCCCACACTCCCTCCGAAGCGTCCGGAGCAAGTTCAAGCGGCTTTGGAAGTTGTTCCAGTGGTTCAGCAGACCACGATTCAAAAACCCCATGACCCTACCGTGACTTTAATGTTTGGGGGAGATGTAACTCTTTCTGACCATTTTGAGACGGTTGTCGGTGATGATCATACTTGGGCCTTTGAAAAACTGGATGAATACCGTGAGGTCGATGTGGCTATGGTGAATTTAGAAAATCCCTTAACCCGTTCAACGCTACGCCGTCCGAATAAGCAGTTTAATTTTAAAGCCGACCCAGAGGCTGTGCAAGTGCTGACCAGTGGGGGAGTTGATATTGTTAACCTGGCCAATAACCATGCGATGGATTATGAAGCCGAGGGATTGATTGAAACTCTAGAAACCTTAGAAAACTCTGGCATTCATGCGATTGGGGCTGGTCGAGATCTCAAAGAAGCACGACGTCCGGAGATTCTTGAGGTTAAAGGTCAGCGCATTGCCTACTTTGGCTATTATGATGCTGATTTTCATGCGGCCGGTGAAGACAG
>CAZNCM010000221.1:0-1543 GCA_964571155.1 uncultured Lyngbya sp. | reverse complement strand
CCTGGCACCAATCCTCGTTATGATGAACGAGTAGCGGCCGATATTCAAGCGGTTCGAGATCAGGTGGATTGGATTATTGTGAACTATCATTGGGGAGTGGAATTGGCGAACTATCCCGGTGACTGGCAAATCGAACTGGCTCGATTTACGATTGACCAGGGAGCCGATTTGGTTGTTGGACATCATCCCCATGTGTTGCAGGGCGCAGAAATTTATAAAGGTCGGCCGATTGTTTATTCCTTGGGAAACTTTATTTTTGGGGGGAATAGTCGTAACGATTATGATACAGCCGTACTGAAAGTTTCCTTGAAAGCTGATCAGAAGATGAAAGTGGAATTTCTCCCGGTAGAAGTTCGGCAATATCAGGCGAAAATTGTCAGAGGTAAAAAAGCAGATGAGATTTTACAAAACGTTGAGCGTCTATCTCGCATTTTTGACCAACCGATGAATTCTCCGATGGTATTGGATGCTCCTCGCTCGGGGTTACATACAGTTGATAGAAAACCTGTCACTCCTGTTGCACCTCAGCTTCCGAATTTGTCTGAGTCCACTGAACAATCAGTAACACCGGAAACTTTAGAGGAGACTGGAGATGATGTTGAGGTTCCATTTACTCCACCTGAAACGGTGAATTTACCGCCTCGGTTAGATGCAGCGTCTTCAAGCTCTGATTCTCTTAAACCCTATATTCACGACCCTTTTATCAAAGATCCGTTTATCTCGATTCCCCAAGAAACTCCCCAACCCACATCCACTTCTCACAGTTACAATGATTCCATCGGTTCGATCTCGTTTGCTCTGTTCAAGTCAGAGATTGAGACTGATGATCGGCCTTCAGCACCAACTCAAGTCACGGCTGCTTCTGACAAGGGAAGGGTTGATTTACCTCCGATGGTTCGACGGGTTCAAAACTCGACGGTTTACGATTGAGGAGTAAATCGCCAAAGTTCTCTTTCTGCGATGATTCGAGAACTCAGTTCAGGTGAGAGTATAGGCTTAGAATGTTAAGGTTTACTCTCAACCGACTGGCTTTGTGCGACAATAGCTAGGCATTCTTCTGTTGAACAACTTTGGCTCAGTTTTATACTACTGACAAATCACTGTGTTTGCGATCGCTCTAGAACAAAAACAATACAAAACCTACTGCTTGTCGGATCACCACTATCAGTCTTGCTTAGAGGTAGTACCCGAACGAGGGGGGATGATTACGCGCTGGCAAGTCAAAGGTCAGGAATTACTCTACCTCGATACAGAACGGTTTGCACATCCTGACTTGACTGTACGGGGAGGAATTCCAATTTTGTTTCCGATTTGTGGGAACTTGCCGGAGGATACTTACCAATACAATGGTCAACAGTACAAGCTCAAACAGCATGGTTTTGCTCGTAATCTACCCTGGACGGTGACGAACCAAACGGCTACTGATTATGCTGCCATTACCCTGACCTTAACGAGTAATGGGGAAACTCGCTCTGTTTATCCGTTTGATTTTGAGTTGGAGTTTACCTACAAGTTGAAAGGGTCAGAGTTGATCATCTTTCAG
>CAZNCM010000220.1:5597-10171 GCA_964571155.1 uncultured Lyngbya sp. | reverse complement strand
GGTTCTTTTGGGGCTTGTCCGATTCCGGTCTTGCAGCGACAAACTCAACTGCGGGAACAGCTAGAACGTCAACCTGTTCATTTTTTTGTGCGGGAGTGGGAGTTGCTGTTGGATCAGGCGCGTCGTCAGTTAGCTGAATTTTTGGGTGTAACAGCAGAAGAACTGGTATTTGTTCCCAACGCCACAACGGGTATCAATAGTGTACTGCGATCGCTGCGTTTTTCGCCCACAGATGAATTGCTGACGACTAACCATGAGTATAACGCTTGTCGGAACGCTTTAAACTTTGTCGCCGAACGGTGGGGGGCAAAAGTTACAATTGCGAATATTCCCTTTCCTCTCAACTCACCCGATGAAATTATTGCTGCTATTTTACAACAAATTACACCAAAAACTAAATTAGTTTTAATCGATCATATTAGTAGCCAAACGGGTTTAATTTTTCCTCTCAAACCTTTAATTCAAGAGCTTAATTCCCGAGGAATAGAAAGCTTAGTCGATGGAGCTCATGCACCGGGAATGTTACCTTTAAACTTACCGGAAATCGGCGCAACTTATTATAGTGGCAACTGTCATAAATGGCTTTCCGCACCCAAAGGAGCCGCATTTTTGTATGTTCACCCGGATAAACAAAACAAAATTCATCCGGTAACAATTAGTCATGGAGCAAACTCTCCTCGTACAGATCGCTCCCGCTTTCAACTCGAATTTGACTGGATGGGAACCCACGACCCAACGGCTTATTTTTGCATTCCTGAAGCGATAAAATTTATGGGGTCATTGTTACCGGGTGGATGGTCAGAATTAATCAAGCTTAATCATAACACAGTCATAGCAGCTCGAAAAAAATTGAGTGAAAAACTAGCCGTTGTGTTACCTTGTCCTGATGAAATGATTGGTGCAATGGCAACGATTATTCTGCCTGAAAAAATGCAGTTAATCCCGAACTTACAAACCCAACTCTGGGAACAATTTAAAATCGAAGTTCCGATTATTCCGTGGGAAAATCAACCGCAAAAACTAATGCGAATCTCTGCTCAAGTTTATAATCAAAATTCCGACTATGATCAATTAGCTGAAGCTTTACTCTGTTTAATAAGTTTTAACGAAAAGAGGACAGGGATTGTTTAAATAATACTTGATTTTTAAATTCGTAGTAGAATCAGTAAAGATTTGCCATAAATCAGCAGATCAACTTCAGAAAAAACTGAGTATAATAGGTTAACCGAAAGTCTAAATCAACAATAGTCAAGAAAATAGAGTGAGTTGCTAATAACAACAAGGAAAGTATGAACCCAAGTCTTGTAGATAAGAAAGCCAGTCAAAACTACGGTAAAGTATATTTAGTCGGTGCAGGCCCCGGAGATCCTGGATTATTTACTCTCAAAGGAAAAGGACTCCTTCAATGTGCGGATGTTGTGGTGTACGATGCTTTAGTGAGTCCGCCAATTCTAGAAATGATTAACCCCGAAGCCGAAAAGATTCATGCGGGAAAACGACGAGGACGCCACTCAAAAAAACAAGATGAAATTACTCAAATTTTAATCGAAAAAGCACAAAGTCACACCATTATTGTCCGACTCAAAGGTGGTGATCCGTTTGTGTTTGGACGAGGGGGCGAAGAAATGGAAGACTTAATTAAAATGGGAATTCCGGTCGAAGTTGTTCCGGGTATAACTTCAGGAATTGCGGCGCCGGCTTATGCGGGAATTCCTCTAACGCACCGTAATTATAGCTCCTCAGTGACATTTGTGACGGGTCACGAAGCCGCCGGAAAATATCGACCCGAAGTGAATTGGAAAGCGATCGCTCAAGGTTCAGAAACACTCGTTATTTATATGGGTGTTCATAATTTAGCTTATATTACTTCAGAATTAATCGCCGCAGGTCGCAGTTGCCAGACCCCTATTGCTTTGATCCGGTGGGGAACCCGACCCGAACAAGAAGAATTAATCGGACAATTAGATACAATTGTACAACAAGTAGAAACCACAGGATTTGAAGCTCCGGCGATCGCCATTATAGGAGATGTAGTTAAGCTACGGGAAATTTTACCCCATTGTCTCCCCTCGGTCGAAGGAAGATAAATTCTCGCAAAACAGGTTAAACTGGAAGTAACTAAACGATGTAACGGAGTCAGGATGTTTGGTATTTTTACAGTCAAAATTAAAGCTTTCAGTTTACTGTGTCTAGTCTAGATTATCAAGCTAAAAAAGCCTATCAAGTAGGAATGCGCTGGCTAACGGGAGCGTTTATTTTAGCCAGCATCAGTGTAGGAGGAGTTTGGGGTTATGATTGGATGAAAAATCGACCCTTGACTCCCACAAGTGCTGAGTTAGTTGAAGTCGAATTAGGAAATATTGAAAATAAAATTAGTGCAGGTGGAACCGTTGAACTCGGCGGACAACGAACGATTAAATCACCCGAAGAAGGTGCCGTTGAGCGGATTTTAGTCAACCAAGGAGATACCATTTATAGGGGTCAAGAATTAATTATTTTGAGAAATCCCCAACGGGAAACCGTTTTAAACAAAAAACAATTGGAAATTCAACGACAGGAAATAATAGTTGAACGCAATCGAGAAAAAATAGAAGAAGCCGAAAAAAAGCTAAGAATCTCTCAAGCGGACTATGAAGACGATTTGGAAGATTATCAAGAAGAAGTGGCGTACAAACAAACTCTCAAAGATTTAGAACTCGATAAACGCCAAGCACAAATTAACCGAAATCGCCAGAAAGTCGAAGAAGCAAAAGCCAATTTACGGGCCGCAGAAGCCGAACTTGAAGATTTAGAAAATCTTTTAGAACGGGGGTTTGTTGCTCAACAGGAAATTGACGGTCAAAGACAAACTGTTCGGGAAAGGAAAGCATCATTAAAAGATAGGGAACTTGAGTTAACAAACGCCCAAATCGAGTTAGAAACAGCCCAAGTTGAGCCAATCGCAATTCAGACGAGTGTAAATAGCACTCAGGTTTTTGATGCCGAAATCGAACTTGAACAAGCCCAAGCGGAATGGAAACAAAGCCAAAGCGAACTTGAACGTTTCAAAGTCGAATATCAAGAAGAAGCCCTAAGATTAGAAAACAATATTGTTACCGCTCCCATTAATGGAGTTATACTAAATATTAACGTTAAACCGGGAGATGGAGTTAACCGAAGCGATGAATTAATGAGTTTAGGAGATCCGAATCAAGAACTCATTCAAATGCAACTTTCTACCCTCGATGCGGCTCAAGTTCAACCCAATCAAAAGGCAAGAATTAGCATTATTGGCCCCAACGCCGAAACCTTCACCGGACGAGTTCAAAGCATCGGTTTACAAGCAAGAAGTGCAGGAAATAATAACAATTCTGATTCATCAGGTCAAGCCACCGTTCCCGCTACCATTCAACTCGACCAACCCACAAGAACATTAATACCGGGAAGTGCGGTAAGCGTAGAAATTATCTTAGAAGAACGCAATAATGTAGTTGTCATAAACACCGAATTAATTCAACGCGAAGGAACATCTAACTTTGTTTGGATATTAGATTCCGAAAACACCGCACAAAAACAACCCGTTACCCTCGGCTTAGAAGGATTAATACAAGTCGAAATCACATCCGGTTTAGAAGCAGGAGACACCGTAATTTCACCCCCACCCGAAACCCCATTAGAACCCGGAATACCCATCACAGAAACCCCACTGGTAACAGATTAAATTGGGGTAAAGATCACCCAAATAACGCTAAGATTAAAACGGATAGATAATCTCAATCCACCCACCATCAACCCATCCGTTAAAAAAGCAAAAATCCCCGACAACTTCGCCCAAACCCATCCGTTAAAAAAGCAAAAATCCCCAACAACTTCGCCCAAATCCATCCGTTAAAAAAGCAAAAATCCCCAACAACTTCGCCCAAACCCATCCGTTACCATATCCGTTACCAAAAATGCCCCTATCTCCCCTAAATTTACTCGGTCTAAGCTGTCAATCCCTAATCGGAAATCCCCTGCGTTCCAGTTTAACAATAATTGGCGTATTTATGGGAGTTGCTGCGGTCAGTGCAACCCTACAAGTCCGCAATATTAGTCAAGCCGTTATCACCCAACAACTCGCCGAAAGAAACGCCCCTCAAGTCGGTTTAGTTCCCCAATGGAACCCAATAACCCGCCAAAGAATATCCTTCACTTTAGAAGATATAGAATTCTTAAAAAGACGGTTAAAGCAAGCAAAAGCCATCAGCGGAATTAATTGGATGCGTCCTTCTACAGTCGTATTCCAAGACCAAGAAGCAACTCCTCAAACGATCGCCGTCGCGCCCAACTATATCGAAACTTCAGGTCAAAAATTAATTGCGGGACGAGCCTTTAATTCTACGGACTACCAAACCTTTCGACCCGTTGTAATTATTGATAAATATCTAGCAGAACAATTATTTAAAGATAAAAATCCTTTGGGTCAAAATCTTTATATTGACTTAAAACCTTACATTGTTATCGGAATCTTACCTACGGATGCAGACGACGAACAACCCGAAGGAGAAATTTGGATGACCACAGCATTTAACAGCACAATTAGTGGAAATTATACG
>CAZNCM010000220.1:0-5497 GCA_964571155.1 uncultured Lyngbya sp. | reverse complement strand
GACCTCAAAAGCTAGAAGATTTACAATCTCTAGAAGAACAGGGTAAACAACTTTTAGAACAGCGTTATAAGGGTTCTCAATTTTGGTCTTGGAATAGCGTAGAAGATATTTTAGAACAGAAAAAAACCCTAGAATCAGTCTCAACCGCATTGTTAGTTGTCGGAGCAATTTCGCTTTTAGTCGGAGGGGTGGGAATTGCAAATGTTACCATAGCATCAGTGATCGAACGCACCCCCGAAATCGGCTTGCGACGAGCGATAGGTGCCACTAAAAAAGATGTCATGTTGCAGTTTATCCTAGAAGCGGCTATTTTAAGCTTGGTTGGGGGAAGCCTCGCGATCATCAGCGTTCATGGGTTAACGGTGATTGTAGCCCAGCGCTTTGAGTTCCCCTATACTTTTGAAAGTCGTAATGCTGCGATCGCCTTATCATCTGCGGTGTTAGTCGGTGTCGGAGCCGGATTTTTTCCCTCGTTACGAGCAAGTCAACTTGATCCCGTTAAAGCTTTAAAGGGACAATAGCTTGAACTGATTAATTTTTTGATAAAATTAGCCGTCATTATCTATGTCTTCATCTCCTCATCATTCCTCGGAAAATTCTGCTTCTCAGTCTCCCCAGTCTGGGAAAATTAGACTCGGTTTAATAATTAGTGGAACGGCGAGTTTAATCATTACATTAGCCCTCGGATGGCGATTTTCTAACGCTAATGCCGTGCGATCGCCCTCAGAACTTGAAAGCGAAACTCCACCGCAATTATTAACAGAAACCCCCCCCGTTGAACCCCAACCCTCCCCAACCCCAACCTTTAAAATTCCTCAACCGATTGAAACCGAAGCGGTAATGGGAAATATTCGCCCTCAGTCGATCAATTCCAGACCCAACCCCGAGCCATCAACAACAAATTCCCCAACACAAAACCCCATAATTCTTTTTTCTTCTCCCTCTCCGTCTGCTTCTCCTAATCCTGCTAAAAATCAACAGAATCATCCCGTTAAAAATCCTGAAAACTCCTTAAAACTGTCTTCAGAAACCTTGCCAACTTCCGAGTCCAAAAACTCTCCGAACAGTCCCCAAACAGAAAACGTTTATCCAGAGCATTTGCGGGCAAAAATAGAACCCGAAAAATTTACCATTGCTCAAACCCAACCCGAAATCAAACTCGAACCAGAACCCGATAATTCTGCCCCCGATCCTGCGGCGATTGAATTGGGGTTAAGAGATACTATTTTCCTGGCTTTAGAAAACAATCGTACCATAAAAAATCAATATTTAGAACGGATTGTTCAGCGACAAGATTTAGCCGTAGCCGAGGATAAATTTATTCCCGATTTTACCCCCAGAATCGCATTAGATTGGCGAAATTTAGAGCAAGGTGGAACCGTAAATCGAACCGGTGGGGCGCTTTTATCAGCCCAATTAGAAATGAAAATTCCCACCGGAGGAGAATTAAATTTGGGTTGGGAAGGTCAAAGAGAAAACCGCAGTGGAGAGGATTTAAGCGGTCAAAATCGGAATATATTTAGACAAAATCTCGAGTTATCTTTTAGACAACCGTTGTTGAGAGGAGGAGGAATTGATCTCAATCAAGCTTCGATTAAAATTGCTCGAATTGAGGAAACCATAAATTTATTAGATTTAAAATTAACCTTAATCGATCAAATTACCGAAGCGATATTAACCTATCGCGGTTTACTTCAAGCTCAAGAACGACTCACAATTGAACAAAATTCTTTAGAAATTGCTAAACAACAAGTTGAAAATACTCGAGTTTTAATTGAGGCGGGTCGTCGAGCTAGAGTGGATTTAGTTCCGGCAGAAAATCGAGTAGCCAATCAAGAAATTAGCGTTTTAAATGCTGAGAATAATCTTCAGCAACAGCAGTTAGAGTTATTAGAAATTATCGATTTAGAGGAGAACTTAAATATTCGGGCGGTGGAAGAAGTAACAGCAATTGAATCTCAATCTCTCAATTTTGAGACCATTCAACAACTCGCTTTAGAAAATCGACCTGATTATTTAAAAGCAAAACTGGACTTAGAACGCTCACAGTTTGAATTGCAAATAGCCGAAAACGAACGGCGTTGGAATATTGATTTAAGCACCAATGTCAATCGGGATTTAGCCCCGGATATTGTGGAAGATCGAACCGAATTTAGGGCGGGACTTGAATTGAGGAAAACCTTGGGCGATCGCAGTATCGAACGAGATTTTCAGCGAAGCCGGGTTAATTTATTACAGGCTAAAAATGATTTAGATGAGGAAGTTCAGCAAATAGAAATAGAACTGCAAAATTGGATTAGAGATGTCAATGATAACTTCAAAAAAGTTCAACTGGCTCAACGAGCAACTCAACTCGCCGAAGAACAGTTTCGCAATGAAGAAGAAAAGGTGAAACTCGGAGTTGGAAATAGTTCTGTTGTTGACTTGGTTCGCTTTCAAGAAGACTTGGGACGGGCGAGAAATGATGAATTAAATGCTAAAATAGATTATCTCAACTCAATTACCGAATTAAATCAGGTGGTAGGAACAACCTTAGAAAACTGGAATATTACCGTAGAACAAAATTTAGAGACAAAACCCGATTCCCTTTCAAATGCCCCCGATGAATAGCGAACAAATCATCCCCTTAACCGTATCAAAGCCGAGCGGAAATCAACAACAACGCCTGGACCGCTGGCTATCCGAACACCTAGAAAATCTCTCGCGATCGCGCATTCAAAACCTGATTTCTGAAGGTCATATTACCGTAAACCAACGGGTTTGTACCTCAAAAAAATTAACCTTAAAAACGGGCGATTACATCGAAGTTAAAATCCCCCCCAACCAACCTTTAGAACTCCAAGCCGTTAACATTCCCCTGGATATTTTATACGAAGATGAACACCTGATTATTATTAATAAACCCGCAGGTTTAGTCGTTCATCCCTCCGCCGGACACATTAATGATACCCTGGTGAATGCGTTACTCGCCCACTGTGATACACTCGCCGGAATTGGAGGGGTTGAACGTCCGGGAATTGTGCATCGTTTAGATAAGGATACCACAGGTGCAATTGTTGTTGCAAAAACTGATTTTTCCCTGCAAAGTTTACAACAACAAATTAAAACAAAAACCGCCCAACGTCAATATTTGGGCGTGGTTTATGGTTCACCCAAAACCGAATTTGGAACAATCGAACAACCCATCGGACGACATCCCGTTGATCGCAAAAAAATGGCAGTTGTGACCGTTGAAAAAGGGGGAAGAAATGCAATTACCCATTGGCAAATTCAAGAACGTTTGGGAAATTATAGCTTAGTTTTGTTTACCTTAGAAACGGGAAGAACTCATCAAATTCGAGTTCATAGTCACTTTATCGGACATCCCATTGTGGGTGATTTAGACTATAGCAGTGGGCGATCAATTGGGGTTAATTTATCCGGTCAAGCCCTTCATGCGTGGAAGCTGAAATTACAACACCCCGTCACCGGAGACTGGATCGAAGCGATCGCCCCATTACCCGAAGAAATGAACACCTTATTACAAGTCTTACGGCGTCGTTTAGGGTTCACTATCGGGGGATGAACGGGCCGGGGGTAGGGTCTTTTGACTGTTTTCTAAAATCATCTTTAATTTAACCATAAAATCCGTATGAATTGAAGTTGTTGTTCGGGGAGGTTTTGTTAAGGACAAAGGAGGTCGAGTTGAAGATTCTCTGGGTTTTAAATTTTCGACCGGAGAGGACTGTTCTAGAGTTGTATCTGGAGCAGTTTCTTCGACTTCCTCCCCCTCCGTTAAAGCTTTGGGTAAATTCTTACAAATTAACTGTTCAAACTCTAAGTTAAAATGATAAATAGGCTTACCTCGACGTAACCAAATCGATAAAATTTGTTCCACCGAAACTGATTTATACCGACCTTGATATAGGGCTTCAATCACCGCAAAATAAATCCAATAATATTCATAGTTCTCCCCCCATTCATTGACCCTTTCTTCGCTAGAATAATCTCCCAAATCAAAACTATAGTGCGCCAGCAGAGCCGCTGCAATCGCCCCGTGATCCGGTGAAACTTCAAACACAATAAAAATTCATTAAAAATTAACTGAATCTCGAAATTTTTAACAAATCAAAGCAATATTAGCATAAGCGAGACAAAAGGTGAGACTATCAAACGCCCTTATTCTTTAATTCCTGAGAACGGTTCAGAACCTCCTGTCCAGTTAAAGTCACTGATCCGCAGATTCAAACTACCAATCCGGCGAACGGGACTAATTCGCAAAATCACCCCATAAGTCCGACGACTATATTCTAAAGTAAACTCATTATCGACTGCCAAACCATTTTCTAGGTTAATAGAATATTCAAAGCCCGCCCGTAAACCGCCATAAATTTGCTGAACCAATCCAAACGTCAAAATACTTTCATCCACCCGTCGATCGAACAAAAACGGAGATTCTCCATCGAGAGCGACTTGAGTATAAAGAAGATTAAATCCGGTATAGTCGAAAAAGTCTCGGGAAAAATGCCCGAATTGTCCTTGAAATCCAACTGTACCACTCAGATAAGATTGGGAATCATCTTCAGTGTAGATATTTGTTACTCCTTGGGCTTGCAAAATCAACCGAATAAACGGAACAACAGGTCTAGGAGTGTATTTTAACCCTTCTGTTGGCGTTAGGGGTAAAGCTTCACCTTGCCAAATAATCGGCGGATAAATTAAAGTTGCCAGTCCTTGAAACCGGGTGCGACTCGTGCGGTCATTATCCCGACCGGGTTGAGTCAGGATATCTAAGCGATCGGTTCTGGCTTCAATTTGTTGTAACCCGGCTTGAAATTTAAACACCGCCCCGGAGTCTCCCAGTAAAATTTCAGGAGAGGTTAACACCGCCCCCGCACTCCGTTGTACGGTTCGGAAGCCAAGGGTACCATTGAAAATCCGATCACGATAGCTGTATTCCCCAGTCAGGGTATAACCGTGAATTAATTGTCGTATCCGCATACTGGCGCGATATTCATCTTCTTCGAGATCGGGAAAATCTTCAAAGTTGGTAATCGATAAGCGGCTATCAACAAAGGTTTGGGGAGAAAGTGGCCCGGAGAGTTGAGCTTGTAACCCATAAAATCCACCATCACCCGGACCGAGATCTTCTTCAAATGCTCTTTGAAATAACAATTGGGGAGAAATATCTAAACCAATCGGCCCAAATCGGACGGGATTAACATTCCATTCGACATAGTAACCGCCGAGATCATCGAGGTCATAGCCAATTGAAATGGGAGTGGGTTCCCGTTGACGGCGATCAATCACGGTGCGATCGCGAAACAGAGGTAAAGCAAAGTTTTGATCAAAGACGAGGCGAGAACCGGTTGTTAGGAGTTCATCTTGAAAGCGAGAGATGCGTCGTAGACGAGCGGTATCCGCCCGGAGTTCTAATTCGGGGGGCGAAAAGGGATCGTTGGTAATTCGCACATCTTGGGCTTCCCATTCTCCGTTGGGTAAGATGTCAATTCGTTCA
>CAZNCM010000219.1:3985-10174 GCA_964571155.1 uncultured Lyngbya sp. | reverse complement strand
TTGTGAACAACTATGGTTCATTCATCCCCCCGCAACAACGATGGTAGAAGTTCAACGCTTGATCGATCTAGCGATGTTAATTGAAATTGAAGCGGATGCAGTTGTCGTTACTCAAAGCGAATGACAGAGCGGATAACCCTTGAGTTCCCCAGTATTGAAAGTGCAATGGCCCTTTCAGGATACCAAGAAGATAACCTCAAAACCCTAGCCAAACAAACCGGCGCCCAACTGGTGCTGCGGGGTCAAGAACTCCACATTAGCGGAACCGCGAGTCAAATTGAACTCTGTCAAAAATTGGTGCAGTCTCTCAAAGACTTTTGGAAGGTTGGTAAAACCGTCACAGGGGTTGATATTATCACGGCGCGTCATGCGTTAAATACAAACCGACAAGAGGAACTTAGCGCCATTCATCAAGACGTTCTCGCCACCACTCGGCGAGGAATGGAAATTCGCGCGAAAACCTTTCGTCAACGCCAATATATTCAAGCTATCCGCACCCATGATTTGATCTTTTGTAGTGGGCCTGCCGGAACCGGAAAAACCTATCTCGCCGCCATTATTGCGGTTCAAGCCTTACTCTCTGACCAATACGAACGCCTAATTTTAACTCGTCCGGCGGTAGAAGCCGGAGAACGTTTAGGATTTTTACCCGGAGACTTACAACAAAAAGTCAATCCTTATTTGCGTCCGCTTTATGATGCCCTATATGAACTGATTGATCCTGAAAAAACCGCGAACTTGATGGAACGCGGTATCATCGAAGTTGCCCCTTTAGCCTATATGCGAGGACGCACGTTAAACAATGCTTTTGTCATCTTAGATGAAGCCCAAAATACGACTCCCGCCCAGATGAAAATGGTCTTAACTCGATTGGGATTTCGCTCTCGGATGGTTGTCACCGGAGATACAACTCAAACTGATTTACCTTTAAATCAATCTTCGGGTTTAAGTGTGGCTTTGAAAATATTGCAGAATGTCGAAGGCATCGCGTTTTGTGAATTTTCTCAAGCGGATGTCGTGCGAAATCCTTTGGTTCAGCGAATTGTAGCCGCCTACGAACGGCATGATAAATAACCCCAAATCCTAACTGTATTCATTAATCAATCCATCAATTATGACCACCCTCAAAGACTTTTTGGAAGCTTGCGAAACCCTCGGAACATTACGTTTAATTGTCACCAGCAGTTCGGCTGTATTAGAAGCCCGAGGCAAAATTGAGAAGTTATTTTATGCCGAACTTCCCAAAGGAAAATACGCCAATATGCACACCGAAGGCTTTGAGTTTCATCTGAATATGGATAAAATCAAACAGGTTAAATTTGAAACTGGAGAAGCCAAACGGGGAAACTTTACCACCTACGCCATTCGTTTTATCGATGACCAAGAAGAAGTTGCCCTCAGTGCATTTTTACAATGGGGAAAACCGGGAGAATATGAACCCGGACAGGTGGAAGCTTGGCAAGAACTTCAGTCAAAATATGGAGAAAGTTGGCAACCTTCCCCCGTTGAAACGTTATCCTAAACAACAGATGAAATTCAAAATATTAATCCTCATCTGTCTATTTTTTGTATTATTTTTGAGTGGAAATTCTGCGATCGCCGGACAACTCAGCGAACGAGTTGCAGAGTTTCCCAACTGGGACAGTAAACCGATTCTCAAAGAAGCAGAAGGGGATTTAATTTATCCCCAATGGATGGCGGGAGAATGGCAAGTCACCAGTACATTAGTTAAGATGGTTGCACCGAACCCAGAAGTGGTAACACCGGGTTTTGAACAAAATCGTCAATATCTTAACCAACCCCTAACGTTTAAGGTTCGGTTTTATCCGCAAAAAAATCAGCTTATTAACGTTAATCTTCCGTTTCCGCAAACGTTAAATGTTCTGAATAATTCAGGGGAAAAAAATGATAAAATAGTCGGAGATCGTGCTTTTAATGGGTTAAATATTGCCCAAGCTATTTTAGGAGATGAAGCGGTTTTATCTGTGAAAGTTGATCCTCAAAATCCCAACAAACAAATTACCTTTTTTAATAATGACAATCAACTGCTGTCAACTGTAACCCGTCGAGGAAAGGAAACCCCAAGTTCTAATCAATTTGTTACAGCAGAAATCTTTCAGCAGATTTTTCAAGGAGAAACGTCTATTTATCTCAACGAAGTCGAAACCACAACCGCTTACACCGCTAAATTAAATCAACAAGATCCTGAAACAGTCGATGAAGTGATTGCGAATCAGATCACAGCGATTTATTTATCTCCTCAAGATCCAGATTATTTTAAAGCCCAAAATCAACCCGTTTCTCTTTATCGGTATCAGTTAAAGTTATTACCTGTAAATTCTGAATCATCAACCGAGTGAAGGGTGTGTTAAAAATTCCCTCCACTGATTAATTACTTTGTTGCAAATCCACAATAAGCACTCGGATTAAATTCTTTGTATTCGGGTAAACTTTTCTCACACGCTGACTTCGTTTCAAACCAATCTCCATACACTTTATAAGACTTATATTCAGACCAATTAGAATAGTTTGGACTCCAAAATAAACCCGCATTAGCATAACCATTGTCTATTAAAGATTGACGTTTTTGTTCAGCTTTTTCAGGATCATTAAAAGCCGAATCAGCAATAAAATAAAAAGACATCGGTAGATTAGACTGTTGATCAACTGTTGAAGCTTGAGAAGACTTTTGTTGAAATAAAATCTTCAAAGGAATCGCAATACCCAATCCAAGAAAAGCACCCATGATAATTCCGATTAACGTTGCTTTTTGCCAATCTTTTAACTGTTTAAACTGTTGAAAAAATTGATAGAGTTTAAATTTAGAGTTAGGATTTTTTGGAGACTGAAGGGGTTTAGGAAAAAAGATTGTTGAAGGGGGTAACGAAGGTTCAGTTTTGGGAATGGGACTCGGAAGTGTTTGTAAAGCGGCAAACATTTCTTCAGAATTAGAAAAGCGATCTCGGGGATAAAATTGAATCGCTTTATCTAAAATTGCCGCAAAACCTTGACTAATATCAGGAACATTTTCTCGCCATAAAATTTTACCTGTTTCCCGATCAATATTCATTTCTTTAATCGTTTTTCCGGTTAATAAATAAATCGCTGTCATCCCCAAACTATACAGATCACTTGAATACAACGGATAACCCACCGCCTGTTCAGACGCCATAAAACCCGGTGTTCCAATTAAAATCGAAGCCGTCGGACTTCCCTGAGAATTTAACATTGTTCCCATTGTTTCCTTGACAGCCCCAAAATCAATTAAAACAGGTTTACCCAACGGATGACGTAAAATAATATTATCTGGCTTAATATCTCGATGAATTAAACCCTGCTTATGAATGCGATGTAAAAGCGGCAATAAACCCAATAAAATCTCTTTAACTTCCTTCTCACTCAATCGTCCTAAGCGTTGAATTCGAGTGGTTAAGGTTTCTCCCTCAATCCATTCTTGAACTAAATAAAACTGTTCTTCTTCTTCAAAATAGGCGTATAATCGAGGAATGCGATCGCTTTTTTCACCCAGTTTTTCTAAAATAGCGGCTTCTCGGCGAAATTGTTCTTGAATTAACGGATAAAGTTCAGGACGATTAACACTCGGTTTTAATTGCTTAATCACACAACGACGACCTGACGGCATCTGAGTATCTTCTGCAAGAAACGTTTCACCAAAACCACCGCTACCAATAGATTGTAAAATACGATAGCGATTATTGAGGAGTTTTTCCGGAGTTGGGGGAGTATGAGTAACAACTTGCATGACGACCTCGATAAAGTTAAACCAGTAAGACTCTCTGCTTAACTTCACTCTATAAAAGTCTCGAAAACCGCAGTTGGCTTAACGTACAACTTCCCAAATCATCACAAGTCTGGTCGCCCCAACTTCTCGTTAAACTCCCCCTTCCAGTCTCCAAACCGATATCACCCTGAAATTCTAGTGTGACAGCTTCAGTGTTGTCACTCAAATAGAGTAATCTTCATCTCTCTCTAAATTAGGCAGGAGTAAAGATTTATTTGGCGGTTAGTTGTAAGTTGGAAAAAATTGACGAAACGAGTTGATCGTTATTTTGAAATCGACGTTTTTGATATTCATCTTAGACCAATGTACAAATCGTTATTGTTGGCTGTTTAGGCTTGCCAATAGATTTTCTACCACCCAGACACAAATAATCAATAATCCAGCATAAACTTGTTCATGCAGCCCTGTTGGTTCCCTCTCAATTCATTCGCCATCTATCAGTTCATAGCGATCGCGATCGCCGTATTTTATAATAAATTCGTCAGCAGTCAGTAAGTTTAAGACAAATTGAAGCATTATTATTATTCTTAACCATTTCTGCAATGATTTACATTTTATATGGTAAGATACAACATCTATTGGTTCTAGTGAGGGTCAGCCACTAGAGGTAACGGGGAAAGTTTGGTGCAAATCCAACGCTGTCCCGCAACTGTGATGAGATTTGATTGAAGTTTGATTAACATCAAATCTCTAAGTCAGGATGCCCGCCGATGGAAATCTACAAACAACTCAATCTGCGAGGTACAGATGTCAAGAGTGAGTCGAATTTTTCGCCTTGTCGCTATGACAGGGTTAAGCTTTTATCTCGTTATTGGTGCGGCTTCTCCAGCCCAAGCGATGCACATTATGGAAGGATTTCTTCCGGTAAGTTGGGCGATATTTTGGTGGGTTTTGAGTCTACCTTTTTTCGTTTTTGGAATCAAATCTCTGACCAAAATTACCCGACAAAATCCCGAACTTAAATTATTACTAGCCTTGGCGGGAGCATTTAGTTTTGTGCTTTCTGCGTTGAAAATTCCTTCTGTTACCGGAAGTTGTTCTCATCCAACCGGAACCGGACTCGGAACAGTTTTATTTAGCCCTTCGGTAATGACTGTATTGGGGAGTTTGGTGTTAGTTTTTCAGGCCGTATTACTCGCTCATGGCGGCATTACAACGTTGGGAGCAAACGCTTTTTCGATGGCAATTGTCGGCCCTTGGATTGCCTACGGAATTTATCGTTTATGTTTGAAACAAAGACAACAAAAACTCGGAATTTTTCTCGCCGCAACTCTAGGAAGCTTATCGACTTATATTGTCACTTCGATTCAACTTGCTCTGGCTTTTCCGGCCGCAACCGGAGGCGTTTTGGCTTCATTTATTAAATTTGCCGGAATATTTGCTTTAACCCAACTTCCCCTATCCATCAGCGAAGGTTTGTTAACAGTATTGGTGTGGAACTGGTTACAATCTTACGCCTCAGAAGAACTTCAAACCTTAAAACTTTTGCAAGAGAGCTAGGAAAATATTATGCAGTCTGAAAAACAAGGAAATTGGTTAATCATTTTAGCCGTTATTGCCTTAGCAATATTACCGTTAATATTTGTTCGGGGAGAATTCGGGGGAGCGGATGGCGAAGCAGAGGAGATGATTACAGAAATTCAGCCGAACTATCAACCCTGGTTTAATCCCCTAATCGAAGTACCGAGCGGAGAAATAGAAAGCCTATTATTTGTCTCCCAAGCCGCTATCGGAGCGGGAATTATTGGCTATGTAATTGGCCTGTACAAAGGTCGTCGGGAGGGAAAAAATCAGAAACCCTAATGCACCATCAAATTGATTCTTTAGCCCATACAAATCGACTGCGTTATCTCCCCCCAGAACACAAACTTCTGTTTGGAATAACCCTGTTTGGTTTGAGTTGGGCGGCATCTTCACCCCTGCAACTTTTAATAACAATTTGGATTGCAATTTGGATTGTTATTTACGCTCGAATTCCGGCGTCAGTTTACTTGAAATTACAGGCGATTCCGTTCGGATTTTGGTTAACCAGCGTTCCCGCTTTGGCGTTGGGGGGCGTTTGGTTGTCGGATGTGCAGTCGGTTCAAACAGATGTTTTCTGGGGCGTAACTTTGGGTAATCTTTTTATTTACATCAGTCAACAAGGACTTCAACAAATTACCCTTTTATTTACCCGTTCTCTGGTGCTAACTTCCTGTATGTACTTTATTTTGTTAACCGTTCCTTTTGTGGAAATCGTACGGATTTTAAACAAAATAGGTTGTCCGAGTTTGATAACAGAACTGCTAACTTTAATGTATCGGTTCATTTTTCTCCTCACAGAAACCGCCAGCGAACTGTTAACCGCCCAACAAGCCAGAATCGGTTATTGTAATTGGAAAACCGGA
>CAZNCM010000219.1:668-3963 GCA_964571155.1 uncultured Lyngbya sp. | reverse complement strand
CTTCGCAGTGTGGGAATAGTCGTCAGTCAACTGTTACAGCGAACCCTAGAAAACTACCGTCAAATTTCTCTGGGATTGACATCGCGGGGATTTACGGGAGAACTAAAAGTTTGGTATATTCGCCGCTATAAACCGAATTCTCGCTATATAATCGAAGCCCTTTTGGGTTGTATTTTATTGTTCGTTAATATTGGATGGCATTATGTCTCCAGAATCTGAAATTATTCGTTTTCAAGATGTTGAATATACCTATCCCTGTAGCCAACGTTCTGCGGTTCAAAATCTAACGCTGAGAATTCCCCAACACAAACGTTGTGCGGTTATCGGACGAAATGGTTGCGGAAAAACCACATTATTTCGACTCGCAAATGGATTATATCGCCCCAAACGTGGTATAATAGAATGGCGGGGAAAACCCTTAAAATATGATCGAAAATCCTTAAATCAATTGCGTCAACAAGTCGGTTTAGTTTTTCAAAATCCCGAACAGCAATTGGTCGCCACAACCGTTGAAGAAGATATTTCCTACGGACTGTGTAACTTGGGTTTACCCGAGTCCGAAATCGCCCAACGGGTTCAACAAACCTTGTTAGATTTTGACTTGCTTAGTTTAGCAGACGCACCGATTAATTACCTCAGTTTGGGACAAAAAAAGCGGGTTTCTATTGCCGACGTGATGGTTCTACAGCCCCAACTTTTATTACTCGATGAACCCACAGCATACCTCGACCCCAGACAAGTTCAAAACTTTCGCCAAACCCTAGAAAAAGTTTATAGCAGGGGAACAACAATTCTACTGGCAACTCATAATTTAGACTTTGTAGAAGCTTGGGCGGATTGGGTTTTTGTCATGGATAGCGGAGAAATTGTATTAGAAGGAACTCCAGAAACCGTATTTAGCCAAAGTCAACAAATCCAAGAATTAGGTTTAGGAGTTCCGCTTATTGTTACTGCGTTAAATGCTATTCAAGATGAACTAACTCTCAATCAATTAACACCCTTATCTGCGGAACAATTGCAAAAAATTCGCCAGCGTATTCGCCACCTTTAATCTCCGCAACCCCCGCAACCCCCGCAGCCATCCCCACCACAACCGCTATCACAATCGCTATCACCGCCCCCGCTATAATAGCTACTATTGCTACTGCTACGACTGCTACTTTTACGACTAGAATAACTTTTTTGAGAACTACTACCCGATGAATTAGACGGTAGAAAAGCAAGTGCAATCACAAGCGTAATAATGCAGAAAAAGAATAAAAATCCAATCGGTTTTCCGCGAGAAATACCCACGAAAATTTTAGCCACGCCCAACGCTAACACTGCCAACACAGGTAATGCAGATAAATATTCAATTAACGAAGGTTTGTGACTCGCTAACGAACTGCTTGTCGAGGGTTTTCCTATACTTTTTAAACCCAAACCTAAAACAATGGCAGCAACAACCGAAAGAAAGTAAAACCCTAAAAATTCCGAACCTGTAAAATCAAGAGGATTCGGAATATTTGTCAGCGAAACTTCACAGGCGGTTAAACTTAGAGTTAGAAGAAATCCAAGTCCTAAAATTGCCGGTTGAGGAAAGCGGAATTGAAGTAAACTCAACTTCCAAAACTTTGGAATAATCCAATAATCCTCCGTATTCACCCGTTGAATTTTAATATCGTGATTAAAGCGAACTTCCGCAGGTGGCCAAATCTCAACAGGGGGGAATTCTCCGAAGAATTGGGTATAAGTTTCTAAAGTTTTATTATACCAATCATTGAACTTTTCCCCTTCCAAATTTCCCCCTTGAGTCGGGCTGTGATGTAACGTTTTTTGGAGAATATTCGGACAAAATTCATCCCAATAAGAACGAGTATAAGCTAAGTGTAAATGCCAAACTTGATCGACTTGTTCCGAAGGGGTAACGGGATGTTCGGCGACAACCGCTAAAAAGGCAAATTTTTTGTATTCTGCGATCGCTTGCTGAGTATATTCTACAGTCCAACCGTTCTCTCTAGCTAGACGTTTACTAAACGGATATCTGGCGTTGGGTTCATCCAGAGAAAACGTTTGTAAACGTTGATAAAGTTCCTGTTGTTGAAGATTCATTCACTTCTCCTACAGCTTTCATGTAGATCTCTGTTATAACATCAGGCGTTTAATTGTATTTTATGAAAATCTTAATTTATTGTGACGCTCGTTGTTGTGCTTCAGCACCCTAAATTTATACAGATACGCAGACTTTCACAAAACGGTTAACTTAATAATCTGACACATTTTATCAACTCAGAAGAATATCAAATCTATATCAATTCAGCAGAAGCAAAGATTTGTTGTGCAGTGAGTTGTAAGTTCGGAAATATTGAAGAAACTAACCGATCATTATTTTGAAATCGCTGTTTTTGATACTCGTCCTCTACCAATGTACAGATAGTCACGGTTGGCTGTTTGGGTTTACCAATATATTCTCGACCACCCATCCCCAAATAATCAACAATCCAATATTCAGGTACCCCAAATAAAGCATAATCTTCTACTTTACGAGCATAGTCATTTTGCCAGTCTCTTGGTGCGCGTTCCCTCTCTTACAAACTTCGCTCTCGACGGAAACCGCCAAGTCGCGAGTTCGCGCTTGCGCCCGCAGGTGGCGCGGGGTCGCACCGCTTTCCGAGCATAGTCATTTTGCCAGTTTGTACTGACAACTTCAGCAATCAGTTTAACAGAGTTTCCCAATGTAATTACAGGTTCTTTTTGCCATAAGGGTTCATTAATCAGTTGAGATTTGTCTAATAGAATGACATCGGGGCGAAAAGCCGTGTCCGTTCCTAAGAGTTTGATTAAGCATCGATGGGGAATAAAATAATTAAAATCCTGACGATCTATTTCTACATTTAGTTTTCGTCCAATAAAAGCTGAGACTTGCTCATGGGTTCCGGTGGGTTCCATCTCAATTAATTCACCATCTATAAGTTCATAGCGATCGCAATCGCCGTACTGGATAATAAATTCATCAGCAGTCAGTAAGTTTGAAGCGAATTGAACCATTATCGTTTTTCCCGATTGTTTCTGCAATTACTTACATTTTAGATAATCATTGAATATTATACAATAAATAGAGGTTAAAAACTATTAAAATAAAGTTGTTAATCAAGCTTAAAATTAAGTTGGGTGTTGTATTGACTCGACCCAACTCTACAAACATCAACCAACATTAACAACCTGTCAAATATTCTAAAAAATTAGGGTCGATTTCTCAATTCGTTGACAATTTCTTGAGCCAAATTTTTTGACCACAACGAATCAAACGGACAGA
>CAZNCM010000219.1:0-622 GCA_964571155.1 uncultured Lyngbya sp. | reverse complement strand
TAGCAAGCGATGAACTGCATTTGCCTGTTCGTCTGTCAGTACAATCATTCTTCTAACCTCCGTTGACGAAGTTTAGTTTTAGCCGTTTCCCCTTTCGACAACATCACCAACGCCTGATCGATATCCCGAACCTTGATTTTTCGGACTGCGATCAGAATCGACTTGATCAACGCTACTTCATCATCCGAGAGTGTAACCATCGGTCAATCCTCAAAGAGTACATCTCGAAGTGGTGTATATACACCACTAATAATCCAATATACCGGAAAATAACTAAGAGTCAATACCATATCGAGACATGAACGCTAGGAAGGCAGATCAGAAGCAGTTGAAAATTACAGTGTCGGAAGATGTCTACAACTTGCTGAAACGCCTTGCAGGAGTAAAAGCCAGTTCCATGAATAAAGTTGTCGGTGAAGCAATTGACCGCTATTTAGAAGAAAGTGACATTCAAGAATTAATAGAGCGGTACAATCTGGAGGATTAGCATTGCACTCAAGGATTTTTGATACAACCCAATTTATCGAAATTCCGTACAATCACTAATTGTATGTTTGATTGGGATGATTGATAATAGTAACGACGGATAAAAAAGGGAATCTTAATCAAATTAAATTGTTTT
>CAZNCM010000218.1:0-10228 GCA_964571155.1 uncultured Lyngbya sp. | reverse complement strand
GACCGTTTCGAGATTCAACGAAATTACCCGTCAACAACAAACCAATGCTCAACTTCAACAACGAATTCAGGGAGCATTGCTGCAACTTCAACAACCCTCTGGAAACTAACCGACTTGATTTTCATCAGTTTATGTATCCATTCGCTATAGCGCATTCACTATGAATACTCACACTCAACTATTGTCTCATTCCTTCTGTTCACTCCTCTCAAAAGCTGTAGGCGTTAGTCTTCTTTCTATTGTTAGCTTGCTGAGTGGGTTAACTCCGACTCTGAGCGAACAATCTCCTCACTTGGGTTTAAGTGCGGTTCATGCTCAAGCCAATCCTAATTTCACCAATGAAGAAATCACTAACTATGCTCGTGTCGTTCTCGCACTAGAATCGAGAAGACATCAGGTGTTTAATGAGATTAAAAAAGTCATGGGGGAAGTTCCTCGGATTGTTTGTGACCAACCCAGTAGTATTAACGCCCTTCCCGGAAATGCACCCCAACTCGCTGTTAGCTACTGTGATCAAGCCAAACAGATTATTGAGGCTAGGGGTTTAACGTTGACTCGATTTAACGAAATTACCCTTCGTCAGCAAAGTGATCCTCAATTCAGGCAAAGAATTCAAGCTGAAATCTCTAAACTGTTAGAGTCCCCGAATCCATAATCTCACTTTGTCGCCAGTCTAGCCTAAACTCTATCCAAAACCCGCTTAATTTCGGGTTCGGGTGATATCAATTTGGATTTGTCCCCCAAAATCGGGAATGGGAGGATTGGGTTTGGTCAGTTGGACTCTAACTTGTTGAACAAGAGGCTGTTGTAACAACGCTTGAGCAATTTCACTCGCCAAGCGTTCTACTAAGGCAAATTTACAGGTTTTGATCTGTTTCTCGACAATAGCGATCGCTTCTCGATAGTCTAATGTATCTTCAATGGCATCGCTTTGTCCGGCTTTTGTTAAATCTAACCCCAAGGTTAAATCAACCTCAAACCACTGACCTAGCGTTTGTTCTTCGGGTAAATAGCCCGTGTAACCGTAGCAGCGAATTTGGCGAATGTGAATGGCATCCATTAATTTAATCTAATCTTTTGAATCTAATCTTTCCCAAGACATTGAAATTATGCTATAGTTTGCACAGATATGGGTATGTAGCTCAGTGGATAGAGCATCAGATTCCGGTTCTGAGGGTCGGGGGTTCGAGTCCCTCCATACTCGTTAGGCCTGACGGCAGTAACAAAGCGGGAGTGAAAACCGCTTGACTACGTTCAGTTCCCACATTCACTCCTATTTCACTCAGTTAATTGTCTAGGTTCAAGTCTGAGTGAATTGACGATTTTGACCAATGTATTTTGCTTGATAGACCAAACTTTTGAGGTTTTCTAACATTATTCAACTTCAAGAATCAACTCATAATTTATAGGATCTTTAGCATCAGAAACCACAATAATTTCATAGTAACCTGTATCTTCTAATTGTCCTGACCAACTCTGAAGTCGAGCATCTTCGATAATAATCTTAGCGTTTTTTCGACGACTCGGAGTATAGAGAGAAAGAAAAGTAGATTTCTGAGGAACTTCCAACTTAATCCGTAAATTTTGCTGACGTTTTAACCACGCAACAAAAGCTTTCCCTTCTCCCGGTTGTAAGACACCTCGTAGCACTTTTCGACTGGCATTTTCATCAAATTGAACTTCTTTTAAATTCTGCCCTTGTTGTAACATCTTTAATTCATCTGCGGTTAACGCTTGCCAAACTTGACCGATAGGCAAATCAATTAAATTTTCACCGCGAGGTTGTTCAGGAAACAAGTAAAAAAATCGTGCATCCGATAAATCTTCTAAAGCCCGACTACTTAAATTTAACGCATTGACTTCTTTCGCCCATTTCTTAATATTATCAGCGCTATATTGTCCTAACTGACTCCGAGATTCATCACTAATGACAGTCAGCCGATTTAAAACATCATAAGCCGTTTTATCCCATCGTTTGCGCCAGGAAGCATCAGCAGGATCTTGAGTTAACGTTCGGCCTTTTTGAGAGGGATAACGATTATAAAATTCTTCATTAACCAATTCAATAAAATACCGATAATCAACCCCCAATTCTTGACGGCGATTTTGGATAAACTCTTGACGTTGGAGTTCTCCCATCGCACTAAATCCACCATCATTAGACTTCGAGAGATGATTGATAAAATAAAACCCTCCAATCCAACCCACTCCCCCCATAAGAACCATAGAAATAGTCACCAGCAATACTGTAGTCCAGGTTGAAGATAAATTCCCCGGAAATTTCAGCTTTGGATATGAGGTTTTTTGTAGCGTTGTATCGGGAGTCGCTGCAATCGGAATTGGAATTTGGGCTTCTACCGGGGGAGGCTGCGTCAACACAGGAGATGATCGGATTTCCATCTCTGGTGGGGCTTGTGTGGGAATAGAAGGAAGCACAGGCGTATCATTGAGTGCTTGTAGAACTTGGGAGGCATGGGAATAGCGCTCGCCCGGCTTGTGAGCTAACATTTTATCTAAAATCGCCGCTAATTTCGGACTGACTGAAGTTTGCGATCGCCAATTCCAGGTGAGATGATAGCTATCAATCAGGTGTTGAGGTTCTTTTCCCGTCAACAAAACCACCACCGTCGCCGCCAAACTATACAAATCACTGTGAGGAGATACAATTCCCATCTGCATTTGTTCTTCCGGGGCGTAACCGACTTTTCCCAAACGAGTTGCAGGAGTTGGGGGAAGGTGACGCACTCCTAACTCAGAATCAACTTTGGCTTTGATTTGTTTAACCCCGCCAAAATCAATCAAAACAGGTAATCCATCCGTCTGACGACGAATAATATTATCAGGTGAGATATCGCGATGAACAACACCATGAGAGTGAATGTATTCCAGCACAGGTAACAATTGCAACATCAGTTGGGTGACTTCGAGTTCACTGAAGCCAGTTCCCTGATTTTTATATTGGGTGATGAGTTCGCGATAGGTTAAACCTTTAACATAATCTTGGACAACAAATAAATAGCCTTTACCGTTAATTTTTTCGCGGAATAGTTCTCGAAAACAAGGAATTTGAGGATGTTGGAGTTGATAAAGGATTTGGGCTTCTCGTTCAAAAAGTTCTTGAGACTTTTGCAAGCTATAACTTCCTTGAACTTGCGGGGCGAACTCCTTCAACACACACAGTTCGTTAAACCGATGCTGATCTTCTGCTAAGTAGGTACGCCCAAAACCACCATGCCCCAACTGGCGCATAATGTGATAGTGGTTTCGCAGAATTTGGCCCGGATAAATGGAGGTACTCATGGATTTGAGGGGTTAAACTCAGGGTTCAAGTTGAGTTGGGTGCAGTTATTGGTGAGACTTCAGTCGAATTGAGAAGTTAATTCAAGAGATGAGACTGTCGAATTTACAGTTAAGGTAACTCAAGAGGGTTCTCTGGTATTTTAAGCCCTATCACCTCTATTTTGACGGGTCGCAGGGTCAAGCCACGAACAATCAATCAATGACAAGAGATTTACTCAATCTTTACACTCTCCCTCTTGGATTTTACACAAGCCTCTGGTTTTCTGGCTTGAGACTCTATAAATTGAGGCAATACGGACTAAAACCCCATCTTCATCGGGTTTGGGGGTGTTGACTGTATGAGTCCAATCTTCAGAACTTGAGAATCTCAATGACAAAAACACCATGTATTGCTTCTATTGCAGCTATGATCGGGGCTTTAGCGTTTCCCGGTGTGAGTGCTTTCCCCAGTCAAGCGGCTTTATTAGTCGGGAATACAGAAGGAAATAATATTCTCCTACGGTTTTGACTTTACCAATAATAATTTTGGAGCAATTCTGCGCTACGATGGCATTACTGGAGAACCGTTGCCTTCGGTTGGAAATGCCAGTGCAGTTTTTGTTTCGACTAATGATCGGTTACTCCGTCCGATTGGGATCGCTTTTACCCCACAGATTCCTCTAAAAAGCGTGCCTGAACCGTTTTCCGTGTTAGGTTTACTAGCAGTTGGAGTTTGGGGAGTTCAGACTAAACTCCGCCGATAATCATTTTTGAATCCTAAATACATTCTGTAACACACTAGCCCTCAGCAATCGCCGGGGGTTTCTTTGATCGAGACACCCGCCTCGCGCCTCAAAATCAATCCGACTATTACTCGAATGCCTCTCTGCGCTACACTGTAAAGAGTAGTCCTTAAAGATATCAATGAGTTCAAAACAGAAATGATTTAGCTTTAATCAAATAAATTTATGATAGAAGATCAGCATATTCAAATTAATAGATAGCCATACATTCTATTCAACCTATTAAGCAAAATGTTATCAAGAAAAATTTATAAAAGTTAAATTTTATTCGGAATCTGTCTTTTAATGTAACTCAAAACCGGGTAAATTATAATCAGAATTTATATTTTTTCTCGATTCCGACCTAACCCTCTATATTTTATTCCATTGACTGGAAACTCTTTTTAAGATTTAATCTGCCTTTCGCTATCGTTTTTTGGAGTTTTACTCATAAGTTATCAAACCATAATTTACCAAGTTATAGCAGTTCGCGCTGGTATACTTACAAATTCCAGGCACGAAGAACAGCCAAAAGCCTGACTATACCGAACTTTCCCCCAAGAGTCCCTTTTGCCATATGAGCTCTTGCCTAGCGCGAAGCGCTATATTCTCAATAATTAACTTAAAAAACATGAATAATAACAAAGCTTTTCAATCTAGAATCAGAAAAAAACTACATCGATATTCCCTCCATCGATTAATCTCTAAATTGAGAGGTACATCCCAGAAGCAAAAAATCAAAAAAGTTAAACTCTCCCATCAGCAAATTATCAAAAAAGTTTCTACTCGTCAACAAAAGGATTCTAAAATAGAAGAAGAACTCAAATATACTGAAAAAATATTACGACATAGAGCCGAACAAGAACAATTAACCCTCACCATAACAAATTGCATTCATCAATCACTAGATCTTCAGGAAAAACTTAATATCACCGTCATCAAAGTTCGAGAGTTTCTCAAATGTGATCGGGTGATTATTTATCAGTTTAATCCAAAATTTGTAGGAAATGTAATTGCCGAATCTGTTAGAGAAACAGAGATCTCAATGCTCAATCTTGTGATTGATAATCACTCTTTTCAAGAACTCTATATTCAACTCTATGAGCAAGGAGAGATTCAAGCCATTTCTGACCTTTATACTGCTAAACTCCATCCCGATTATATTAACTTACTAGCACAATTCAAAATCAGAGCAAACTTAGGGATTCCTATTGTTAAAGAAAATAAATTATGGGGATTATTACTGGCTCAACACTGCAATAATTCCCGAGAGTGGAAATCCTTAGAGATTAGGTTCCTCAAGCAACTCACAACTCAAGTTTCCATTGCGATTCAACAAACTGAACTCTATCAACAAGTACAACAGGAAATTGCCCGACGTACTCAGGTAGAAACCACATTACAGCAAAAAATTGAACGAGAAAAACTATTAGCCAAAACTGCTCAACGGATTCGTCAATCTCTTGATTTAGATGAAATTCTCAATACGACTGTCAGGGAAGTTAGACAACTTTTGCAAGCAGATCGAACCGTTATTTTTCGCTTTAAACCTGACTGGAGTGGTGTGGTATCTGTAGAGTCTGTCATTACCCCTGAGTTGTCAATTTTAAATACAAATATTTATGATCCCTGTTTTTATAAAACTTATATTAAGCAATATAAACAGGGTAGAATTCGAGCCATAGAAGATATTGATAAAGCACATTTAAGTCAATGTTATCTAGATTTATTAACTCAGTTTCAAGTGAGGGCTAATCTCGTTGTTCCTATTTTACAAGGAAAACACTTATGGGGATTATTAATTGCTCATCAATGTACTCAACCGAGACAATGGAAAACCCATGAAACTGAGTTACTTGAACAACTCGCAATTCAAGTTGGAATAGCAATTTCTCAAAGTCAACTCTACGAACAAACGCGACGTCAAGCTCAACGAGAACAAGCTCTTAATCAAGTTATTCAAGCAATTCGTACCTCTTTAGACTTACAAACTGTCTTCTCAACCGCAGCCGAAGAAGTGTGTAAATTACTTCAAGCCGAACGAACTGTAATTGCTCGCTATTTGATCGAAGAAAAACTTTGGCGTAATGTTGCTGATTATCATCAATCCCCAAATTTACCCAGTGTTTTGGGTTTGGAAATTTCAGATCAAAATAATAAAACTACAGCTCGGCTCAAAAATTTGGAAATCTTTCAAATCGATAAAAAAACTGATTTTGGCGACAAATTATCTGGTATTGGTTCCGGATATTTATTAATGGTTCCTTTGCACTTAAATTCGGTAATTTGGGGAAGTTTAGGGTTGGTGAGAAATAAGTCTCATGACTGTTGGCAAACCTGGGAAATCGAGTTAGCCAGTGCTGTTGCTGATCAATTAGCAATTGCGATTCAACAATCTGAACTTTATCAACAACTTGAACAATTAGCAATACTTGATGGCTTAACTAAAATTGCTAACCGTCGATATTTTGATCAATATTTAGATCAAGAATGGAAGCGAGCGCAACGAGAACAGCATTCATTATCATTGCTATTACTTGATGTTGATCATTTTAAACTTTATAATGATACCTACGGACATCAAGCTGGAGATGAATGTTTGCAAAAAGTTGCAAAAGCGATTCAGGAAACTCTAAAACGTTCTAGCGATTTAGTCGCTCGTTATGGAGGTGAAGAATTTGTGATCCTTTTACCCAATACAGCAGCTAAAGGCGCAATACAAATTGCACAAGATGTTCATGATAGTATTCAACAGTTAGCGATTGAACATTCTCGCTCGTCGGTTAGTCAGTTTGTCACCGTTAGTATTGGGATTTCAACGATAATTCCCCAGCCCTTTAGTCGTTTTGAAGTATTAGTGAGTAGAGCAGATAAAGCCCTTTACAAAGCCAAACAGCAACGCAATACTTACTGCTTATATTGTTGAGCTTCTTCTGAACAAAACTACTTTAACTGAGGTTCTGATAAGGTGAATCAGTTTAAACTCCACGACCCGGCAACCTTTACTAAATCTTTACAAAAAGAACCCTGACACCAGAAAAGTTGAAGATTGAGTAAAAGATCCTTGAGTTTGTTGCATTGTGTAAAGATTATTAGTTATACATAAATATAGAAAGGAAAGTTAGAAATTAAATAAATAACTTTCTAATTATTGATCACTTTAAAGTCAGGGCGCTCTCCGATGAAATCCTATCAATGCGAGAGTCAACAATGAATCTGAATAACGTTTTGAAGCAATCTACTTGGACGACTATTGCAATTTTAGCAGTCGCTTTTCCGCAAACTGAGATGATGATGACAAACTTCTCTTTAGTGGGTAATATGGCATATCATCTTGATGATTCATTAGAACTTGATGATCAACCACTAGATGTATTGAATAAAAGATCAGGCACAATAACAAATGTAGAAAATAAAGATTCCAAATCCGCCCCCTCAAGAGGTGATAGTAAGCCTGGAAATCAGAGATGACCAGAGTTATCATCAATTCAGATTCCTAATAAATCCCTAACAAATCACTCTATTCGTTGAGGGTTAATTATGATTTGTAGATGAGAGAAAGAGAGTTTAAACTTTTAATTCTCTCATCTAGATTAAATCAAAAACCGGAAATAGCTTGATTTTTATAGTTTCATTAAATCCACTTTTTTAAAACCTGTTTTTGCTAAAAATTGAACTTTTTACGTTCTTTTTGAGTTTGAATAAGTTGCTGTTCTAAGATGTGCCAATCTTCTTGTTCGATGATGTCAATGAATTGATCAAGGCGACTCCGATAAGCCTGTAGAGATCGCAATAAAGCTTTTCGATTATATCGCGCCATCATTACCCCTAACTCCGGATTTCCACCCCCCACACGACTGGTATCACGAAAGCCGGAACTTGCTAATTGTTGAGTCAGTTGTTGAACGTTGAAATCTTCTTCTGCGGTTAAAGCAGCAACTAAACTCGCACTCACCGTTACAGGTAAATGAGAAATCCAAGCCACTGCTTGATCGTGATCTTGTGGTGAACATTGATAAACTTTTGCCTGTAGTAATTCAGCAATTTTAGTAACCGTTTGTACTTCCAACTCTGATGTATTTTCAATGGGAGTAATCACATAAGGATTACCCCAAAATAAATTTTTTTGAGCGGCTTCTATACCACTTTCAGCCGTCCCCGCCATCGGATGCCCTCCGACAAAATGGGGCCAAACTTGAGAAAGTATTTCTACAATAGGCTGCTTAACTGAACCCACATCAGTTATAATAGTAGATGGTTTAAGATGAGGAATTAACTCCTCCAGTGTAGAAGCAATCGCCCCAATCGGTGTACAAATAAACACCACATCCGCACTCGCCATCAAAGATAAATCAACACTCGCCTCATCAACAGCACCCATTGCGATCGCCTTTTGGCAAGTGCTTTGACGACGACTTACCCCTAAAACCCGATAGGGTTGCTCGTTGGAGGAATTATTTTCAGTTGGTAATTGTATAAATTTTGGTTGAATTGAACATAAATCCAACCCGATAGAACCCCCAATTAAACCTAATCCAACCAGACCAATATTCATGTGAGACTGTTTAGCTTTTATAGTGATTGATATGCTTAAATTTAACTCATGTTGAAACGAAATGATCAAAGAATAATCTAGAAACTCAATTCCCCGGTAGGCAGTGAAAAAATTTTGATATAGTAGATATTAGATTAAAACCTGTTTTTTATTCGGAAAACTTGAAGGCATGAATGCCGAAGAACTAATTCAAAGTTATCAATCCGGCATCAGAGATTTTAGTGCGATCCTGCTTTGCGAAGCCAATCTCAGTCGTACTAATCTCTCGGGTGCAAACTTCTCTCAAGCTGTCCTCAGCATTACCAATCTCAGCGGTGCAAATCTCTCAGGGGCGAACCTCAGCCAAGCTAAACTAAATGTCGCCAAATTAAGCGGAGCCAACCTTAGCCAAGCCAACCTGACGGGGGCAATTCTTAATGTTGCCAATCTAATTCGCACCGATCTCAGTCAAGCCA
Source organism: uncultured Lyngbya sp. (assembly GCA_964571155.1). Classification (GTDB taxonomy): domain Bacteria; phylum Cyanobacteriota; class Cyanobacteriia; order Cyanobacteriales; family Microcoleaceae; genus Capilliphycus. Next base: position 1,157 of record CAZNCM010000218.1, on the reverse strand, counting down.
CTCTGACGGGCGCCTTTGCGATCCGTTCGGAGTTAATCCGTGCCGATCTTAGCCATGCCATTTTAACGGGCGCGAACCTCAGTGAAGCCGATTTGCGAGAAGCCACCCTACGACAAGTTGATCTGCGACAGGCTAACCTCAAAAGTGCCAATCTGCGAGACGCAGTTCTGATCGCCAGTAACCTCGAAGGAACCAACTTACACGGGGCAGATCTGACTCGTGCCGATTTGCGAGGGGCGAATCTCGTCAACGCCGAACTCCGACAGGCAAATCTCTCCCAGGCGAACCTTAGCGGTGCCAATCTCAAAGGCGCAAATTTGCGTTGGGCCGATCTCAACGGAGCCGATCTCAGAGGAGCCAATCTCGAAGAAGCCCGATTGAGTGGAGCCAGTTTGTGCCAGCTTACTATACACCCATTTAATTCATGCCGATCTCACCCAAGCCAACCTAACGGGTGCTGACTGGACAGGAGCCGAACTCACCGGAGCCGCCCTCACCGGTGCCAAACTCTACGATGTCTCTCGATTTGAAGTCAAAGCCGACGAAATCACCTGTGATTGGGTTGACGTTAGTCCCAACGGCGATGGGAGTAAAGTTCTCCGCTTTAGCGCTCAAGAAGCCTACCAATTTTTTAACGCCACCTCCCCCATGGTGGAAATTAGCATTGATATGGCACTCGATGCAGATGCTCACTGCGCCTTAGCCGATGCTTACCGCTACATCATCAGCCATACTTCAATCATCAATCGCCCGCCCAGTATAGAGGTTAGTCCTCGTCGAACCACTTTATCGTTTAGGATAGAAAGAGACGAACAACTGTTTTCCACCGCCTATATTGTCATTCTTCCGTTTAAAGATGCAGATCCTACTCAAAAAAGTATTCGGAATCTGGTTCAAATGCTCGGATCAGAGAAGTTCATCGGCTTAAGTGTTCGGCACTCCCATCAAATCGGAAAATTGGTGAGTGAAATCAAGCAACAACTCGATCAGATTACCGACTTGAAATTACACACCAAGTCCCCATCCCAACCCGAAAGTCCCCAAGCTTTCTTTGCCTCTCCCACTCGTACAACGCTGAGAAACTTTCACAATCGAACCCTCAAAATTCATAGCCATCCTCAATTCGGAAGAAGCCTACTTAATGTGCCTGAACTCAT
>CAZNCM010000217.1:4997-10297 GCA_964571155.1 uncultured Lyngbya sp. | reverse complement strand
CAAGTTCAAACATAATTTATCCTCTAAAATTTATCTTGATGGAATCGTATTATTATTTCATTAATTTGATTATCTATCAGAAACCCGGTTGGTTTGAGAAGCCTGGTTTCTCGAAAATTATAACCAAATATCCGGAAAAATCGATTGGCTAATCTGGCGAACCGACTTGTTCATTTGTCGCAATACTTGAATGTGTTCTTCGTCGGGTTGAACTGGAATAATAGATGCTTTCTCACCCAATTTAAACTGATCAATGATTAAATTTGCAGCTTCTAAACCTGTGACATAGGCTTTTTCCTGCGACCAAGATCCATGACGGTTAATCACCCAATCTCCACTCATAAATACATTCTCAAAGCTGGTTTTAGCAGGAAGTAAATATTGATAACTTCCGGGGAAGAAATGTGTTACTGCTTGTCGTAAGCTGACAACACTTTGATCGATAATTTTTGCTTCTCCAAATGCAGGAATACAAGTCGTGAGATAACTTTGAACGATTTTAACAATTTCATCATCACTCAAGGGTAAAAATTGATTGGCGTGATAAAAATCCGCTTCGATAACGGTTCCCGGTTCGTCTTTAAATTCATCGTGTAAAGCGTTCAAATCAAAAAACGTCCAACCTGTAGTTGTATCGAACCCAAAACAAGCATTTGAAGCGCGAGGAATATTGATTTTGCGGTCAAACCAAAGTCGAGTTGATAACACACCGACTGCATTCAAATTATTAAGATTTCGGAATTCTGGGCGATTTTGTAAAGCCGAACTTCCGGCTAATATTTTCTTCATTCCCGTAATTCCGACTGCAAAAATAACTGCATCTGCGGTAAAGATTTCTTCCCCACAAATAACCGCTTCTGCTTGACCCAATTCGTTAACTTTGATATCAGTAACCCGTTGATTTGTTAATACTTTTCCACCTAATTGTTCAATCTGTTTTATCCAAGGTAAAAAAATGCGATCGCCAACCGTTCCCCGACACCAAACGACATCAAAATCCGGTTGATGTGCTAAAATAAAATAATACAACATTCCTAATGCTGCGGCGGCAGAACATTGTTCACCTGGCGCAAATAATCCCACTAATAACATCGGGTTAAACGCATCATTATAAAGTCTTGCAGAAACACCATATTGTTTGAAAAGTTCTCGGGCTGTGATACAATCATATCGTCGCCAAGCTTCGTCGGAATTATCAAAATCAACCACTGCATAAAGTAGGGGTAAAGCCGATAGGCGATCACTTAAGGGTAGACGTTGAAATTGGGTGTAAATGAACGTTCCAAGTGGTGTTGGAAGGTACGGTAACTCTTGAAAAATGGGTGATTCAACTTCAAGTCCTGCCGGAGAATATTGGGCCGATCTTGTCCAAGGGGTAAACGGTTTTAAGCCCAATTCATCAACTAGAGAAAAGATATTTTTATAGGGATACCAAAACCCATGTATTCCCGCTTCAACTGAACGTCCTCCGGGTGTTTTCCAACCCGCAACTAAACCCCCTGCATAGGAACTCGCCTCTAGTAAAGTCACATCATAACCTTGTTTTGCGAGATGATAAGTTGCGCCTAAACCTGCCCAACCCGCACCGACAACGACAACTTTTGGAGATTGTATTTCAGACATTTTTAATCAGATTTAATCGTTTTATACAAGAGTTTGAGGATGAATAAATTGGTATCCAGCCTCTTGGAGTTTTTGATTAGAAACCCGAACATTATAAGGCCGATTATTGGGTTGAGATACATCCCAAGTCACCGGGGAAACATCATGTTTTTGACAAAGAGAATTAATTAACTCTCGTCGAGTGAGATTAGAATTATCGACTAAATTGTAAATTCCTTCTAACTGATTTTTGCGAACAAACTCAATCGCACCGACGATATCATCTAAATGTACCCAAGCCGTCGGATAACGCCCATTTCCCGGTTGAGTTGTCCCGAACATTCGACTAAAAATTTTAACAATTTCTCGACCTGGCCCATAAATTCCCGCCAGTCGTAGAATACAAACTTTACGATTTTCTGAGGCTAATTCAAGTAATATTTGTTCGGTTTTGTGCAGAATTTCGTGATTTTTGCTACTCGGAAAAACGGGCGAACTTTCATCAACAGTCGCACCATTTTGATCGCCATACAACCCAAAACTTCCCGTATAAATTAACTGCTGAACTTCAGGAACTTGAGGTAAAACTGTTGCTAAGGTTTGGGCGGTTTTCTGATAAGCTTGTTGATAGATTTGCGGATCTCTACCTTTGGCACCGACACTCAACAAAACCGTATTTTGACCCTGCAAAACCGATTTTAACCCTTCGGCATCACTTCCATTAACAACAACCACTCGGTTAGCTATTTTTTCTAGATTTTCCACCCGTTGCGGAGTTGTTGTTGTCGCCGTAACCGTTAACCCAAGCGTTTGACTCCAATAGCGAGATACCGCACTCCCAACATAGCCACAGCCAATAATTGCAACATTCATACAGAGTAGCACTTGCTTAAAAGACTTTATTAATGATAGCAAGCTTGAGAGTATTTTTCAGAATAGAATTTGTAACCTCGATTTTTTATTGTAAAATTCCTAACTTGTTTAACCCCAAAAACAAAGCTGCTACCGTTCCGGCAACACAAACTTTACCTTGATTAACAAATTCCATCACTTCATTAACAGGAACTAAAATGACTTCAATTTCTTCTGTAATATCCAACTGAGATTCTTGTACCTGTTTAACATTATTCGCTAAAAATAAATGAACTGAATTGGTATCTTTAACCGGATTATCATATAATGTAGTTAACTTGACCATAGATTCGGCAATATATCCCGTTTCTTCAGTCAGTTCGCGAGTAGCCGCAGATTCTGCACTTTCTTTTGTCGGATCAAAACTCCCCGCCGGTAACTCTAATAAAACCTCACCCACTCCATGTCGATATTGACAAACAAAAACAATTTCATTCTGAGGGGTAATGGGTAAAACCAAAGCAATATCCGGGCGAACATTTACAAAAAAATCATCAATAATAATTCCATTGGGTAACTCAACCGTATCCTGTCTGACTCGACACCATTGATGGTTCAATATAAGTTGAGAGTCTAATTGTTTCCACTTGCCGATTTTTTTCATCATTAAATATTGGGTTGGGGATGACATTAATAACTATTCACTTGTTACGGGTCACTGATAACTTTTTGTTCGGGGTGTTTACAACCGGAATAAAACCCCCTTGATTGGCTTGCATTTTGCCCTCAAACATGATAAGAAATGCTCAGAATGACTCAATCGAAAATCGCTCAACCTTTAACCATTGCACAGGAACCATGCCAACCCTAAAACGAAGACAGAAATTTCAGCAAATCCACTCCAGCTTCGCATCTGTTGTATCTGTGTTGTATGGTAGCCTGTTAATCCGAACATCCGGCACAATTGCCTTAGCCGCGATGGTCTCTAGCTCAACCCTGAGTTTACCTGTTTACGCTGCGATTTTAGAAGACTGGAAAATTGACCCCAGTACAGGTATTGTAGAAGTATTGCTTCCCGAAGGGGTGCGACCTCGGTTGTCGGTGGGGACAGAACCTCCGCGTTTAGTGGTCGATTTACCCAACACCGAAATTGGAGTTAACCTCACCGAGCGCTTTGAGTCTGGAGTCATCAGTCAAGTCAGTTTTACCCAAAGCGAACCCGAACTCGCTCAAATAACGATTAATTTTGCTCCAGGTGTGGTTTTGGATGAACAAGAAATCGATTTTCGCCCGATTGGGATTGAAAACCTGTGGGTATTGCGTCCAACGATTATAGACCGTCGGGAACCCGCACCTACATTCCCCATCGCCAAACAGACAGAAGACACCGCTACCGTCGATCAAAGCGTCGATCAAGTTGATCAAACCCCGTCCGAGTCCGCCGCCGACTTAGAAATTACCGAACCCGAAGAAACCCCACCTCAGCCCACTTCTCCACCTCCCGGCTTTCGTTCCCCTCAGACGGTCGATCAAACCTTTATTCCCACTCCCCAACCCGTACCCTCATCGGATATAGAAGCGGTGCGAATTCCGTTGGGAGGGACAAATCAAGTTGAATTTTTCACCGACCCGTTATTTCAACCCCCCCCTCCGCCTCCAACTATTACCACTCAAGCTCAACCCAATCCCCTCCCACCCGCAGAAGGCACCATTCCCTTCGGTCAACCGTTACCCAGAACTTCCCAACCTCAAAGCACGATTTCTTCGAGAACCATCGATCAACGTCCTCCCAGTGTCCTGCTTCCGGCGGGAACTCAACTGACGCTTCGTTATCCCAATCCCAATGAAGTGCGCTTAAAAGATAAACCCGAACGACAAGATGTTTTAATCCTGCAAGGGGGAATTGTTGATCAGGAAGGAAACTATATTATTCCGCCCGATACGCCAATTGTCGGATACTTTGAAACCAGTTCTAAAGGGAGTCGATTTCAAGTCGAAGCCATTAATTTAGAAGGGCGTAGCATTCCAATTCAAGGCGAATCCGGTTGGATTCCCGGTCGATTAGATCCCGAACCCAAAAACGTTCTTCGTGATACCGGAATTGGCGGGTTAGGGCTATTTTTGCTGACAGGCTTTACAGGTGTTGGTTTGTTGGTAGGTGCGCTTGGGGGTGCGGCTGTTGGTTTAGCCACCTCTCCCCAACCCACAACCTTACAACCTGAGCAAGTGATTGAAGTACGCCTGAGCGAAGATTTACGTCAATCGCAATTTGTCTATATTCGGGAAGACTAGAACCGATCAGATTCTGCTCTAGGACGTGCCGGAGTTATTCCTCCTCCCGGTTGAGAAAGGAATAGGTTCTCAGCTCTATTATTTTGATAGATACAACTAATTTCAGGACTACTATCCAACTCACCCGTATACCCAAACGTATTCATCCGTTGTTTACAGTCCCGTTCTTGTTCAGAAGAAATCAGATTATTTTGTTTGAGAATAGTCCAGTTACTCGTCCGCAAAACACAACCGGGCTGCATTCGGGGTTGGGAGATGTAAACATTAAACGGGTTCAACGTCACAAAAACCCGCATATCTGTAACCATCGCACTCGCCCCAAATTTAATACAAGTTTCGGTACTCGGTGCGCTGCGATCAATAAATTGGCTAGAGGCGACGTTTTCCGGGCTAAAGGTCGTTGTTGAACTAATCGCAATTCCAATCCCAATCCCTAATATTAATACACCACCAATCACGGCTAAAGCCGTATAGTTAAAAGTTGATCGAGCCGGGGATGTGCGGGTTTTACGTTTCATATCAGCTATTAAGCAGAAAAAAATTTATCAAGAACA
>CAZNCM010000217.1:4599-4910 GCA_964571155.1 uncultured Lyngbya sp. | reverse complement strand
CCGTCATTTTAACAAGTGCTGACTCAACTGTGCGTCAACCCGTAAATAGGGACTCCCGACATCGGGAGTGTAAGCATCTCGCTCGTTACTGAATAACTGTAAACACCTTGTCGGGATTGCCAGGATTCATTAAACTATGTAAAGTGAAAAACAAAGTTTGAACTAGGAACCCAAGATAAGGAGATAGAGCCGTGTCTGTGGAAACACTTGAGAAGCGTTCAACAGTCCGTAAGCTCGCACCGCGTTACCGCGTATTGCTTCATAATGATGAGTTTAATGGAATGGAGTATGTGGTACAGGTCTTGCTCCAG
>CAZNCM010000217.1:0-4589 GCA_964571155.1 uncultured Lyngbya sp. | reverse complement strand
CCCCAAGCCGTCAGCATTATGATGGAAGCTCATACCAATGGTCTGGCTTTAGTGATTACTTGCGCTCAAGAACACGCAGAGTTCTACTGTGAAACGCTGAAAAATCATGGCTTGACCAGTACCATCGAGCCAGATGAATAATCAATCAGCCTCAGATTTGACACCCGGAAACATTTTCACTCCCGAAAATCGATCCGGGTGACTAATTTGCTCCCATCCTTTGAAATTTATTTTTAGTCGAATTTCTACTTTTGCGGCTCCCCTCAGACTGACTCTGTTTATCCTCATGTTGTTGGGGTTGTGGCTACCGTTAGCAGTTCCAATTTATTTATTTGGGGATAATCCTAATACCGTTAGTATTATTACTCTACTGTTATTATATGTAGAATTTATTGTATTAGTACGTTTCTGGGGAAAACGGATCTATCATCAACCTAAACTTCTCCAACACTACGGCTTACGTCTAAACCCTGAAAATACATGGTTGTTGATTGCGGGATTGAGTTGGGGTTGTTTGAGTTTACTCAGTTTATTTGCTCTAGAAGCTCAACTGGGATGGTTAACGTGGTATCCTGATCTGATCAAGTTTCCCCAAGTAATCTTAGAAGGACTGGCGATCGCTTTGGGGATTGGGTTTGCTGAGGAATTGTTCTTCCGAGGTTGGCTGCTAGATGAACTCCAGCGAGACTATTCCCCTATGATTGCAGCTTGGGTGTGTAGTATTATCTATGCGATCGCCCACTTTATTAAACCTCTGGCTGAAATTCTCCGCACCTGGCCACAATTTCCCGGTTTAATTTTACTCGGATTAATCTTCGTTTGGGCTAAATCTGTGATTAGTCCCCCGTCCAAAAAAAACACCGCTACTCAGGGAAATCTGGGTTTACCGATTGGGCTTCATGGCGGATTAGTTTGGGGGTATTATATCATCAGTGTCGGCGGAAAAATACAATATTCGGGGCGAGTTCCCGATTGGGTTGTCGGGATCGATCAAAATCCCTTAGCGGGTTTGATGGGATTGGTGTTTTTAAGTGCGATCGCCACAATCATCAGAAAAATTCTGATCGCCATCAAGTGCTAAGTAACCAAAAAGGGCTACTGAACGCAGGCTGTTTATGTCGCCAGTCTACCCAAAGCAATCCCAAAATTATGACAGCCTTTATCAAAGCTTTACAAAGGCTCTATTCTTTACCATATCTTCTTAAATTAATCATAATAAAACTTGTCAAGTTATTTTAAAAGGCTGAATTATCAAGATTATAGCCACTTAAGAGACTCTCAATTCCTACGGACTTAGAAAAAAGTTTAAAGATTCTGTAAAAATCAATATTTATACGGACAAAGACCTAATTTATTTATACAATAGTGAGCAGATGTCTACTTAAAGTCTATTCAAACCCATAAGGTATTAGGTGTTATGGAATTCCCTGTTGATTCAAATTCAAGTCTTATCTTTATCGATCCGAATGTATTAAATCATGATGAAATTGCAGCTAATATTAGCTCAGGATATGAGACGATTATTCTGAACCCCAATGAAAACGGCATCGATCAAATTAGCCAGAAACTCCAGGAACGGAGCCAAAATATTAAAGTAGAGTCTATTCATATTATTTCTCACGGAAGTCAGGGCAAGTTACAATTTAGTGATAGCGTTGTGACTTCCGAAAATTTAGGCGAATATAGCAATTCTTTAGAAAGTTGGTCTGCTTATCTGAGCGAAGACGCAGACATTTTATTATACGGTTGCGATATAGGACAAGATGGTAATTTTGTCAATCAATTAGCGGAGTTAACCGGAGCAGATATTGCCGCTTCAGACGATTTAACCGGGAATGCAGCTTTAGGGGGAGATGGAGAATTAGAAGTAACAACAGGTTCAATAGAAGCAGAGTTAGCCGTTTCAGAAGAATTTATAGAAAGTTACAGTGGAATTTTACATGAAGGGCATTTCCATAACGATCCAGTTCTACCTGACGATCCCAACTTTACACGTCAGACCGTAGTTTCTGGTCTTAATCAACCCGTTTCTCTAAACAGTCTACCAGATGGTCGGCTGCTAATTTTAGAAAAAGAAGGGGTGATCAAAATAACCAATCCCGGTGATAGTTCTTCAACAACCAGCAATTATCTTGTTCTACCCGATATTCTAACAAGTGGTGAAAAAGGACTTATTGATATTGCCCTTGACCCAGACTTTGAAACCAATAACTATTTTTATATTTACTATTCACCCGATTCAACCGGAAAATTTCAGGTTTCCCGCTTCACACACCAGGGAAATAGTGCAGACCTCAATAGTGAGGTAATGATTTGGCAAGATCCAGAACCTGCATCTCGGCCTTCTCATTTTGGGGGTGAAATGGGATTTGGACCCGATGGGAAGCTCTATCTGTTAACAGGGGATAAGTTTTCTGCGACCCGATCTCAAGATTTAAGCTCACCGGCTGGAAAGGTACTGAGAATTAATAAAGATGGTTCAATTCCTGCGGATAATCCCTTTATTGGTGTTCCAAATGCTCTACCAGAAATCTGGGCAACGGGGTTGCGTAACCCTTTTCGTGGAGATTGGTCTGAGAGTGGTGTGGTCACATTTGGGGATGTGAGTCAGGATACCCGAGAAGAAATTAACCAGGTCGTTATTACTGATATTGGCGGGAAAAATTTTGGTTGGCCTAACTATGAAGCCGATTTATTAGTTGGAGATCCCCTAGACGGCGAAGACTTAATCTTTCCAGTTTATGCCTACGACCATAACAGCAATGGTGGAGCGGCAATCGGGGGGGTGGTCTACGAAGGAACACAATTTCCCAGTCAATTTCAAGGAGCATTCTTTTTTGCAGATTATGCCCAAAGCTTTATTAAATATCTGAAGTTTGATGCCAGTGGCAGTGTGATTGATGCCGATCCGTCTACCTCTGAAGTTGATGCGTTTAAGTTTGATGAGCGTTTTAATGAAACCCGAAAAATTGTTGGTTTTGAAGAAGGAACAGATGGGTCACTATACTACATACAGTATCAGACCTCAACACCTGATCGGCTCGGTGCTTTGAATCGAATTCGTTACAACTCCTCTGGTAACGAAGCCCCTGTGATTACTCAAGCCCTTGTAGACGAAGATTTAGGTGCTTCCCCACTGACGGTGAACTTTACTGGAACAGCAACGGATGCAGAAAATGACTCTCTCTCCTATCGCTGGACTTTCGGCGATGGTAATGAAGCAACAGGAAGCAATGTAAGTCATGTGTACAATTCTAACGGCTTGTATGACGCGATATTATCCGTTTCTGACGGAACAAACACAACGGTTTCTGAGCCAATTTCTATCACTGTGGGTACTCCTCCAACCGCAACGATTACATCTCCCATAGGAGGAGCAACATTTAGAGCCGGGGATGTGATTACATTTACAGGAGACGGAACTGATCCCGATGGTAGCTTAACGGAAAGTAACTTTAGCTGGCAGGTAGAATTCTTTCACGACGATCACACTCATCCAGAACTCAGTGGCGTAACAGGTACTGGCGGCAGCTTTGAGATTGAAACAACAGGCCATGACTACTCTGACTTCACAGGATATGAGATTACCCTAACGGTGACTGATGCAGATGGCTTGAAGACATCAGATGTAGTTACCATATTCCCAGAGAAAGTTAACCTGGTCTTCGACACAAATTTACCCAGCGATGATAGTGTAGTCTTTACGCTTGATGAAATTCCTCAGACAGGCTCTTTTAACCTCGATACAGCAATCAATTTCCAACACACGATCAGCGTAGCCGATAGTGTGACGATTGGTGATACTCAGTACCTCTTTAATGGCTGGTCAAGCAATGATATTTCATTAACCAATAATTCTGAGTTGACCTTCACTGTACCCGAAGTCAATCAAAGCTATATTGCCAACTATGTTGAAGTGAATGCCTCTGTGGATGCAGTCAATGATGTCTTCTCAGTTGATGAAGATACCACAAACAATCCACTCGATGTTCTCGTTAATGATGCAGATTCAGAAGGCAATGCACTGAGTATTACAAATGTCGGGGCAACCAATCAAAGTGGTACAGTCAGCATTAACAATACCAACGATGGTTTACTGTACACCCCGGCGGCTGATTTCAACGGGACTGAGACGTTTACTTACACTGTGAACAACAATAATGGGGGCGTAGATACAGCCACAGTAACAGTCAACATCAACAACATCAATGATGCTCCCACAGCAGTTGATGACAGCTACAATATCAGCCTCGACAGCAGCAATAACCTGCTGAGTGTATTAGACAACGACGAAGACCCCGACTCCGGAGATACACTCAGCCTAGTGAGTGTGGGAACCGCCAACAACGGTAGCGTAGCCATCAATAACAATGGAGATGGACTGTTGTATACTCCCAACCCCGGATACACAGGCACCGATAGCTTTAGCTACACCATTGAAGATAGTACAGGGGCTACCAGTAGCGCCACCGTCAATCTGACCATTAGTCAAACTTCCACTCCACCTGTGACCAATGGACTGGTGTTACAACTCGACGCTAACAATGGCGTGACCACAGATGCCTCCGGTTTAGTTACAGGTTGGGCTG
>CAZNCM010000216.1:0-10299 GCA_964571155.1 uncultured Lyngbya sp. | reverse complement strand
GTTGCAGAGTGTAGGGCACCAGTGCTTGGCTTGTCGCCGGACTGGGAATGCTCCACACGCAGAGACTGAGTAATACGGTCAGGAAGGAAGTCCGATTTGGCACGGCTTTGAAACAGATAATGAAGTGTTTTCTTCTTATTCTTATACCATGTTAGAGAAATCCGCAAAATTTTGATTTTGTCTGAACTTATTTATATACATAGGGATCAGTCAGTTCTAGGATGACATCAAATCGAAAATCTTCGACGAGTTGCTTTAAAGTCTGAGCGAGGGTCGAATATTCTGGAGGTATTCTCTCGATCAAAGACTGGATTTGGCGATCGCTACATTGAGCGGCACTTTGATAAAGTTGTTTGACCCAACTTCCTGGCATCATCGCTAAACTTTGAGCGCAGAGGTTTTCTAAATGGAGAACTTCCGGAGTAAAGACGATCCCTGCTTGATCGGAGGCTGTAAGGGTAAACTCGGGAACTGTATGATCGGCTTTTGTATAGGGTTTAATATTTATTTCAAAGGTAAAAACAGAACCCTGACCGACTCCAGGATGAGCAATTAATTCTCCGCCCATTAACCGAATGAATTCGTGACTAATTGACCAATTCAAATCTATTTTTTCGGTTAAATCTGAATTTAAAGTCGATTTAAAAGGATTAAACAATAAACGCTCTATACAATTTGAATTGATTCCCAATCCTGTGTCTTCTACTTCAAAATGAAGTAATATGGATTCATCAATCTGCTGATTGTTAACTTGATTTTCAAAGACTCGTAATGTAATTGTTCCGGTTTCAGTGAGATAAATTGCATTACTCACAAGATGAAGTAAAATATGACGTAGTTTGATATCGTCTGCTTGAATATACTGGGGTAGGTTGGAACTCCATTCTAAAATTAATTTTAAATTTTTTTCGGTCGCTTTAACTTCCAGCATTTCCTTAATAAAATTCAGCAACCGATGCAAATCAAATTGACGTTCATTCAAGGTCATTAAACCGGCTTCTAACCGAGAAATTGCCAGAATATCATTAATTAAAGTTAGCAGTTGCTCACCACTACGGTTAATAATTTTAATATTTTTATATTGTTCTTCTTGTAAACTTTGATCGGCCGCTAGCAATTGACTAAAGCCAAGAATTGAATTGAGAGGGGTTCTAAGTTCATGACTCATAAAAGAGAAGAAATTGCTTTTAGCTTTATTCGCCATTTCAGCAGCTTGTTTTGCTTTTTCGAGTTCAGCCGTTCGCTCAATTACTTTTTGTTCTAAATCCGTATTTAATTCATATAAAATCTGATTTTGTTCCGCTAACTTTTTATCTTGATCATAGCGACGAAGTGCTTCTTTAACAGTCAAAATTAAATCTTCTTCTTCCCAAGGCTTACTAATATATCGATAAAGTTTAGCAGAATTAACCGCTTTTCCCACATCCTCTACACTCGCTTTTCCGGTGAGCAGAATTTGCAAGGTTTTCGGTGATGCTTGATAAACTTGAATCAATAAATCTACTCCCTTCATATCCGGCATAATTTGGTCGGATATAATTAAAGGAATATCAATTTCTTCAGCTTGCAATTCAGCGATAATTTCTAAAGCTATTTCGGCGGTTTCTGCAATTTCTACTGCATAATGTTCGCCGAACTTTCGCTTGAGGGTTTCGGCTAAACTTCTGAGTAAAAAAAGCTCATCGTCTACACAAATAATTGTCGGTATTAGCATCTATTCGCTGTAATCTATATTCGCAAAATTTCCTATTTTGTAGCCTTTAAAAAAGATCATTTTCGAGGTTTTCAGTCTTCATGACTTGATAAATATCGAGATCAAAATATTGTATTCAAGCTGGGAAATCAACAATAATTAAGCTCAAACTAATTGGCAGCTTTGTTTTTCATCAATAAACCTCCGAATGCGAAAGTTCCCAAAGTTAAAAAACCAAAAATCGACGAAGGTTCGGGAATAGAAGTTTCGTCAGTAGAATCGAGATCAAATCCGACAATTTGAAAACCTAAACGAGAACGAGCTTGGGCTTGATTTGGATTAACAGTATTCCAACTCATCCGAACTGTTCCGGTTAAACTGGAAATCAAAGTATCACTTGTCCAAGCCAATCGGTTTAAATCCGTCCCATTACTTGGTGCTACACTTTTGCGATAAATCTGATCAACAGCAATACCATTAACTTGATTAACAACGACTTCAATCTCAGTTCCCGGCTCAACAAAACCCGTTTCTGTCTTAGCAACCGTGAATAGAGAAAAGCCCTCAAAAAGAACATCAGAATTGGGAAATACGGAATAGGAGACGGGATCGAGATTTTCTAAACTAAATAACGCAGTTGTACCGTCCCAGTCAAGAACCCAATCAACTTCGACATCATTTTCCCAGTCCCAATAGACTTGACCTGTATTGTCGGCTTGCGCTCCATCTGGCCCGATAGCAAACTCATAGTCTGCCCCTCCAAAGGCTCCCGCTCGTCCTTCTAGCTTCCATCCCACTGAAGTCCAGTCTGAGGGAACAGTCGTTATTGGTTCAAGTTTGAGGGCGTTAGCAGGCGGAGTCAGCCAGAAACTTCCAAACGCCAAACTGAAAGTCGTAGCAACTAACATGGATTGATTATGAGCGGTCATGGTTCTTTTTTGAAGTTGATGACTCAAACTTAAGTTTAGCTAACTTCGACTCAGATATTTTTCTGTTGTTTGTGATCTTCACATAATCTCTGAAGATTTGATTCTTTCATCAGACTCAGTATAAATCTAACTCGGAAATCGAGTTTACGCCGTCACCGTCTTTTTAAGGCGGTGTACCGATGACTTTTCACTCAGGTGAGAGTATAGAGAGGTTAGAGTCAAGGAGATGAATAGACGGATGTTACACTTGAGTCGGATATACAGATAGAAAACAGATAAATTGTAGCAATTGAAGTCAAGCTTTATTTCTGTTTTATCACAACGAGAGTCATATCATCAAACACTTTTTGCTGACCAATATACCTCCAGACTTCTTCTACGATAGCTTGCTTGATTTTTTCGGCAGAATGTCGATGATATTTCACAATAATTTCACACAAACGTTCTAAACCATATTGATCTCCCTCTAGGTTTTCGGCTTCGGTAATGCCGTCAGTATATAAAACTACAACATCTCCTGAACTTAAAGGAATCGTTTGTTGAGCAACAAATTCCGCAATATCTGCATCTAAACCAATCGGAAAACCCAAGTCAACAGTATCAATACGTTCAACTTCTCCATCGGCACGAACTAGAATAACTTCCTCATGTTGACCACTCAGTTTAATAGATTGATCTGTATACTCTAATAATGCTAATGTCATATTTTTACTCGAACTCATCCGCTGAATATTGCCGTATAAAGTTCGATTGAGGATATCCATAAATTTAATCGGATCGGTTTGTGAACTTTCTTGTAATGTTCGCACGGCTGTTTGTGCCATGATCATTAATAAACCGCTTTCTAATCCATGTCCTGTGACATCTCCAATCCCAATTTTAACCTGATCATTGTGTTGTAAAACATCATAATAATCTCCACCGACTTCATCGGCAGGTTGAATAAAACTCGCAATTTCTAAACCTTGAATTGATTCCAATTCAAAATCTTTCGGTAAAACCATTTTTTGTAATTTTTTAATCACCTCTACTTCCGCAGATAACCGAAGATTTTCTGCCCTTAAACGACACATATTAATCTGAGTTTTCATTCGAGCTAAAAGTTCATCTTTAGTAATCGGTTTATTTAGATAATCATTCGCGCCAAAACTCAAACCTGTAACAATATCTTGAACTTGAGTTTTAGCCGTTAATAATAGAATTGGCATTTCAGTGGTTGTAAAACGTTCTCTGATTTTTTGAGTGACTTCATAGCCTGTCATTTTCGGCATCATCACATCAAGTAAAATAATATCAGGCTTGTATCCTGTCTCTAAAATCGCCAAAGCTTCTTCACCATTACTGGCTTGGGTAATTGTATAATGATGCAGAGACAACATATTCACTAATACCTGTAAATTAATCGGTTCATCATCCACAATGAAAACTGAGATATCATTACCCTTTTCAGGAGTTAATTCTAGAACAGGCTGAGATGTTGATTCCAGATTGAATAGAGAATTTAATATTTTTTCTGTTTTTGATTTCAAGACAGAGTTAATCTGGATTTTTGGGATGATTTTAGCCGCCTTTTCAGTTGCTATTGGCAAGGTAAAGCTAAACTGAGAACCTTCACCTAATCGGGAAAACACCTCGATTTTTCCGCCCTGTAATTCGACTAACTGTTTGGTAATTGCCAATCCTAATCCTGTTCCCCCATATTCTCTTGCAGTTGTTCCTTCTGCTTGCTCAAAAGATTCAAAAATCTGTTCAAACTTGTCTTCAGAAATACCAATTCCCGTATCAGAAATAATAATCTTTAAAAACGCTTGATCTGATTCTAGATGATCAACTTTTTTCGCTAAAATCTCAACTTGACCCTCAGCCGTAAACTTAATCGCATTTCCGACTAGATTATGTAAAATTTGTTGTAAACGATTTTCATCAGCTTGTACAGCAGGACTATCAGGATTGATGGAATTAATCAGTTGTAAATTTTTATTGCCGATGAGCGGTTGACTCAATGTAATCACTAAGTCAGTAATCGTATATAAATCAACAGGCTTTAATTGTAAATCGATCTTACTGTAGCGGATTTTAGAAAAATCAAGCACATCATTAACTAAACTCGATAAACGGCGACCACTAGAAACAATCATTGCTAAATTAGATTGAGTCAAATCAGAAAGTTCACCTGTCGCCCCATCTATTAATGATTCTGCAATTCCAATAATTCCATTCAGTGGTGTTCGCAATTCATGGGAAGTATTTGCTAAAAATTCATCTTTTAATTGGTCAAGATGTTGAAGGTCAGTATTGGCACGTTCGAGGGCTTCTTCTCGTTCTCTCAAGGCTATAGTTGCCCGTTCAACTGCTTTTTTTAACCGAGCGGGTGCACTGACTAAAATAAAGACTAATCCTCCGGCTAAGATAGCCGTAAAACTTCCCCCTAACTGCAACCAAACGAGCAAGGGAAAATCATCAAGCCAACCGGTTTGAGGAATGGCTGCTAACTGCCAAGACCCATTGGGTAAAGTAATAGAAGAAAGTACCGGATTTTGTTGAAAAATTTGGCTTTCTCCAAAAAAAACTTCGCCGTTTGCGCCCAGTCCATCTTTCCCTCGAATCGCATATTTTACGTCACTATTATGGTCTAAAAGTCCGGCTTCTTTAAATAGAGTATTTTGGTCAATTATAATTCCTGCTAATCCCCAGTAAGCACCACTTTCTGGAACTTCATTGGGTGGGGTGAGAAAAATCGGAGTTCGTCCAATAAAAGCAATACCGCCTTCGACTAAACAAGACTGTTGATTTTGATCCGAGTCAGGTGTATTTTGAAGACGGGGAGCATCCGCAGGACAGACATCAGAAATTTGGGTAAGTCCGACTATGTTTACTGGGCCAGCTACAACAGTCTGACGATTTTGGACAGACCGTTCAATGGCTTCGCGTTCTTCGGGGATAGACATGGGACTAAACCCCAAAGCAGCTTCATTGCCAACGAGAGGATAGATATGGCTAACGGTATTATCTTTGTAAAGAACAATGCTGCGAATTCCGGACTGTTGGGCGACAATGACTTGAGTCAGGCGTTCAAAGGTTTCTTGGTCAAGGTCGGGGTTCACAGTAGAAACGTAGGCGACTAATCCCCGAGAAAGAAATAATCGCTGGTTGAGGGCTTTTTCCAGGTTTGCTCTGACGGTACTGAGTCGGGCGAGGACTTTGGCTCGATTTTGTTGTTCAAACCGTTCTCGTTCAGCGTGTTCAACCCATCCCACTGTTGTTAAAATTGCGATTCCGGTGAGGAAGGCGGCAAAAGCTGCTTTTGTATTGTTTAGGCGAAGGGGAGGTTTGAACATCGGGAAACTCTAAAAATGAAGTTTAGTGGTTGAGTTTAGGATGGGAAATCTAAAATTAGACAACTCACTTATGTTCAATTATCCTCAACGCTATCTGATTCTGCCAATGTATACTGAGTAAAGTGAGTGAATTTTGATTCTGATAATCTGCTTGTCTTTGGAGAGTTTGATTCTTCTCTAGACGCGAGAAGGGTTTAGTTGCTAAAAATAGTAATAATTTTCTTGGTTTGCTGAAACTGGGAGCTGACGATATAGAAATTGTGCGGATAAATCCATTGGGTTTCTAATGGCCCGTGAATTTGAATTCCAGTCATTACAGCATAGTTGAAAATGGTCGGATCGAGGGGACTTAATAATCGTTCTACATCTTCGGAGATCATTTGACAAGCAAGTTTTGTGATCTCGACTAAATTGGGTTTATCGCCATAATTTAAGGAGGAAAGAATTTTTTGGCGAATGATACTTTGTTCGAGATCTTGTAAATCCATTTCTAGGTTGAGATGTCCGCATTGTAATTCTTCAACAATGCTTTCTAAGGCTCCACAAGCGTGAGATGCTTTTTGAATTCCTTCTCGGTAAACTTTGCCAATTTCTCCGTAACGTGAGATAGCAATATGAGGCATTGCATAAAAGGTAAAGCGACGAATATTATCAAAAATAGGGGTATGATCGGTGGCGGCGGCTAACCCCGTTTTTCCGAGTGTGATAAATCCAGCTAAACTGCAACAATTGAAGGTTTTTCCCCAGTATTTGACAACTTCTTCATAGAGGGGGTCTGTGAGTTCATCTCGACAAATGGCTATCATTCCCATTGTATTTTCGTCTTCAAACCCATCTTGACTTAAGCAGTCATAGGTCTTTTTCATATAATATTTTAAGGGTAATGAGCCGGGAAAGTGAGTGTTCATTGCCTTTAAAAAAGGAGAGAATACCGCAGCCCCAGACACTGGCGTTGTTTTTTGTTGCATTGATTTGTGCTGTTAAATTGATTTGGAGGATAGAGGTGAAGCTATTGATTGAATTTTATCGAACTTTTTTTGAAGGGGCAAGGGGTTTAAATTTATTCTTGAGAGTTTATTCAAAAATGAGTTTTGCTTTCCAACTCACCGAATAATTTTAATATAATTTCAATTTTTAATTGCTCAATTGACGTGCGTGAGTCTGTGGAGGAAACTTCCCGAGAAGATTTTTCGGAATTGGAGGTATTGCATAAAAATATCAAACTGTCAAGACTAAAATTCATTAATTTG
This sequence comes from uncultured Lyngbya sp., assembly GCA_964571155.1. GTDB lineage: Bacteria > Cyanobacteriota > Cyanobacteriia > Cyanobacteriales > Microcoleaceae > Capilliphycus. The sequence goes on along the minus strand of CAZNCM010000216.1, from coordinate 3,089 downwards.
TCTAGAAACCTTGATTAAGGGTTGAGAATGTTGGCTTTTGAATGACAATGTTAATATCGTTGTATCGCTTGTGTCTCAATCAATTGACGGTGACATCATCAACCTCCCGAATGACTTTTGTAGAATCCCTAGCCAGTCAGTGGCGTTCTCAACTCCAGAACGACTATCCAAATCACAGTCCTAATACACACGAAAGTATCATACAGTGGTTGTTAGGGCCGAATTCGGAAGCGTTGGATCAGTTAACCCCCTCAGAACAATCCGCCTTTAAACAAGGGCTAAATTTCCGCTATCGGGTTTTGCAACAACGATATCTAGATATTTCCCCAGAACAAGCCTATCGCAGTTTGATGAAGCGATTGGGCAGTTTAGTGATTTTACGTCAAAAAATTCGGGCTTGGGTGGCGACCAGTCGGGATCGTCAACGAAATGTCGTTGATGTCTTACAAGAAGTGATTCAAGAAATGCTCAATAGCGATCGCTATTTACAGCAACGGATCGCTGAATGTACACCAGATTCTCGCTTGCGAAATTCTCTGTTATTGACCAGTTTAGAAGAATATTGTCTGCGACCTATTCGCAATCAACCTTTACTGGTTTACCGCTTCGTTAACTATTTGCGGCGTTCTCAGCGAGGAGGATTAACTCAGGTTCCCACAGGTGAATGGATACGACAAGTCTCAGAAGAAATGGTCTCGGATGACACCCAAGAACGAATCAGTTTACTTGATGAACAAGCTCTCGCCCAATACGAAGATACTCAGTATATCGAAGAACAACAAGTTCAACGTTTGACGGTACAAGCAGAGTTTGAAGCCTATCTCAGAGAAAACGTTGATCCGGTGGCGGGGGATTGGTTACAACTCTATTTGAAAGGTGAGTCTCAAGAAGCGATCGCCAAAGCATTAAATTTGCCGATTAAACAAGTTTATCGTTTGCGTGAGAAAGTGAGTTATCATGCAGTTCGCAATTTTGCTTTAAAACACTCCCCGGAGTTGGTCGATAGTTGGTTAGGTATATCTTTATCAGAACACCATTTGGGTTTAACTCCGAGTCAATGGCAGGAATATTGGGACAGTCTCAGCCCCATGCAACGTCAAGTGATTGAAAAGTTACAAGCAGGTCAAACAATTGAAACCATTAGTAAACATCTGAAGTTAAAAACAACCCAGGTTCTCAGTGAATGGACAAAGCTCTATCTCAATGCTCAGGCTATTCGTAATCGAGAATCTTAGCAGTCCCGAGTCAAATTTCTGATCAGTTTTAATTTATATTCCAATATTAGCAAGGGAAGCAGCCCTGTTTTCAAGTCCTAAAGCTTGACAAATCCGGTTATATAATCTACCTTAAATAAATCAGATGATCTCGATCAAAACCTATGCTAATATTAAATTATAGACGATCAATAAAAGGGCGTATTTTGACCGGAGTGCAGAAGGAGATCAATAAAAATTAAACCTATTTATATATAAATTTTCATTATGTAACGATACTCATATTAAATTCTGAAAGAGTTTGATTCCAGCAGTATCTAATTTTTACAATCAAGACTTTGCTGTAAAGAATTAGGAATAATTTTTACGAAATACATATAAATCAAACACTGTGGTTGTCTAAATCTCTGAAAAGCGAGTAAAATTATGCTCACGTGTTAAAAATCTTATTTTATAGGTAGAGGAAGGACGTTTTACTCTACGTCTTGCTCAGTTCAAATTTAGTAGATGGTCATCATATAGCATATGTATTTGCCAAGTAAGCGGGTATTGAATTCAGCAATTACGGCTCTACGCCTTGAAGATCAGATGGGAACGATTTTAAAGTGGGCTAGTCGTAACGAAAGTCGTATAGTCTGCGTTGCAAACGTTCATATGGTGATGGAGGCTTATTGGGAACCAAAATTTGCTCAAATTCTCCATAATGCCGATCTGGTTACACCGGATGGAATGCCCCTGGTTTGGATGCTGAAAAAAATGGGAGTTCCTCAAGATCGGGTTGCTGGAATGGATATCCTTTTACGTTTATGTCAGTTAGCTCCCAAGGAAAATATTAGCGTTTTTTTCTTAGGGTCAGATGAACCGACTTTAAGCCGAATTGAAAACAGACTCACTCAGGATTTTCCTAAACTTCAAGTTGCGGGATTACGTTCTTTACCCTTTCGTCCGCTTACACCCACCGAAGATGATGCTGTCATTCAAGAAATTAATGATAGTGGTGCGGGAATTGTATTTGTTTCTTTGGGATGTCCAAAACAAGAACGATTTATGGCTCAACATCGCGGTAAAATTAAAGCCGTCATGCTGGGAGTTGGAGCCGTTTTTCCGCTGTATGCAGGCCAACATACTCGCGCGCCCTTGTGGGTTAGAGAATCTGGACTCGAATGGTTTTATCGTTTGGTACAAGAACCGAATCGGCTCTGGAAACGCTACAGTCAGACGATTCCTCCCTTTGTGTGGTTAGCTACCAAACAACTCCTAATTGAGTCACAGCAAGATCAACTTTCCGCTCGACTTCCGATATACCGCCCGGTGGGTCAAACCTTAATTGAAGCGGGTTTACTCTCCACCGAACAAGTTCGGATGATCTTACACACTCAAGCGGAAGGGAAAAAACAACGGTTTGGAGAAATTCTCGCTCAACAAAACTGGTTGAAACCGGAAACAGTAGACTTTTTCGCAGAAGAAATTCCTCGCTTGGCAATTCAGCAACAAAAAAAGCCAATTGGTTATTACCTAAAGTCAGCGGCGTTATTAAATGACGATCAAATTCAGACTATTCTCAAACAGCAACAAGATAACCGTTTACGGTTTGGAGAAATAGCAGTCCAAGCCGGATGGATTAAGCCCGCGACCATCAATTTATTACTTGAATATATCGCTCCGAGAAGACATGACTCTTACATAGATTATGATTATGATCTCGTAGCAGAACAAGATTCTCAGCAATCATCGATTTGTCGGAGTTAAGGTCGCTTGACAACATAACAACAATGAGGGAAAGCCCTACTCAACTCCATTTGCAGCTTCCCTCACCGTGTCATCAGTCAACTGTTATAAGTTACTTGCAATCACTTCTCGATACAAACTCTTAGG
>CAZNCM010000215.1:0-10309 GCA_964571155.1 uncultured Lyngbya sp. | reverse complement strand
CTATTACTAAATCTTATCATACTTTTGTCCTAACCATAGCGCGTAGCGCTATATAAGGTATGGAGTCAGCGATCGCCATTGATTCGGTACCAATCAGAAGTTAAGATAAGTTTACCTGATCTTAACAATAATTATCACTTGATTGATCAGTGATTTGTCATCCATTGTATCCATCTATAAGTAGGGGCTTATCAGTCTGATTGAAAATTTATTGCCTTTTAGGGGGATCAGGTAGTGACTTTTTTAAAAAAACCTGTAAACTTAAAAATTAAGAAAAGTCTTAATTGACTGCCTCTTACTTTTTCATCATTTTTCCGACTCACTTTAATTTTTCATTTCTGAGAAGCACTAGGGTTAAACGTCTCAGACAAACCCGCTTCTTGACAGATAGTCTTGTTTTCTTTTTCAGTTAAAAATTTTCCAGTTCTTGTTGATTTTCATCATTGAACTGGAGAAAACTGAATATCTAATCGATCAATTTAACAGCCCAATTCAAATAATTTGGCAGGCTGCCAGGAGGTTTTATGTCTGATTTTAATCGTCTTCATTCCCGGAGAAAATTTTTGTTCACGGCGGGTGCTTCAGCAATGGGTTCAATATTCCTGAAAGGTTGTTTAGGAAATCCCCCCGATCCCAATGCAAGCACCACAACTCAAGTCTCTCCAACCGCAGCAGTACCTGCGGCAAATATTGATGCAGGAATGCAACCGGAAACCACAGCCGTTAAACTCGGTTTCATTCCGATTGTAGAATCGGCGGCGTTAGTCATTGCCAAAGAAAAAGGCTTTTTTGCCAAGTACGGAATGACCGATGTAGAACTTTCCAAACAAGCCAACTGGGCATCCGCACGGGATAACGTTACCATTGGTTCCCAAGGGGGAGGAATTGACGGCGGACAGTGGCAAATGCCGATGCCGCACTTAATTTCCGAAGGCTTGATTACCGACGGTAAAAAAGTCCCCATGTATGTTTTAGCCCAATTAAATACCAATGGAAATGGGGTGGCAATTTCGGGAATTCATACCGGAAAAGGATTGGGTCTTAATACAACCAATGCGGCCGATTATATTAAAGGTTTCTCGTCAACAAACGGCCGGAAATTCAAAGCCGCTCACACCTTCCCCAACGTGAACCAAGACTTCTGGATTCGCTATTGGTTTGCCGCAGGTGGAGTGAATCCCGATACCGATATTGACTTGCTGGCGGTGCCTCCGGCAGAAACCGTTCAAGGGATGAGAAATGGAACAATGGATGCCTTTAGTACGGGCGATCCTTGGCCTTATCGAATTGTCGCGGATGATATCGGTTTTATGGCTTGTATTACCAGCGAAATTTGGCCGTTCCATCCCGAAGAATATTTGGGGATTCGTGCAGATTGGGTCGATCAAAATCCCAAAGCAACCAAAGCATTGCTCAAAGGTTTGATGGAAGCTCAACAGTGGTGCGATAAAGTAGAAAATAGGCCGGAATTGGTACAGATTGTTTCCGGACGAAACTACTTTAATGTTCCCGTTGATGTGTTGACTCCGCCCTATCAAGGTAGCTATGCAATGGGCGATGAAAAACCTGCCATTCAAGACTTTAATATGGGGCCGTTGTACTGGACAGATCCGGTTGGAAATGTTTCTTATCCCTATAAGAGTCACGATCTGTGGTTCTTAACAGAAACCATGCGTTGGGGTTTCCACAATAACTATTTCAAAGATTTTGACCAAGCCAAACAGGTGATCGATCGGGTAAACCGCGAAGATCTTTGGCGAGAAGCCGCCCAAGAAGCAGGTTTTTCAGGTATTCCGACCAGCACTTCTCGCGGCGTTGAAAAATTCTTTGATGGGGTGCAATTCGACCCGGAAAACCCGGAAGTTTACCTCAATAGCCTGCAAGTGAAACGGATTTAATCCATTTTCATTCCCAATTTAATTCAATTCAATCTTTCTGAACTAGAGGGGTCAGAAAAGAGAAGAATTGGTTAACTTTAAAAATTCTAAATAAGCCCCTCTGATTGTAGCATAAAACTTACCAAATCTCAACCCTTAAAAACCAAGGAGTTTCAAGACCATGACGACCACTATTGGAAATAAACCGACCGGAAATAGTCCTGTTGATTCTATTCTTTCTTACTGGAAAAAACATTCTAAAGATATTCTTCCTCCCCTGATAGGAATTTTGTCCTTTCTGGCTATCTGGCAAGTGCTTTCATCGACGGGAATCACTCGTCTACCGGGGCCTCTGAGCGTGTGGACAAACGAACGGACTCGGATTTTATTAATGTATCCGTTTTACGATCGGGGGGGTTTAGATAAAGGTTTATTTTGGCAAACTTTAGCCAGTTTAATGCGTGTAGCCCAAGGTTATTCTCTCGCCGCAATCGTGGGGATTAGTACGGGCATTTTAGTCGGTACAAACCCGGTGATTGACAAAGCCTTAGATCCGATTTTTCAGTTCTTACGAATGGTTGCACCGTTGGCGTGGGTTCCAATTGCCCTCGTTGCCCTCCAACAAAACCAACCGGCGGCGATCTTCGTAATCTTTATTACCTGCGTTTGGCCGATTTTAATTAACACCAAAGAAGGCGTTAAACAAATCCCCGAAGATTACAATAACGTCGCCCGTGTTTTACAACTCACTCGCAAAGAATATTATGTCAACATTCTCTTTCCTTCCGCTTTACCCTACATCTTTACAGGTTTGAGAATTGCGATCGGGTTAGCGTGGTTGGCGATTATTGCGGCGGAAATTGTGATGTCAGGTATTGTCGGAATTGGCTTCTTTATTTGGGATGCTTACCAACAAAACTACATCAGTGAAATTATCTTAGCCGTCATTTATATCGGTGGTGTAGGTTTATTACTCGATCGCAGTGTGGCTTGGTTACAGCAAGTAATTATTCCGGGACAGAAATAAATCTCCAGACAGAATTAGGAATTGAGAAGTTCAGACATTCATTCTTAATTCTGTCCCCCAACTCAGGATTTGGAATGTGAAGTTAAACGCTTCAGGATTTATCGAAATAAGTCCGTAGTTGCGCTTTAAAACCTCAGCATTCTTTGAAAAAACGGGTGAGGGCGTATGGCATACGCCCCTACTAAAAACGATTCATAAAACCAAAAACTCACAGAAAAAACGATGGAAACATTAATTGATGTCGAACAACTGGGTAAAACCTTTCCCCTCTCCGGCGGAGGAGAATATATCGCCCTCAAAGGAATAGATCTGCAAATCAAAGTCGGTGAATTTATCTCTTTAATTGGTCACTCCGGCTGTGGAAAATCAACCCTGTTAAATATGGTCGCCGGGTTAGATCATCCCACCGAAGGAATAGTAACGATCGAAGGACAACGCATCACCCAACCCGGCCCCGATCGCATGGTTGTCTTTCAAAACTATTCCTTGCTTCCCTGGCGAACAGTCCGCGAAAATATTGCTCTAGCGGTCAACTCGGTGATGGAAGGAATGCCGGCTGGAGAACGTCGCACCATCATCGAAAGCCACATTGATATGGTTGGACTGCGACACGCGACAGATAAATATCCGGCTCAATTGTCTGGGGGAATGAAGCAGCGCGTTGCGATCGCCCGTGCATTAGCCCTACGCCCGAAACTGCTGCTGCTAGATGAACCCTTCGGGGCGTTGGATGCGCTAACTCGCGGTAACTTGCAAGAACAACTGATGAAAATTTGTGAGGAAAACTGCATTACCGCCTTGATGGTGACGCACGATGTCGATGAAGCGGTGTTATTATCCGATCGGATTGTGATGTTGACCAACGGGCCGAAATCGAATATCGGTCAAATTTTAGAAGTCGATATTCCCCGCCCCCGCAAACGGATGCAAGTGGTAGAACATCCCAGTTATTACAGTCTCCGCAGCGAGATGATCTACTTCCTCAACCAACAAAAACGCATCAAAAAAATGCGGGCGAAGAAAACCGCTGTGATCGCCCGTTATGGCTTAGAAAAAGTAAACCTCGATATTGGCTTCGTGCCGTTGCTCGCCTGTGCGCCCCTGGCTGTTGCCAAAGAAAAAGGATTGTTTGCCAAACACGGTCTTGATGAAGTTAGCCTGGTGCGCGAAACCAGTTGGCGAGGAATTAGCGATGGGATGGTGGGCGGCTACTTAGATGCGGCGCAAATGCCCTCTGGAATGCCCCTGTGGTTGAGTTTGGGGGGCTACAACGAAAAACCGATCGCCGTTGTTACCGCCCTCACCATGACCCGCAACGGTAACGCCATTACCCTCTGTCGCCGCTTTTATGACCAAGGCGTTCGCACCTTGGCCGACTTCCGCAAAATGTTGCTGTCATCGAGAGGCGAACCCCACCGGATGGGAATGGTGCATCCGGCTTCTATGCACAACCTATTGTTACGGTACTGGTTGGGTGCGGGCGGTATCGATCCCGATATCGATGTCAACCTGCAAACCATTCCCCCGGCGCAAATGGTGGTAGACTTGAAAGCCGGCAGTATTGATGGGTTCTGTGTCGGTGAACCCTGGAACCTGCGGGCGACAAAAGAAAATGTCGGGTTTATCGTGGCGACGGATTTGGAAATTTGGCCCGGACATCCCGGTAAGGTGTTGGGTGTGCGCGAAGACTGGGCGAATGCTTATCCGAATACTCACATTGCTTTGGTCAAGGCGCTGTTAGAAGCCGGACAATATTGTGCAGATCCGGCAAATAGTGAAGAAATTCGTCATATTCTCGCCAGTCGGGAATATGTGGGAACTCCGATAGAGTACATTCAACTCCAGGAATCGGAAGCGGCTAGCTGTCCTCTAGATTCTACCCTGTCTTCGTTTGCTCATCATCTGTTTTTTGGCAACGGCGTTAACCGTCCGAGTCGTACAGAGCAACTTTGGCACATGGTACAGATGGCACGTTGGGGGCATACTCCCTTTCCTCGGAACTGGGTGGAAATTCTCGAACGCATTTGTGAGGTTGGGGTGTTTAGTACAGCCGCTCGTGAATTGGGCTTGTCTGAAATTAGTTATACTCGCGGTGAAATTAAGTTGTTTGATGGTACTCGTTTTACAACAGAAGATCCGATTGGTTATCTCAATAGTTTAGCGATTAAACGAGATTTCACGATGGCAGAAATTCATCTCGATTCTCCACGACGCACAGCGGCTTAACAGTGAACAGTGAACAGTGATCAGTGACCAGTGACTAAGTACCGTGCAGCGATCAGAAAATATTGATTGCTGCATAACCGATCGCTGATCTCAACAACTGGAATTAACCTACGTTTGCACCGAGTCAAAAAATTAGTAACAATCTCAGGTATTATCCCATGAACACACCCGTTAGGAATAGTCAAAATTCAATGGTTTCACAAATTCAAACCCCTGTCAAACCTCAAACGAATCCTCAAGCTTTTTTGAGCTTTGAAAATGTTTCTAAGATTTATCCAACTCCCCAAGGGCCTTATACGGTTTTAGAAAATATTAATTTGACGATAGACCAAGGTGAATTTATTTGTGTAATTGGTCACTCCGGTTGCGGAAAATCAACGCTTTTGAATATGGTTTCCGGGTTTAATCAACCCACTCACGGCAGGGTTTTGTTAGAGGGTGAAGTGATTAGAGTACCTGGCCCGGATCGAATGGTGGTGTTTCAAAACTATGCGTTATTGCCCTGGCGTAGTGTTTTTGATAATGTTTATTTAGCGGTTAATGCGGTTTATCCTGATATGCCAGAACCACAAAAACGGGCGATTGTTCGAGAGCATTTAGCGTTAGTGGGATTGGCTGAAGCGGCTGATAAAAAACCCACTCAAATTTCGGGGGGAATGAAACAACGGGCGGCGATCGCCCGGGCGTTAGCGATTCGTCCGGAGGTGTTGATTTTAGATGAACCGTTTGGGGCGTTAGATGCGATTACCAAAGAAGAATTGCAGGAAGAATTACTGAAAATTTGGAACGATCATCGCTGTACGGTATTGATGATTACTCACGATATTGATGAAGCTTTATTCCTGGCGAATCGCTTGGTAATGATGACAAATGGGCCTCATGCAACGATTGGCGAAGTGTTAGAAATTCCGTTTGAACGACCTCGCGATCGCACACAAATTATGGAAGATCCGGAGTATTATAATCTTCGCAACTATGCGTTAGATTTCCTCTATAATCGGTTTGCTCACGATGATGATGCGGCTTAAATAAGTTTAAACTGTCTTGAGTCAGCTTAATATTTTTTCACGGTAGGGGAGGAGTTAACCTCCTCTAGCTTTAGTTTTCAGCACTCTCGCCCTCGGCAACCCGAAAAAGTTTTCTCAGGAGTTCACTAAAATAATAATATGGACTCCTGCGATTAATGTTTTATGAAACCCGTCACTGGCTACCACTTCCACAAGCAAATTTATGTGAGCTTCCGTACATTAATTTATCGCGCCCTCCGAGAATCGGATCAAAAACCGGTGGTTGTCAAACTCTGTCGTCATCTCTATCCAACTTTTAGTGAACTGGCTCAATATCGTAACGCTTACACTTTATCAGATGCTTTGGTGTTTGAAGATGCAACAACTCAAGCCACTTAAATGAATGATCCCTACTTACAGCAGCAACAACCGAAGTCGGTTTTATGTTGTCCGATTGCCAAGCAAAATCAAATTATTGGTATCTTGTATTTAGAAAATAATTTGATTACAGCCGCCTTTACTCCCGAACGGTTACAACTTTTAGAGTTAATTACAACTCAAGCCGCTATTTCTCTAGAAAATGCTCGACTTTATAACAATGTAGCAATCGCAAAAGCAGATTTTTGATCCATTTTTCACGACTAAATCTGTGGGGAAAGGAACCGGACTTGGCTTGGCGATTAGCTATCAAATTATCGTTGAACGTCACCGAGGTCAATTACATTGTGTTTCAACGATGGGTGAAGGGACAGAATTTATCATTGAAATCCCACTCCGACAGTCTGCTACTAGCAAAGCCTAACCTGTTATGGAAGATTTGCAGGAGGAAGTCTGGGGATGGATTTTCGGAGTCGCATGGCTTCGCCGACAGTCACATTAACTTGAGCGCCAATCAACATCACTAACGAACTAATATAAAGCCACAACAGCAAAATAATAAACGCTCCAATCGCGCCATAAGTGAGGTTATAGTTGCCAAAATGGGCAACATAGAGGCGAAACAAATTAGAAATCACCGCCCATGAAATCGCGGCTAAAATTGCTCCGGGAACAAGAGGTGTTTCGGGTTGTCGTTTACTCGGCCCAAAGCGATAAATTAAAGCAAAATTAGTCGCTACAATTCCTAAAGCAATCGGCCATCGTAACTGTTTCCAGGTACTCGGTAAGGTTTTGACTAACAAACATTGCTGTACGGGGGGTTGTTCTAGACAGTCTTTAATTTGATCGAGGGGACAGGTTCCCAGTGTTTCGAGAATACAACTGTTACGAGCGATAATTTCAACGACGATATCACTGATAAACACTAACCCACAGGCGACAATCAGTAACAGGATACTACCCACAGCCAAAGCAATTGCGATTAACTTGGCTTCCCAAAAAGGTCGGAGCCGATCTTTGGGGACTCGATGGATGTGGTTGAGGGCTACCATCGCCGAACCGATCACCGCAGAAAACAGCCAAATGGAAACAATCAAACTAAAGGAAAATATTTCTTCGCTGCTGTTGAGCAACATTCGTTCCCAAACGCTGGAAATTTGAACTTGGACTTCTTGGGGAACAATCACGGCGACGAGAGTTGCCAATTCCTGAAGGGTATTCTGCAAGGACTCCGATAAACTAATCGCTGCAATAATCGTCAACAAAGCCGGAAATAGACCTAAGATAGAGTTATAAGCCATTTCTGCCGAAAGACCATTCAGGCGTTGTTCAGCAGTGCAAATCGCGACTTGCTTGATGGTTGTCCAGTTGATATAAAGAAAAAAGCCAAAAAAGCGAAAGATGACCTGGGGTACTTTTATGAAAATGCGTTTGAGATAGCGGTACAGACGAATCAAAAGATCAGCCGTTGTCTCCGCTGCATCTTCGAGTGAAGTCTTGAGTTTGGAATGAGAGAGGGTTTGTTGCCATTTTGTTCGGTTAAACTCAGGGGAGATCCCAAACAGTTGAGCCACTCGTTCAGATAAGGTTTTGAGGATAGCCCAAACCCAGGAAAATAGAGTGACTAAGAGATTGGCGACTAGCTCTGCCAACCGTTCGACGAGCCGATGAATCGAGATCAGGTTGAACACTTGCCGAAGTCTAAACTATCCTCATTTTAAAATGTCAGTATTAAACAGTCCCCAGAAAATTTTGATATGTCTCAGGATGTCCGGCAGTGGTTAGATGAGATTAAACGGTTAAAGCAGCAGTTGACGCAGGTGCAACGGGATCTCGATGCGGCGATAGAGAGTGCTAACCAGTGGCGTCAGCTTTATAGTACCGAAGCTCAACAACGACGGGAAGAAGTCAAACGTCACCAAGAGATGATCGCAACTTTGCGATCGCAGCTTGAACAGTTGCAACAAAAGTTTTCGGTTCCGACGTCTGAAATTTTATCGAAGGTGTCGATTAACCGGGAGATTGAGCAACTGGCTTCAGAAGATGAGTTGAAGGCGAAGTTAGTGGAAGTGATGCTCGATCGCGATCGCGCTCGGGATCAAATTCATCAGTTAAGCGAGTCCCTCGAACAAGAAAAGGCGAATCATCTCCAAACGCGCAATAGTCTAACGACGGCTTTAGGAGATACGGTTGATTTGTTAACCAAAGCCCAAGGTCAATCTTCATCCGATCATCGGGATCAAAAGAAACCCAAAATTGAACTGTTGTCCCCGCAGGCTTTTGAGGAAGAAAGTTCTTCTCAATTTGCTCAACTTCCCGAAGGTACTCAACTGCCTTTACCTCAGCTTCCACCAACGGATGAGTCTACCTCTGAGTCTAAAGATTAGCTTTTGGGTGCGGCACGGGTTGAGGAAACTTAAAAGCCCATAACTTTAGCCACTTCTTCAATATTGGGGGCGATCCCTTGTTTAAAGGGGTTGTTGCAGTGTTCGATAGCGGTGCTGGGATCTTTTAAGCCATTTCCAGTCAGGACACAGACAATTGTGGCTCCGGTGGGGACGTGATCTTTGACTTTGAGTAAACCTGCTACCGATGCAGCACTGGCAGGTTCACAAAATATGCCTTCTTCTGAGGCTAGTAGTCGATAAGCGGCTAAAATTTCCTCATCGGTGACAGCCGAGAAACTTCCCTTACTGGCTTGTTGGGCGGCGATCGCCAGGTTCCAACTGGCCGGGTTGCCGATGCGGATGGCGGTGGCTAAGGTTTCGGGTTGACTGACGGGATGACCTTGGATAAATGGGGCGGCTCCGGCGGCCTGAAATCCCGTCATCTGGGGGAGGCGATCGCAACGGTTATCGGCGTGATATTGACAAAATCCCATCCAGTAGGCGGAAATATTTCCAGCGTTGCCCACAGGGATACACAGCCAGTCGGGAGCATTGCCTAAAGCATCGACGATTTCAAAGGCTCCGGTTTTTTGACCTTCTAAGCGGTAAGGATTGACGGAATTGACTAAGGTGACGGGATAATGATCCGCGACTTCTCGGACGATATTAAGGGCTTGGTCAAAGTTGCCTTCAATGGCCAAAACTTCGGCGCCGTAGAGCAAAGCTTGGGCGAGTTTTCCCATCGCCACATAGCCATCGGGAATGATCACAAAGGCTTTTAACCCGGCTCGACGGGCATAGGCGGCTGCTGAGGCGGAGGTGTTTCCGGTACTGGCACAGATGACGGCAGAACATCCTTCTTCCTTGGCTTTGGAAATAGCCATGGTCATCCCTCGATCTTTGAAGCTGCCTGTGGGGTTGAGTCCGTCGTATTTAACGTAGACTTGGACTTGTTTACCGATGATTTGAGCGATAGACGGGACTGGAAGCAAGGGGGTGTTGCCTTCTTGCAACGTGATCACGGGTGTTGCTTCGGTAACAGGCAGGTAGGGGCGGTATGTTTCAATTAAACCAGGCCAGTTCTTGAGTTGAACTTGATTTGGCGATAGAGTCAGCGTCATCTCAGTTTGGGGTTTGATGTACTTTTTAAGGGGTTGACAAATCAAAGATTAAGTGCAATGTGGCGAACAATGGACGTTTTCACCATTAGAATGCTCAATCAGTTGACAGAGGAGAGGGTAAAATGCGATTCTTAATCCCAGTTTACCGTGTTTATCACAACTGATTAGAAAAACAAAACGATTTTGCACTGCTCTTAATCAGAGTTTACGTTTAGGTTACGGTATAGTTAACACTCGTAAGTAAATATATTTAGATGCCTAGTCAACTGCTGATGTCAACACATTC
>CAZNCM010000214.1:0-10323 GCA_964571155.1 uncultured Lyngbya sp. | reverse complement strand
CCAGATATAGTGATAGCCATTGACAAACTAAAATTTTTCCGCTATATTTGGTGTAATTTAAACTCTAACTAAAGATAGATTTTTATAGAGTTCTGTATACTTATATACATAAAAATACACTTGATTTAGAAATCAAGATCTGGGACTAAGCTGTATTGTAGCGATTGTATTGTTTAAGATAATCTTCCGAGTTGTAGATTCAAAATATTGTTAAAAAAATATGGGATTATGACCTCTCCCCCAGCCCCTCTCGACCCCTCTATAATCTCCCCTTGTAGGGGAGATACAATCGTTCCCTCTCCTCGTAGGAGAGGGTTAGGGAGAGGTGGCGAGGGGAGGATATTTCTGATGTTTTAATCTCTAAGTTAAACTAACTGTTATTCACGGGAAAGTAACGGGATAAGTTAATACCCCGTCATTCTTAATATTCCCTTTCAAAAATTTTGCTACACCATACTCAAGATAAATCTTGAAGTCAGGATTCATTTGTGCAATGATGTAGCTACAACGTATTATGTTCGCTCACAGTTTCGCAAATTTAATTTTGCGATGTTTAACTGTGGGCTTTTTCATTTGGACTCCTTTAAAGGAGAGTGGTTAGAGGGAATTCGCTTAATCAAAACTCCTTTTTCTCCAATGATAATGATGCAATTATCTCCAGATAGAATGCACGTATTGATAGCAAATCCAAGCATCCACACCGAAACTAAAAGCACAGCAGTAAACATTGAGTTTTGTTTCATCAGTCTTTTTTGGGATTTCATTTTTCCCTCCTTCAAACTACTGTTTTCCAATGTACTGCATAATCCAGATATAGTGATAGCCATTGACAAACTAAAATTTTTCCGCTATATTTGGTGTAGTTTAAACTGTAACTAAAAATACATTTTTATAAGGTCTGTGTGTTCATATACACAAAAATAGACCTAGATTTAGAAATCTAGGTGAGTAACAGAGAATATTTTAGCGATCGCAAACGGTTTAAATTAAGGTTTTAAAATTGACAAATTGACTTCGGTTGAACTGGACATTGTTTTTTCTCAATGGGATTTTCTTGTAAGCCTAAATAGGTGAGATTTTCCAACGGAGAAAGTGATTCTATTGTTTTAATTTGATTATTCCAGAGGTTGAGTTCAGTGAGTTTTGTTAAATTAGATAAGGGTTTAACTTCGGTAATCTGATTTTCATCTAAATACAAAATCACCAGTTCGGTTAAATTGGATAAAGGTTGAACATCAACAATTTTATTTTTACTTAATCCCATTCGTGTTAAATTTTCGAGGTTAGACAAAGGTTTAATATCAGTAATTTGATTATCAATTAAGTTTAAATCTTCTGTTAAACTGGTGAGTGAGCTTAAGGCTGTGAGATCAGAAACTTGATTACTTCTCAGTTGTAAACTTTTTAAGTTTTCTAAATTAGAAAGAGGTTGAATATTGGTAATATTGTTTTCACTTAGACTTAAGGTTTCTAGTTGAGTTAGAGAGGATAAAGCACTGATATTAGTAAGTTTATTACTATCGAGGTTGAGTTCTTTTAAATTGCTGAGATTAGACAAAGAACTGATTTCAGAGATTTGGTTAGTTTTTAAATTTAATTGAGTTAGATTTGGGAGTTCTGAGAGCAAGCTAATATCACTAATTTGATTTGCATTTAAACCCAGTTCTGTTAAATTATTCAAGTTTGCAAGAATACTTAAGTCCTGAATTTGGTTTTCACTCAGACTTAAATTCGTTAAACTATTCAATTCTGAAAGGGGACTAATATCACTAATTTTGTTACTATCTAAACTCAGTTCTGTTAATCCCGAAAGGTTAGAAAGAGGATTAATATCTTCGATCTCATTTTTATAAAGAAGTAAAATTTCTAAATTCGGTAACTCTGCAATTGGACTTAGATCTTGAATGAGATTACTACTGAGATTGAGTCGTGTTAAATTGGTTAAAGTTGATAAAGGAGTTAAGTCTGTGATTTGATTTTCACTGAGGTTAAGGCGAGTTAGATGAGGTAAAGTAATTAACGGAGAAAGATCGCTAATTTTGCTGCGACTGAGATCGAGTTCGATAACTTGTAAAAGACTTTTTTGAGCTAATTGACAATCTGTAACTCCAGCAACTTGTAATAAAATATTGATGGTTTGTTGAGTTTCTAATGCTAAATTTTCCCGACTGGAACACCAATCTGCAAAAGTTCTATAGTCTTTCACCTCGGGAGAGGGAGTAGCTGAGGGAGTCGGTTCAGAAATTGGAGGTAACATCGTTTCCATTACGGAACAGTTGGAGACTGCGACACCCAGAGTTAGCATCAAAGACAGTTTTATTCCAGCTTTGAGAGGTTTTAATCTCAACATTTTGACCTCCAGACCCATTCATTCTGATTCAGCATTTGCTTACACATCCTCACTCAACACCTGATTACTCTACTTACTATTATTCCATCTTTTTTACAAATTATGTGTCTATCATTGGGTTATTTTTTTCTCCAGTTGTGAATATTCCAAGTGTTTAAATCCCAAGGGGTTAATTCAACGCCTGTAATTTGAGTATTGATTCCAATGATATCGGCTCGATGTACCAGAGGAATTACAATCGCATTTTGAACTAACAGATCATTCATTTGAATCAATAATTGTTGACGGTTTTGGGGATCGAGTTCAAGGGTAGACTGTTTCCATAGATTATCATAATTTTGATTACAATAGCGAGAAGCATTATCTCCCGTCCAATTATTGGCTTTTTGGGGGATTTCATCACAAGTGTAGGTTTTTAAATAGGAAGTCGGATCGGGGCTAGTATTTCCGGTGGTAAACATTTGTAAGTCAGCATAAAAGTGTTCTACCGTATCAGAATTTGCTGGATCTCCCGCAAAATAAACACTGGGATCAATACTTTTAAGTTCAACTGCAATCCCGATTGATTCTAAAGACTGTTTAATCACTTCTTGGGTTTTTTGTCGTAGAGGGTTAACTGAAGTTTGAAATAAAATCTTCATTTCCACGCCATTTTTATCTCGAATTCCATTATTATTGCTATCTTTCCATCCCGCTTGATCTAATAATAGTTCTGCTTTCTGCGGATTAAATTCATAGTCCGTATTTTCAGAAACAAATTGTTGAGGTGCGACAACAAAATTGGCGGTTGGTTTTCCAGTGACACCATAAAGTTGATTGGCTATCGTTTCTCTATCTATGGCTAAACTAAAGGCTTGACGCACTGATTTATCGGTGAAAAAAGGATGAGGAAATTGTAAGCTAGAACGTTCGCCGTCTGGAGTAGCTTGATTGGGATCAGTTTGATTAATTAAAACTCGTTCCATTAATGATCCAAAGTTCGAGATTAGCTTTCCTTTTCCCCCTGTTTCTAATTGTTTTAAAACTGTTGCTTCAACTTGTAAATTGTACGCATAATCAGCATCACCTGTTTGTAAAACCGCTCTGGCTGCTGATGTCGCATCCCCTCCTCCTTTGAGTTCAATGCGTTGAAAACTGAGTGTTTCTGCGTCTCTAAAATTGGGGTTTGGTTCGTAAATAACCACATCTCCCGGTTTGAATTCTACCACTTGATAAGCCCCTGTTCCCACTGGGTTTAAATTGGCGGGTGCTTGACGAGAATTAACACCTTGATAGTCTTGAAATTTATGTTTGGGTAAAATCATTCCTTCGGTACCGACAAACACTAAAAACCAGCCGGGAGTTACATCTTGAAAGTTTATTTTAACGGTAAAATCATCTATTTTTTCAACATTTTCAATAATTTTATAAGTTCCAGCGGTAGAAGATCCAACATCAGGATTACTGATAAATTCATAGGTAAAAATCACATCATCAGCCGTGAAAGGGGTTCCATCTGACCAGTTTATATTTTGTTTTAATTTCCAAGTGATTGACTTTCCATCTTTGGCAATTCCTCCATTTTCAATTGTGGGAATTTCAGCCGCTAAAAAGGGGATAAGTTCACCTTGGTTGTTAAAGCTGGCGAGAGGTTCTAAGGTAATTCGACTCGCTTCTGAGTCTTTAAAACCTGTGGATAAATGGGGGTTGAGAATTGTTGGGGCTTGCCAGTATAATAATCTTAAGGTGTTATTTTGAGAAGATGTAGATTGAGAGTTTTTGGATTCCGGTTGAGAGGTACAAGAACTAATACAGAGTAAACTAAAAAGGAGAAAAAGTGAGGTTTTAATTAAATTTTTAGAGTATTTTTGCATTGAAAGAGATCTAGCGGAGATTTGTGATTTTCAATGATCATACCCTGATTGGGCGAGTTTAATCAATTTTCTATCAAAATTAACTGCATCGCTTGATTTAAAATTTCATCTTGACTCATCAATTGTTCTAATTCTTCTGATTCGTAATATCCTTCTTTGACTTCGAGAGAGGCTTTGTTAATTGCTTGAGGATAAGCTTCTGCTAGGGTATTTAAAAGATCGTCAGGGGGTAAATAAACTCCTCCTGATTTCCGACGTTTATTTTTAGCTTTAATTTCTAAAATGGAATTACGAATTGAGACATCCCAAGAACGAGTCGTGCGATTTTCTGCTTTTTGTTTAATTAAATGAAGTAATAAAATTACAGCATAACTCCGAATATTACTAATGATGTCATCTCTACTATGTTCTTCTAATTCATTTACAATCGCCAGTGATCCTTGAATGTCACCTTGAAGCAGAAGTTCTTTAAGTTTAAGAATTTCTTCCATTACTTGGATTAAAATTAATCTGGTTTGACTCTATTTTATCAAATTTTTTGTAAAAAATACAGATAAACCTGTGAAGATCTGAAAATAAAATCTCATATATTTTGTTAATATGACTGAATCAATCTCGAAACCTAAATTTCAACTTACCATGCACAACTTTATTCCACCGGAACGGTTTTTTCCCTATCTCACCTGGACAGAAATTAATGAAATGTCCGATAAAGAAAATGTGGTAATTATTCAACCGATTGGTTCAATCGAACAACACGGCCCCCATTTACCTTTAATCGTTGATTCTGCCATTGCAACTGCGGTTACAGGTCAAGCTTTAGCTAAACTTAATACTGAGATTCCTGCCTATGCACTCTCAACATTATATTACGGTAAATCGAATGAACATTGGCATTTTCCCGGTACAATTACCCTAAATAGCAATACCCTTTCATCGGTACTCATCGAAACAGGAGAAAGCATTTATCGAGCCGGATTTCGTAAATTAGTGTTTATAAATGCTCACGGTGGACAACCCCAAATCTTAGAAATGGTTGCACGAGATTTGCATCAAAAGTATGAAGATTTTATGATCTTTCCGTTGTTTGTCTGGCGAGTTCCCAACGCGGCGACAGAATTATTAACCGCAAAAGAGTTAGAATATGGAATACACGCCGGAGATGCAGAAACCAGCGTCATGTTGTCAATTTTGCCCGAACAAGTCCGAAAAAATCAAGTTGTGTGTGAATATCCTCACGATTTACCCGAAAATAGTATGCTGAGTATGGAAGGAAAACTGCCTTTTGCGTGGGTCACACGAGATTTAACCCAAAGCGGAGTTTTGGGAGATGCAACAGTGGCAACAAAAGAAAAAGGGGATAAAATTCTAGAATCTCTGGCTGAGAGTTGGGTAAAAGTGATTGCAGATATTTACAACTTTCATCAACCCCAGCGTTATCATTTAAAAGAATAAAACAGAGACTAACCCGGTTCAACTCCATCCAAAATTTCTCTGGCTCACAGATGTTTGTAATCACCCTAAACTATGTAACAATGAATTTTACAAAAGTCTAGGCTGAGGTATTAATATGCTCAACAATTCTCCAATCAAACAAGCGATCAACCAAGGGAAAGCACTCAAGGTGATTAGTGGCTTGATGAATTTCGATACCCAACGGGTTGCAGCAACGGTAAAAGCGGCGACTCAGGGCGGTGCAACTTTTGTTGATATTGCAGCAGATGTCAGTTTAGTTCGGATGGCGAGAAACTTAACTCATCTCCCCATCTGCGTTTCAGCCGTTGAACCTATTAAGTTTATTCCCTGCGTTGAAGCGGGTGCAGACTTAATTGAAATTGGGAACTTTGATGCGTTCTATGCCCAAGGGCTGCGGTTTGAAGCCGAAGATGTACTGCGACTCACCAAACAAACGCGATCGCTGCTTCCTGATATTACCCTGTCTGTGACTGTACCTCACATTCTCGAACTCGATCGCCAAGTCCAACTCGCGACAGAATTAGTCGAAGCGGGTGCTGATATCATCCAAACCGAAGGTGGTACCAGTTCCCAACCCGTTCATTCAGGTACATTGGGTTTAATCGAAAAAGCGTCTCCCACCTTAGCCGCCGCTTATGAAATCTCTCGGGCGGTATCAGTCCCGGTGTTGTGTGCGTCTGGACTATCCAACGTTACCGCACCTTTGGCAATTGCAGCCGGGGCCTCGGGTATTGGTGTGGGTTCAGCCATCAATCGCCTCAATGATGAAGTGGCAATGGTTGCAGCGGTTCGCAGTTTAGTTGAAGCGTTAGCCACGGTCAGCCACGCCGGGGTGCGAGTATAGACCCCAACACCCTTGAAGACACAGAGACAAATTCCAGAGAAAATCTGAGGTGTCTTTGTGTCTTTGGGGTACATTTTCCCTGACCCATTCGGGCAGATTTTGACGAGTTTATAGACCGATTTACATATAGTTCAAAAACCACATTAAATAATCTTCGATCAGTTTATAATTTGGGGAATTTTCATCAGTCACTTCCAAGTCAGCTAGGGGAAGAACAAATATTTTTTTATCGCTGACTCGCTGAACTTCTGCGAGTAAACCATCTACATCTGATAGGGCTTCTGAAAATTTCACTAACGTAAACACATCGGTATAAGAAGGCTGAGTTTTTTTGAGCTTTTCATACTTTTTTTGAGAACCTTCTCCAAAGAGATAATCTTCCTCCCACAAAAATTCTTCAGTTCCCGTCAGATAGCAAGGTTTTTGAATATTTTTTTTGAGATATTGGAGATATCGATTTAGATTAGGTTCATCAACTTCAATAATTTTAGTTTCAAGAATCGTTTTAATTCTATCTTCAAATTCTTCGCGATCAACCTCTCCAAATTCTTGCATCAACTTTTCGGGATCAAGCAGGCCTAATGTCTCCATTTGTTCAAGAACATTTTCCATAGACAACATTAAATGTTGTTGTGGATTTCTTTTACTTCTGTTCGTCGATCCCGTTAAAATAGTTTCATCAATTTGAATCGGTTGAATATCTTCAGGTGCTAGCTGTGGCTGACGTTTTTGATTTTTCTGATAAGATTTAGACATTATGTTCTCACCTGAAACAAGTTGAGTGACTGAGCATATTGTGATAGACGCGCTTATTGCATTCACCCGTAGGAGGCAACGATGACACAACAACTGCACTCATTACAACCCCAAGTCTATCAAGGGCAGTTCGGTGAATATACCATTACCGATAGCGATCGCATCGGTGTTCTGATTTACCGCACTGGCTTAATGATAGCAGCCCTGTGCTTCGCAGTCGGTACAGGATTAGTCTTATGGCAAGGCAATAGTCCCCTAGTCCTGCAAGCCTTGACCCCTCTCTATTTTTGTTTTTGGTTCGCCCTGGGTGTCAGCTTATTTACGATTCACATCTATCTTGCTATTCTACACCGAGTCTTACAACTATTTTGGTTGATAGGAGGTATAGCTTCTGTTATTGTAGCGTTTCAAAGTCCTGAACCGTTAGCCCTAACCGTTTACAATCAGCCTTTAACTTTACTGGGAATTGGCTTTAGTTTTGCTGCTATTACCGGAATTTACTTTAAAGAAGCATTTTGCTTTAACCGTATCGAAACTAAACTACTAACCCCTCTTGTTCCCTTACTTTTGTTAGGATTTATGGTGGGAATTTGGTCAGTGATCAATCTAAAGTTTTTACTGTTTTTCTGGGCAATTCAGTTTTTAGTTTTTGCTGTTCGTAAAACATTTCAAGATATTCCTGCTGATATCGGAGATAAAAGTGTGTTTGACTATCTCCACGCCCAACAGGCTAAAGCTTAAATTCCTCTACCTGAATTAAGTGATTCAAATGCCCTCGTTTTTCCCTTGCAAGAAACTTCAAAAATTGCACCTCATTCAGCGTCAAGAAATTTGGACACTCACCCTCAAAGGGTGGGGTCTTACTTTATTATTTATTCTGACTACAACTCTGGTTTTTGGCTTAAATCTCTATTCTTTTCTCGCTGTTAACAGCCCCATACAAGCCGATGCTTTAGTGATAGGATGGATGCCGGATTATGCCTTAAAATTAGCTTTAGTTGAATTTGAAAAAGGCCGTTATCAAAAAATAATCACCACTGGAGTTCCGCTACAAAAAGGATACTATTTAGCCGAATACAAAGACTTTGCTAACCTCACCGCAGCCACTTTCATTAAACTGGGTTTAGATGAAACTCAAGTAATTGCAGTTCCCGCGTCTCCTACCCTTCGTAACCGTACAGAAGCCACCGTTATTGCCCTCCGAGAATGGCTACAAACAACTGAGTTAAACATTCAATCTATTAATCTTTATTCTTTAGGCCCTCATGCCCGTCGCAGTTGGATAACGTTCCGAAAACACCTTCATCCCGAGATTCAAGTGGGGATTATTTCTATTCCATCTGAAGATTACAATGCCAATCAATGGTGGCTTTCAAGTGAAGGATTTCGGACTGTAATTTCAGAATTTATTGCTTATATTTATACAATATTATTTAATATTTTGAGTGGATTTTAAAACTCTAATTTTACCGAATTAAATCATCTAACTCTTGATAATCCGGTAAGGTTGTATTAATTTCTTTTCCCTTTCTCAATACAATTCTATCATGCTGAGAACGAGATAATACTTCACTAAAATAACGACCTTTAAAAATAATCAAATCCGCAGGAAGTCCAACACCAATTCTTCCTACTGTTGATAACCCCATTAACTCCGCAGAAGTTCGAGTAACAGTTTGTAACCAATCTCCAAACGGATGATCTAAATGGGCAATTCTCACCGCCATTTTAAACACTTCTAACCCGTCGTGATCGCCAAAACCATAAAACGGATCGCGACAATTATCGCTCGCGACAGCTACAGCAATTTCTGATTGTTTGAGTTCATGTAATAACGTTACCCCACGCCAACGGGGAGTTTGAGTTAAATTTAATGGTTGCTGGTATTGCCGATCTTGTAAATACAAATTACACATCGGTAAACTAATAATCCCAATTCCCGCCTGTTTAACTAACGCGATAGTTTCTGTTACCTGTTCGGGAGATTGAACCGCCAAACTACAACAATGACCACAGACTATTTTACCCGAAAACTCTGTTTTTAACGCCGTTTCCGCAACTTTTTTTAACGTAATAGAATCCGGATCGCCATTTTCATCGGTATGGAAATCTAAATCTAAATTTCGGTCTTTTGCCAGTTGAAAAACCCGTTCAATTTGGCGATCAATCTCCGGGTTCATATAAGCAACACCGCCCAAAAATCCGCCGAATTCCGTCACTTTATCGGCTAACTTTTCCCCCGCAGGAGTTAGATATTCTTCCAACGTGACCAAAGCAACCGCCTGTAAAATTAACCGATCTGACCATTCTTTTTGTAGTGTTCTAAACACCTCCCAACTGATATCCGCCAACCTTCCCCCAGAATCTAAATGAGTTCTAATCGCGTTTGTTCCGTGAGCATAACTACATTTTAACCCGAACTCCATGCGGCGATAAATATCTTCAAAATTCCAAACCTCTATATCTTCCCAAACCGCTTTTAACGCACCCTGAAATGTTCCGTCTGGGTTGGGTTTTCGCTCCCAAATATGACCTTTATCTAAGTGAGTATGAATATCAACAAAACAAGGAAAAACCAGTTTTTTCTGTAAATCAACGGTGGGAATTTTCCCCATTTTAACGGTTCCCTTTTCAACAATTTGACTAATTACACCGTCGGCAATTTCTAAATCAACATTAACTAAACCTTCTCGGTTCGGCGTTTGTTCCAGAACAACATTATTCAACAAACAAGCCGGAATTTGGGCGTTTATCAGCCAATAATTAGATACAGTTGGAATCATTTAAAAAATTGGTTTTAATTTATGTAGGGACGGGTTCAGAATCGATTCATTATCTCCCGCAAACAATTTATATAAACCTGCCCCGAAAACTATAGGAGATATGAAATATTGAATATTAGACAAGCCCTTGTTCAGAGAGGAAGTTTGTAACTTCCTCTTTACTAGAGAAAGTCTTCTTTAACTTTCTAACTAGTCCTCCCTTTGAGAGCAGGGTGTTTTCAAAGTCAGGGGTAAAAAAGAAAATAATAGTGATCTTTTTTT
>CAZNCM010000213.1:0-10334 GCA_964571155.1 uncultured Lyngbya sp. | reverse complement strand
GTAACTCTTCTACAGCATCCCAAGCGGCTGCACATTCGGCAGAACTAGAACCTTGAGTATCGCAAGCAGAGCGAGCCT
Source organism: uncultured Lyngbya sp. (assembly GCA_964571155.1). Taxonomy (GTDB): domain Bacteria; phylum Cyanobacteriota; class Cyanobacteriia; order Cyanobacteriales; family Microcoleaceae; genus Capilliphycus. The sequence goes on along the minus strand of CAZNCM010000213.1, from coordinate 10,256 downwards.
GTTGACGCTCCTGCTCAATCATTTCATCAATATTATTACTATTGGTCATTGTGGATTCGCCTCAACTACATATTTCCTTACAAAGAATCAGCCTAACTGAAAACTAATGAGTCATCAAGTTCGGCTATTTCGCTAGACGGCTTTGCTTAATACTCTAACCACTACTGATCAGTGATAACTCAATCCCCAGCTTGAGCGAGGTATTCCTCTTGATTTTTTAAGGTTTGCTTCTTCACATCTGCTACAAATACAGCTTAAGCTACCAATCGTATACATTTTATCTAAACAAAGCAATCACGTCCCCTACCATAAGCGTGATTTGTCAGTACCGAGAGAGAGAGAGGTAGGAAGATCGGGAGATCTTACTTTCTGCCTTCTAACTTCTGCGGGACAAGTATGAATTTCTAGATAAGATGAGGCAATTGTGAGCAACTGAATCAATTCAATATCGGAGAGTTTAAGATGGTAGAACCAACAACAGACCAAATTCAGTGGGTTAACGCCCTCTCAAAACGCCCTTCCCTAGAAGCTGCAATCGATGAAGTCGTAGAACAAATTCACCAAGCACTACCCGCCTCGCCCAATTTTGGCTTAGTCTTTATCTCCTCTGCTTTTGCTAGCGAATATTCTCGATTGATGCCTCTTTTGCAAGAGCGACTCAACCTTTCAGCAATCATCGGCTGTGGTGGCGCGGGTATTGTCGGCGGCAATTCTAACCGTCAAGCTGAAGAAATCGAAGGAGAACCCGCCCTTAGTCTGAGTTTGGCTCATTTACCGGATGTTCAAGTTCACCCCTTTCATTTGACGGCTGAAGGCTTACCCGACCTCGATAGTCCTCCCCAAGCCTGGGTTGACTTGATCGGAGTCGATCCCAGCGAACAGCCCCAGTTTATTCTGCTCGTAGACCCCATGTACAATCGGATTAATGATTTACTCCAAGGACTTGATTATGCTTATCCCGGTTCAGTCAAGGTTGGAGGTTTAGCCAGTGGCAGTTTAAACAATATCACAGCCGTTTTTCACGATTCCCAACATTATCAAGCCGAAGTCGTGGGTGTGGCTCTGTGCGGTAACATCGTCTTAGAAACTATCGTGGCTCAAGGGTGTCGTCCGGTTGGTTTGCCTTATCGAGTCACCAAAGGAGAGCGTAATATTATTCTCCAACTGGAGCAAGAGTACGGTCCTGATGAGTTATCCTACGGTGGATCGGGAGAATCGCTCTCACCCTTAGAGGCTTTGCAAGAATTGGTACAAGATTTGAGCGAACCTGATCGACAACTGGCTCAAAATTCTCTGTTTGTAGGTGTTGTTCGAGATGAATTTAAACAACAATTAGAACCCGGAGATTTTTTGATTCGCAACTTATTGGGTGTTGACCCCCGGATTGGGGCGATTGCCATCGGGGATCGGGTTCGTCCTGGACAACGAATTCAATTTCACCTCCGAGATGCTGAAACCTCCAAAGAAGACTTGCAAGCATTACTGACTCGTTATCAACAGCAACATCCAAATTCATCTCAACTGAGGGCAAATGCAGGGGCTTTGATGTTTTCCTGTTTAGGACGGGGAGAAGGACTCTACGGCGAACCTAACTTCGACTCTAACCAATTTCAACGTTATCTCAATATTCCGGTCAGTGGTTTATTTTGTAGTGGGGAAATTGGCCCGGTAGGAGAGGGGACGTTTCTACACGGTTATACTTCTGTTTTTGGAATTGTCCGTCAACCCTGACTATTCTTTTACTGAGGCTCAAAATTCCTCTATTCGGTTGTTTGGGTAGCAGTTAGGAATCGGGATCAGGTTGACGACTGTATTCGCTAACTGCTCATTGCTCTAAAATTAACGGTAAGAAAAATCTGTCGATTTGTTCAAACTAGAGCTGTTACTTGAGAACTTATGAACCAAAATGCCGAGTCACTTGCTCATCTCCAGCAAATTTTTAAAGTGGGCTTGGAAAGATCTGAGATGATGTTAGAAACAATTGCCAAGTCTCCGATTGAGTTAAACCTAAAAACTTTAGAAATTATTCCTCGTGAACAATTACGATCTCAACTGAAGTCTGCCCTGGGTTTAACCGAAATTAGTGCGATGGAACTGGTTTTTTCCGGAAATTATGAGGGCATGGCGCAATTGGTTTTTCCGGCTGAAAGTGCAAAATTATTGATTAATCTCATTGAAACACAAGAACGACGAAAATTGGATCAAGACCAAGTTGATCAAGGGATTTTAAGTGAGGTGGGTAATATTTTTTTTAATGGGGTTATGGGTGTGATGAGTACGCTCAGTAACTACGGAATTACTTACATGATTCCAAAGTATAAAGTGGGTAATATTGGACAATTGTTATTAGCAAGTTGGTCAAAAAACTATTCTTCTGCCCTGATCGGTAGCGTTGAATTTTCAAGTCAAAGAGAACTCTGGTTTTGGTTTCAAGTGAGTAGTTTAGAACCCTTGTTAGAACAAAGTCAAAAAATTTCCGATTATTTTGAAACCTGATTGCCCAATTGAATAGCTTTTGCTCAGTTCGCTCTCGATTTGCTCAGATCAACTCGGCGGGGACTCGATGATGAATGTAAAATTCGCAATGATGAGCAGAGGAAGAACTAAAGGATGTCAAAACTCTTTGTACTCCTAGAATGAACTTCCAATTTAGCATTGAGCATTGATCATTCATAATTTGAACAAAAACTGGGGATTGCCATCCTCACTTTCAGGTGATCAATTTATAATTTATAATTCATAATTCTGTTAAAATTATAATTTTGGTGACATCTCCAAGCTGAGATAGTATTTATTCTTAATCGCATCATTGCAGTTTAACCCACCCCCCATGATCGAAGTCGAAAATCTGTGTAAGATCTATGGTTCAACCCCCGCCCTTCAGGATGTCTCATTTTCAGTGGAAGCCGGAGAAATCTTAGGATTCTTAGGGCCAAACGGAGCCGGAAAAACCACCACATTGCGAATCCTCTCCGGCTACCTTCCCGCCACCAGTGGCACCGCCAAAATCGCCGGTTATGATGTCCATGAACAGTCGATAGCCGTCCGTCAACGCATTGGTTATCTCCCCGAAAACCCGCCATTATACCCCGAAATGAGCGTGGAGAGCTTTTTGTACTTTGTCGCACGGATCAAACGAGTTGTTGCTGGCGATCGCAGACCAAACGTCGAAGCCGCCCTGAAAAAATGTGGACTGTGGGAACGGCGAAAATCCCTAATTCGCAAACTCTCCAAAGGCTACCGTCAACGGGTTGGTATTGCTCAAGCGTTGGTTCATGATCCCCCCGTAATTGTCCTTGATGAACCCACCGTCGGTTTAGATCCTCGTCAAATCATCGAAGTCCGTAACCTGATTAAAAGCCTTGCTGGAGACCATACCATTGTCTTGTCTACCCATATTCTGCCAGAAGTGAGCATGACCTGTAATCGGGTGACGATTATTAACCGAGGTCAAGTGGTGGCGACAGGAACCCCAGAAACCCTAATGGAAGAACTCACCGCCGGATCGGGATATGAACTCGAACTCGACAGCGCGATCGAGCCCGAAAAATTAACCCGATTAGAACAGATTCCAGGTGTGCGATCGCTACAATATCTTCCGGAGAGTCTAGAAGATCGCCGACAAATTCAAATCTTCTGTGAACCCAACACCGAACCCGGGCCTGAAATCGTTGCTGCCTGTGTCTCTTGCGGGTTTAACCTCTATGAAATGCGCCGGACTCGCGCTAGTCTAGAAGATGTCTTCCTAGAACTGACCACTCAACAAGTGACTTCAGAAACCGCAGAAATGGTCGAACTCGAAGAAACTCAACCCGAAGTCCCCGAACCTCTAGACGAAAAACTCGATCCCGTAGACAATAATCAACAAGACATCAACGAACCCGACTGATCGCCAACCCCTTAACGAATCATTATGCTTGTCACCCTAAGCAGCCTTGTTGCAATTTATCGTAAAGAACTCCAAAGTTACTTTGCCTCTCCGCTAGCCTATGCGATCGCCGGAGTCTTTTGGGTGTTGACTGGATATTTCTTTGTGGCCGTTTTATTAGGGCCAGATGGTTTAATTCAACAAGTCGCCCTTCTCGATCAGTCGGGAATTACAGACCCCCCCATTGACTTACCCTACGAATTTCTACAAGTCTTTTTGCGACTCATGGGTTCGATGTCGTTGTTTGTTCTACCGATGCTGTCGATGGGACTCTATGCCGAAGAACGTAAACGGGGAACCCTAGAACTACTTGCTACATCTCCGGTGACAAACTGGGTTGTTGCTACGGGTAAATTACTCGGCGTTCTCACGTTTTACGCCACAATGATCTTACCGTTAATGGGATTAGAAGCAGCGGCCCTGAGTGCGGCTGAACCTCCGATGTCTCCGGCAATTTTCCTCACTGCCCATGCCGGGTTAATATTACTTGCAGGTGGGGTTCTGTCTTTAGGAATGTTTATCTCCTCTCTGACCGAAAGTACCATCTTATCGGCTATTTTGACCTTTGCCTTAGTTTTATTTTTGTGGGTGATCGATATCATCGGCAATAGCGTCGGGGGCAACTTTGGAAGTGCTTTAGCTCATCTATCATTGATTTCCAACTATACCAACTTAATCAGAGGGATTTTAGATACCAGTAGCCTGATTCTATTTGGAAGTTATATTATTTTAGGAGTGTTTCTCACCGCCCAGTCCATTGATGCCTTGCGCTTCCAGCGTTATTAAATCTTATGAAACAGAAAACAGCACCCAGTTGGAAGTTTTTAACGTATACCTTTTGGTTAGGCCCATTTTTAATCATTATGGGCTTGTCAGCCGGGTTTGTTTCTGGAAGTTGGGAACCTGTTCCACTGGGATTAATCATCGCCGGGGCAGTTATTATTGGGTTGTGGTTTTTGTTTCGTGTCTATTTTCGTCAAGGCGATAGTCTCAAACATCCCTATTGGAGTCGTCGTTCTACTCAAGCCGGAACAAACGCTTTTGCGGCGACGGTTTCTGTCTTTTTAATTGTAGGATTGATTAACTTTTTGGCGGTTCGTCATGCAGTTCGTCTGGACTTAACTGAAAACCAACAATTTACGCTCGCACCTCAAACCCAAACGCTCCTAACGAATTTAGAACAACCGATTAAGGTTCTGGTTTTTGATCGCTCAGGAAACCCCCAAGCTAAAGAACTTTTAGATCAGTATCGTCGTATTGCTCCCCAACAGTTTAACTATGAATTTGTCGATCCCCAAGCTCAACCCGGAGTTGCTCAAGAGTATGGGGTGAGTGAATTTGGTGTAGTCTATTTAGAGTCAGGAGATCAACGCCAATCCCTGCCAAAGGAAAGTTCACAAGCACTGACTGAAGCCCAACTCACCAACGGGATTGAACAACTTCTCAGTAACCGTATTCCCAAAATCTACTTTCTACAAGGTCACGGTGAACGTCCGTTAACTGATGGACAAGGCGGTTTAAAAAATGCGGTTAATGCTTTGGGTGAGAAGAACTTTGTGATTGAACCTTTGACTCTCACTCAACAGTCTACGATTCCTGAAGATGCCGATGTGATTGTGGTTGCTGGGCCACAACGTCCGTTATTTGAAGGAGAAGTTGAAGCGTTAGACGAGTATTTGGAACAAGGCGGAAGTTTGTTGGTGATGATTGACCCCAAAACTGAACCGGGGTTAAATGAGTTGTTAGACAAATGGGGGGTGAAAATTGATGATCGTCTGGCGATTGATGCAACCGGAAGTGGTCGGTTAGTCGGACTGGGGCCGACTGTTCCCATTGTACGAGAATATGGTGAACATCCGATTACTCAAGAGTTTAATAATGGCATTTCTTTTTATCCTTTAGCTCGTCCGGTAGAAACTCGCACTGTCGAGGGGATTACAGAAAGTCCTCTAATTTGGACAGAAGCGGAGAGTTGGGCGGAAACAAACTTAGCCAGTCGGGAGTTAGAATTTAATCCAGATAGCGATCGCAAAGGGCCGTTATCATTAGGAGTGGCGTTAACAAAACCTGCGTCTGAACCGATTTCTCAGCCACCTGCTGAAACGACTCAGCCAACAGAAAACTCATCAGAAACCCCAGCAGAAACTTCCGAAACTTCCGAAACTCCTGAAGCTGTAATCGAAGAAACTCCCGAAACAACCGAAGAAACTCCTGAAGCTGTAATCGAAGAAACTCCTGAAACAACCGAAGAAACTCCTGAAACAATCGAAGAAACTCCTGAAGCTGTAATCGAAGAAACTCCCGAAACAACCGAAGACAACAATCCCGCAGAAGCAAGGTTAGTGATATTGGGAAATTCTCAATTTGCGACAAACGGTTGGTTTGAACAACAACTCAATGGAGATATGTTCATCAACACAGTGAGTTGGTTAAGTAAACCGGATCAAGCCACACTCTCTATCCGCCCTAAACCTGTAACTAACCGTCGCATCGCCATGACTCCAGTTTTAGGACGATCAATCAGTTGGGCTGCTTTAGTAATTTTACCCTTATTTGGATTCATCACCGCAGCAATTTTGTGGTGGCGACGAAGATAATCCCTAATTCTTTTTTCTAAAGATTTAGCAGCAATTATTTTTAGGGAACCTTGGAAATCTGCACGGTAGAATGAATCAACAGATCGTTAATAAAAACTTAGAGCCATGATGGAAGAAAAAAAATCTCCAATTCTACGAGCTAAACAGATTGCAGACAGTATTCAAACGTTCTCACATCCCTGGAATCCAAATTCCGAAATATCTGGAACATATTTAGGGCAGACAGTTGGACTCAAGCGCACTGGAGTTAACTTTGCTAAAATTGCTCCGGGTAAGGAATCCTTTGTTTATCATTCTCATTATTGTGAGGAAGAATGGATTTATATTCTCTCAGGGAAGGGAGTTGCGGAAATTGACGGCGAGGAATTTGAAGTCGGTTCAGGAGATTTTATGGGATTTCCAACGCCAAGCGTCGCTCATCATCTCAGGAACACAGGTGACGAAGATTTGGTGTATTTAATGGGTGGAGAAAACTTAGACATAGAAATTGCTGAGTTTCCGAAATTGGGAAAACGAATGCTTCGTCGTGGCACTATGATCGAAATTTATGACAGTTCTGATGCGAAACCTTTTGAAGCATTAGATCCATAGATTCTGAAAACAAACGTTTACTCTCAAAACCAATGTTACGTGCCACAGTTGAAGATCATCAATATCAGCAAGCACTGACGATTCTCGAAAATACAGTTTAAAAGAGGTCGTGTGGGAAGGAGACTAAATCTAATGATTGAAGATCAAAAATTATGATACATTTGAGAAAAATTGATATTGATTTTTACCCTGTTGTTTTGCGAGATACATGGCTTTATCTGCGTTTTTTAGCAGTTGGTGAGGATATTTCCCATCTTGAGGAATAAAAGCAATTCCCATACTGACTCCGACGTTAACTGTTTTGCCAAATAAGTTTATGGAAGCATTGGTCGTCTCGATAATTCGATTGGCAATTTGTTGAACTGTATCGGTATCGTTGAGATTGTGCAACAAAACCACAAATTCATCACCCCCCAGTCGAGCAACAGTATCGATTTCCCTAACACAAGATTTCAGACGTTTTGCAACTTCGATCAAAACTAAATCCCCGGTTTCATGTCCGAATGTATCGTTAATGGGTTTAAAGCCATCAAGATCTAGATAAATGATCGCACTTTGAGCATTATAACGATGAACTGTTGCTAAACTCTCCGCTAATTTTTCCATCAATAATAGACGATTATCAAGTCAAGTCAACGAATCATGTAAAGCCAGTTGTTCGAGGTAATGTTTAGCTGTTGTTAGTTCACTGATAGAAGCGGCTAAGACTAAGCTAACAATTGCAGCCACATTAATAAATAACCAGACTAAAATCAAAGTATTCAGCAGTGAAAGGGAGATAAAAGGGCCTACCTGATGAGTAATCCCAAATAAAGCAAATCCAGAAATGAGAAAAATAGCAGTAGAAGCGCCTCGTGTCCCAAACCGCAATGGCGCCCAAACCAAAAAAGGATAAACTAAAAAAGCAGGTAAAACAATACTTCGAGAAAAAAACCAACCGTTAAAAATAATTCCACAACTCAAAGTTAGAGAAGAAAATAGAATAATCGCTTCAGTTTTGCGTTGTAAAGATAACTTGCGGTTACGCAGGGAAGCCCAAGTAATACATACCGGAGTCATGACTAATACCCCCATCGCATCTCCCATAATAAACTGTAACCAAAATGAAGCCAGTTCTCCCTGGGGAGTGACTCCACTTAACCACAAACTCGGAACATCAATGAGTGAACTAATAATAGGGCTGAAACCTGCTCCGTATATAATTAGATTTAAAGCGTCTTTGATGCGATTAAGTTCGGGGTGAAAGTGTTGCTTTTTTAGCAAATAAGCCCCGATCACTCCTCCCAGTGATGAACCTGTCGCCATCGTCAGTATTGTCAAAACAGGTAAGGAAAAAGAGAGATTAGCAAGAATGACACCGCAAAAAATACCCAGCCACAAACGATAACCATAAATTAATAAAGCCGCTAACCCAATCCCCGCAGGAAGCCAAACGAGGCTAACGCTTCCCCCAACAACCGAAAAAATTTGTCCAAACTTAGCAGCACTGGTGTACAGTAAGGAGAGAATAATAATGCGGATAACATCAATCCTAAGTTGAGAGTTGAGCATTGTACAAAAAAAATGGTATTGCTCTTTTAAAAATGAGTGTAAACCCATCAAGGAATATTTATATAATTTATCTCCCTCTGTTGACAAATTGTTATAACCGCTTCAATATAGCTGAGATTAGTCGCTTAATTTTGGATGAAAAAGTCATAATTTTTTTTATACAATTCTAGCTCAACGGTCAGTTCTGTCAATTGAGTGCAATAAAGATTTGTATTGTCATCAATATTTGATAGAATAGAATATTCAAGTCACTCTTAAGATTGACCCTGTGATTTTAAATCTTGTCAAAATCCCATGAAGTTTCAGCGTTCTACTCTGATTTTAATGCTTGTTGCCCTCGGTTTAGCCGGATATGTTTATGTTTTTGAGGTTCAGCAAACCTCTCAACAGCAAAAAATTCAAGCTGTAGATAAACAAATTTTTTCCTTTTCTCGGGATGATGTTCAGTCAGTCACAGTACAAACACCCGAAGAAACAATAACCGTTGAACGAACTTCTACAGAAGATAACTCTGAACAATCTCCCTGGAAACTGACTCAACCTGTACAAACTTTAGCCAATCAAGCAACTGTTGACTTTTTATTAAATCAATTAGTTACCGATCAAAGCATTCCCGAAGAACCCAGTTTAGGTTTGCGTCGCCTCACTGTTTCCCCAGAAAAATTATCTGAATATGGTTTAGAGAATTCTCAACAAACTGTCGAAGTTAAACTTAAAAATGAAGAAATCTATAAACTAACAATAGGAACAAAAGACTTTAGTGGTCGTTCAGTTTATGGTCAAACTAATACACCCAAAACCGAAGAAGAACTCTCAATTTTAGTCATTCCAGAAGGTATTCTCTCCGCGATTAACCGCCCGTTAGAGGAGTGGGAACTTCCTCAAGCTGAACCCCAACCCAGCGAGACAGAAACCCCCTCTCAGCCCTCCGAAACCGTACCGGAACCCAACAATTCCGAACAAAATAATCAAAATCAACCTGAAGCCGAAAATATTCCTTCAGACCCCAGTCTGGAACTGCCTCAAACTCCTGAACCTTCAGAACCCGAAAATACTCCTTAATTAAACAATTCCACACATTGATTAAACCACTCTTGTGCGCCTTCACTAATTTGATTTGCGGTAAAAGTATGAGAATAGTCTTGCACATCTAAACTCTGATTAGAAACATTCATTTCCCAACCTGCTACGCCTTCATCTCCCATCACGGGATAAGCATAAGTGAGGTTTTCAATTTGACGAGATGCAGACTGATAATTCCCTTGAAAACAAGCCCCAGCATCGGAATTTTGGATATAAACCAAACCCCGAACTTGGTCATTTTTATCCTGCATATAAACAATATATTCCGCTCCTGCTTCAGTCGGTGAGGGGGTTTGACCCCGGAAACTGACTTCAGAAGATTCTTGTTGAAGGAGAGGTGTTTTTACAGGAGTAGCCAAAGATATCTCAGGAACAACAATCAAACTTAAGACAGTTGTCGCCAGAGTCGCAAAGATGCTACGAGAATAGAATTTTAACTTCATATTAATGTCCCCGATTAGTGGTGACCTCTCTATAACCACAACTCGGGAAAGTTCAATTCCTGA
>CAZNCM010000212.1:0-10344 GCA_964571155.1 uncultured Lyngbya sp. | reverse complement strand
CTGAACTTGCTCGACTTTTTTTCGGAAATTCGAGATTTTTTTGAACAGAGGTTGGCGAGAGGCTGCATAAAGTTCGCTGTAACTCCCTCTATTGCTGACTTGCTACTACATCTTTTTAATCAAAGGAAATCGGGGTGATCGCGGAATTTTTTCTGTTGGTTCTCTATCAGCACTTTGGGTTGTCGATTTATTCAACAAAGGTTATAATAAAAGTAGAAAAAGTAAAAAGTACCCTTTCTCTAAATGCAATAGTTGGGGTACTAAGAAGTTGAAGTTTCATCACAAAAGGATCATATCACAATGACATCGCCATTGATCGCACCTGCTCAAATTTCTGCGGGAGCAAGTGTTAACTATTGTTTAGAAAATCTAGTCCAAACTCCCCAAATTCCCGCCTTAGTTCCTGCGAATATTCAAGTTGAACACATTCAAGCCGTTGGAGTCGGAAAAATTCCCCAAATTGTTTATAAAACTCCCAAGGGACGCTGTTCGACGCTGTTACCTAAAACTCAGTTTACTCAAATTTGGCAATGTTGGCTGCAAATTCGGCATCCTAACAGGACTCAACTTCAAGGATGGGAAATCAAGGCTTCTGGTCTTCAGTTTAACACAAATCAGGGTAAACTTTGGCTGAGTCTTTCTGAAGTAAAAGCCTTTTTATCTCGTTACAATCGAGTTGCAATTGAACCCTTATCGGTAAAATTCACAGACCATGATATTGTGGTTTGGAATCCGATTCATCAGACTATTTCTCAAGTGAATGAAAGCGGATGTAGTTGTGCAGATTCGCAGTATCGCAATACCATTTGTAAGCATCAAATCGCTGTGCAGTTATGTCGAATGAAAGCAATTTCAGAGAATCAGCGAGTTGATTAATCAGACTTACACATTAACTCGGTTTTTAAACCTCTTTTAAATTTGCCTCCTGGCTTTTACCTTCTGCCTTCTTCACTCCACTCGTATCCAACGTAACATAGATCCAATCGCCCGTTCAACAAAACTATCAGGCTTTTCCTGGATCAATTTACGTTGGGCTTTATTGCGTTCAAGTTCTAATTCTGCAATTAAACGTTCACCCTTTTGTTGACGAATTAAACTCACCAAATAATCGTGAGAAAGTTGATAACGATCTTCAGGAATATCGGGAAGCAAAAATACTAATCCATTTTCAACAAAAACTTCTAAAACCATGTCTATTTTTTCAGAGGATGTAGTATCTAAGTCGGCGATTAATTCAGCGCGAGTTTTGAGAGGACGAGTTCCATTATCCTGAGTCAGTGAATAGAGAACCAGCAAAGCCACTCGTTCATTTTTGAAACCACAATCTGTTAAAGCTTCATCTAAAAATCGGGCGACAAGATTGAGTTGAGGATGATCGCAAAATTGTTGATACTGTTCTAAGGTTGTAATCCCATCGGTTTCGAGTTGTGAACCTGTAATTTGTAATTCAATCGGACTAATTTCGCCTAAGCGAGTTCCTAAATCTTGTACCCATTGATTGATTAACTCCTCCTCAAATTGAGACGGTTTTTGTTGTGTTTGATATTTAATAAAAGCTTTCGCTTGATCTACTGAAAAGTTTCTCAATTCATAAATAACCTGTTTAGAAAGAACTTCATAGCCAATCACAGCTTCTAAACAAGTGGTGCGATCGCATTCTAATAAATAATGCAAGAAATCAGTTCGCATTGAAAGGATAACAGTGATCGATTCTAAAGCTAAACAGTCTCGCAAAAATTGATAAAAAGGTAAACGTTGATTGGGTTCTGTACAGACGAGAAAAAATTCTTCAAATTGATCAAAGATCAATACTGTCGATAAATGATTTTCACTATTTTTTCTTAAACGGTTTAAAACAGTTTCTAAGTTCCAGGTGTCGGAATTAGGTTCTCGCAGCCAATCTGTATAAATCCTCAACGCGATTGGAATAGAAACTTGGGGATTTGTTACTTGTTTTTGCAGTAGACTCGGAACAATTCCCGCATTAATCAAAGAACTTTTTCCAACTCCAGATTCTCCATACAAAACAATTAATTTGTGATCGGGACTCTCGATCCGTTCAACTAACTCATTAATCTCATTTAATCGACCCGAAGAAATCATCTCCGGTGCTACTTTTCCCGTCAATTCTTGAGGTTTTAACTGAGGTTTTAGCGGCCGGACACCCACAAATGATCGGATTCCAAATTGATATTCTATTTGTAATTTTTTCTCTTTGAGATGAGTTGCACTGCCATAATAATCCTGTTCAAAATAAAGTTGATGGAGAGCCTTTAAAATTTGTAGATAAGTTTTAGTTTCTTCATAAGGATTGGTTTCGTTTAAAGCATCTTCTAAGCGATTAACTGTCGCTTTCCAAACCTTTAATTCATGTTTGGATTCTGCTAATAACAATAGATAAGGATTTTCATCGGATAATGTATGTAAGGGATCGCGTAAAGATTGATTCTGAATTTCTAAAGCTAATTCAGCCAGTTGATTGGCGTGTGACCATTGAGACTGGTGCATTGCCGCCTCAGCTAAAAAGCCATAATCTTGAGCGATATCATGGTGTGAACCATAAGAAATATGTAAATCTAGAGCTTTTTGAGCCAAGAGTTGTAGTTCTTGCCAAGCTTGCAATTGTTGAAGAACAATACATAATTTTGGAATGAATTTTGCAACTAAATCCTGACGTCTTGCGAGTTCTAAAATCTCTAAACAGCGTTGAAAATAGAGTTTTGCTTCTCGATAGTGACTCTGTTGATTGGAAGAATCAAGCTGCGATCGCCGAGTATAACTCAACCCGATATGAAACAAAATAGCCCCTAAACGTTCTAAAGAATTAGAAGCCGGAATAATCTCAGGATCGGCAAATAAGTTCTGATTAAAAGAAGTTAAAGCAGCAGGCCAGAATCCTAAACTCTGTTGATAATGATATAGGGCTGAATCAATTTGATCATTTACATAGTCTTCACGACCCAGGAGAAAATCTAGACCCGCCGCGAGTGATGATGTCAGTTCTTGTTGTTGAGATTGAACCGTCTCAATAATCGTCCTCAGTTGTGCGTGAGATCCACCGAGAATACTGGCATTAGACTCGAATAAATCGGTATGGGGATCGAGAATATGGGCAAAAACTTGGTCGGTACAATCATTGAGAAAACCAATAACATCCGCACCACCGAACTCTGCACGACCTTCTGATAAATGACTATCGCTCATAGGGCTGATTGGCTGAGGGAATACTTTCCAAATTAGCACGTCAATCTCCGATCAGCCAACCTATAGAACCGATACAAACTGTTACACAGGGGGAACTTCAACTTATCTTTCCAGGGCCAGTTGAACTAAGCGATCAACCAATTCGGAAAAAGAAATTCCACTCGCCGCCCACAATTGAGGGTACATACTGGTTGCTGTAAAACCAGGAAGTGTATTAATTTCATTGATCAAAACCTCGCCCGTTTTCTCTACATAAAAGAAATCCACTCGGGCTAAACCTGCGGCATCCACCGCTAAAAAGGCTTGAACCGCCATTTCTTTGACTTGATTGGCAATATTATCACTCACCTTTGCCGGGATGAATAAATCGGCTTGACCTGCGGTATATTTGGTTTCATAATCATAAAAATCACTGGCAAAAGTAATTTCTCCGACCACAGAAGCTTGGGGTTGATCGTTTCCTAAAACTGCACATTCTAGTTCTCTGGCTTCGACTCCAGCTTCGACAATAATCCGCCGATCATAACTGGCTGCATTATCTAAAGCGGTTTCTAATTCTGAGCGCGATCGCACTTTAGAAATACCCACCGATGAACCTAAATTAGCGGGTTTAACAAAACAAGGATATCCCAGTTCAGCTTCTAATTCATCACATAATTTGGGAAAGATACAAGGATTTGACCAAATTTGCGATCGCGTTACCATTTTATATTTGACTTGCGATAGTCCAGCCTGAGAAAAAATCATTTTCATGGCAATTTTATCCATGCCAACTGCTGAACCTAAAACACCCGATCCCACAAACGGAACTTGCATTAGGGTTAGTAATCCTTGAATGGTACCATCTTCTCCGTTGGGGCCGTGTAAAATGGGAAACCAAACCTCAATTTCCGCAAAATTTGTAGGATCAGGAAGTAGCGAGGGACTCGGAACTAAATCTGTTGATGTTGTCTTCTCCTCGGGAAGATAAAACGGTTCACCTGAAGCGAGAATTTTTTGAGCAATTTCACCTTTTTGCCAAACGCCATCTTTACGAATATAAACGGGTAGCAGTTCATATTTACTAGAATTTTCATCGCTTGTTAAGGCTTTTGCGATCGCTTGGGCTGAACGAATGCTGACTTCATGTTCCCCTGAACGTCCACCAAATAACAATCCGACCCGAGTTTTACTCATATAATTTCCCACTCTAAGACATTTTGAATACTATATCAGCTCTTTGTCCCCCCTTTTCCGGAATTTTATTCGTAGGGTGCATTAAATTCTATATATCTTTATTTACTTCTAACGAATTTTGGGTTTGAGACACCCTACAGTTTGGGAATTTTATTTTGATGCACCCAACAATTTTCAATGATCACAGTTGACAGGTTTCCGCCCGAGCAAATAACCAGTATAACGGCCAACGACATCCCGAAAATTTTTGAGCCGCATTTTTGCAGGAGGGAAACTGACCTCTGGGTGCATTTTCATCAAAGGTTAAGTCAGAATATTCTAACCAATTGCCATTTTTTCGCCAACCAATGCGATCGCCAAATTGATTGTAAGTAGACTCCTGAAATTTTCCGAGGGGATTTCCGGTTTTAAGGTAAATTTCTTTTTGACGACTCACGCCAAATTTTCCGTCTGAATATTTAACCCAAAGTTGATCAAGTTCACGCAAATCAGCACAAGATAGACTTTCAATTGTATTCGCATCAATCCATCCTTCTGCCTCTCGGTTAGCAATTTTTAGCATAACTTTTTCTGTTTCTATATCTGCTTCTTTCCAGTTTCCTTGTTCGAGTAAGTTCTGAAGTTGGGTATAATCTGCTTTCAGTAAAGCCTCGGGAGGTCTAAGGTTTTCTATCGTAATATAAACTCCACCGATAAAAAAGATCACGGTGATTATTCCGCCTAAATAGCTTTTGATTGATTGAGTTACAGATTGTCGAAAAGGAGGGGTTGAAATGGGTGTAGTTGCCGCAGAATGACTTATATTAACTTGAGTCAACCCGTGAGTATTTGCTGTTGAAAAATTATTGGATTGAGTCAGTAAAGAAGTTAGTGCAGTTAAGGCTTCAGACGCATTAGAATAGCGATCGCTTAACCGTTCTTGTACCATTTTATTGAGGATTTCTGCGAGTTCATCACTGACGTTAGCATGATTTCTCCAGAGGATTTCATCAGTTTTTTGATCGCGGGGAAATTGAGCGGGTTTTAACCCAGTTAGAGCTTGAATTCCGATGATTCCCACTGCATAAATATCGCTCGCGAGTTTGGGTCGTCCTTGGGCTTGTTCGCTTGGCATATATCCCGGTGAACCAATACTAACGGTGAGGTGAGTTCTTCCTTGAGCGTTAACTTCTATTCCTTGAATTTCTTTAACTGCTCCAAAATCAATTAATATGATTTGATCATCGGAGTTTCGCCGCATAATATTTGTGGGTTTGAGATCGCGATGAATCACATTTTCTTGATGAACAACGACTAAAACTTCTAAAATGTCAGACAACAATTTAACTGTTTTTTCTTCACTCCATTGTTGTCCGGGTTGGAGTTCATGGCTGATATCTTTTCCCTCGATCAATTCTTGAACGAAGTAAAATTCTCCCTGATCGTTAAAATGAGCATAAAGCCGAGGAATTTGAGAATGTTCTCCCAAGCGATGTAAGAGTTTTGCTTCTTGATCAAATAATCGTTGAGCGACAGAAAGGACGTGAGGACTGGTATCTTTTGGGGAAAGATGTTTGACGACACATTCAGGTTGACCCGGTAAAGCGAGATCAACAGCTAAATAAGTCTCTCCAAATCCTCCTACTCCTATTTTTTGAGTAATTTGATAACGGCTCAAAAGTGTTCGACCAATGAGTGTCATATGTTTTAAATTTTTCAGATATTAATTAGAATTATAGCAATTCAATTCGCCTTTTATTTTTAAAATTATCTCTATTTTATCTTAGATTTAGCGAAATTTATCTTTCGATTTTAAAGATTTTGGGAGGAGTAATTTTGAGAATATTTTCACCCCCATTCTCAGCAAAAATAAAATCAGCCACTTGCTCTGGCCCTGCTGCTTGCAATGCCAATAATAAATGGGTGGTTTGATGAATTAACTGTTCAACATTAATCTCAAAATAATCGGGTTTAAAATAATCTAACCGACGCATTCCTTCACCCATCGAAGTCACAGTTCCCTGCCAGTTATGATTACTTAAATGATAAAGTCCGACAGCTATTTGTAAGATGCCCTGATAGAACTTTTTAGTGGGTTCCATTGCTTCCATCCACAACGCCTCTAAGGTATCGTGACAAGCATAATATTCTTGTTGGTTAAACTGTTCAATACCCTGCCAAAATTCGGGCGGAATTTCCTCGCGCATCATCTGGTTTTTCTCTAATAAAAGACAGATTTCTCAACAATTTTAAGTAAATATTGGGTTGCCCCAGTTTAAACTAGAGCTAACCCTTTGCAACAATCATCTAATCTCTCAAATGTTAAAATGAGCTTTTATGATCTGATGTTTTTATGCCATGCTTTGACGGGCGGTTTCGAGATCTTCAGAGGTAATGTCTTGCTGTTCACCTGCAAAATCATTATCCGGAGTTAAAAACAACATACAGTGACATTCTTTGCGTTCTCGCATCGGAATACAAGGACAGTTCCAGAACGTATTTTTAACTTCAGCTTCCTTATCTTCATAGTGGCGACAAGGACAAAGCGGTGCCCCTAAGTCATCTTTGTGTTTAGCAAGTCCTTCGATCACGACTGCGGTGACTGAAGGATCAGCACAAAAATAGGTTCCTGTCCGCTTGGCATACTGTTCAGCGAATTTTTTCATCGCTTTCAAGCTTTTGTCAGTTGATAATTTTCCGTTTGTCTCAGTGGTCATAGTATTAGAGCTTAATATTTCGCACATTTTTTTAGATTGTAACGCACGATGGGATCATTAGAATCAACAGTGATCAGTTATCGGTTTCCCAAATGATGCTGAACTCTTGAATACAGCAGTTTCTTTTGGCATCTTATTTCAAAGCAGACTGAAGTTGAAGTTGTAGGGGTTGCTCCGGAAAAATTTGTAAACCTCGTTCGGAAAATTGAGCAGTTTTTGTAGACCTCAAATGATCATCATCTGACCACAAAACCCAACGGCTTCCAGAAGGAAGTGAAGCAATACTCTGGGAATTTTGAGTCAGCCAAATTAAGGGCATATTGGGGAGATTTTCGCCAATTGCTTCTTCTGTCGCCATCACAGCAGCGAGTGTTGATAATACGACTCGATTTCCCTTAACTAAGCCTGTTTTTGCAGTCCATAATTTGACGTTGAGTTGCGATCGCGAAGCATAAAAATATAGAGATCCGGCGGCAATGACAGCCTGTTCAAAATGATCACTTTGCCATGAATTGCCACTATCAAGACCAATGATAATTTCTTGACCTCCGGTGGCGACTTCTAACTCCCGAACTCGCAGTTGATTATAACGCGCACTTGAGCGCCAATGAATTAAACGAGTGGGATCACCATAACGGTAGGGTCTAAGGGTACGAGTGACCCCTTCGGTTGCCATCTGAAACTGACTGCGATCGAGAACTTGTTGATTTTGTTCCCATCCCATTTGATCTACTAACGGGCAGGTTGTCAAGGGTAAAATAGTCGGATACACAATTGCGGTTGCTTTGGCTGTTCGGGAACGACGACACCAAAATAAACCCAAAGGAGCCGCTGTCCGAAGCTGAACCTGATCCCAATGATAAACGCCTCGTTGTTCAGTCGGCAGATAATACACCCAATGATAAGTGCTGCCCGGAGCCAGGGTTTCGATAGCCGTTGCGGATTTTCCTAAAGTTGAGGGGAGTTGATCGTATACTTGTAAAAGAGTTTTCGGTTGCTCAGAACGATTGTAAATTTCCAGTTCGACCGCGAGTGGATTGCCCACACTAACGGGTTCAAGGGAACGACGGTGAATATCTAGAGATTTTAGCGATCGCCCCGGTAATATTGCCGCAATTGCTAACAAAGCAAAACTGATTCCACTAATCACATACAACCAACCCGTCATTGTATTTGTCGCTGCTCCAAAGAAAAAGAGCGATAAAAAAGTGAGTAATCCTCCCGCATATGCTGGCGCGATCCAATGGGTTTCGAGCCAATCGGCGATTTTTTGATTAATTTTCATAGGAAATACCGCAGGTTTGTCTTCCCGTTGGGTAAGAATATCTATAATTTTATCGGCTTATAAGTTCTCAGTTATGATAAATTAACAGGAAGATTTTCAGCAAAGATAGAAGGGATCTGATCCAGTCCGATCTCAAAATTTGATTACAAAACTTTTAAAAAGTCTACAGGAAGTCATCAGATTTTCTATAATTACTGTTAATTGACCTGAATAAAAATTAAGTGAGTTCGCGCTTCCAGGAGAATTCAACCTATGACAAATGCTGCTATCCCTCAGTCGTCGAACCCTCCTTTGCCAAAAGTACCCCCTCCTCCCAAATCTCAAGAGTCCAATGCCAAAAGCTCTCACGCCAAGACCACGATTAAACAGATGGTTAAGGATGCCTATAATCTCAAAGCCTCTGATATTCATATTCGTGTGGGACATACTCCTCGCTTTCGGATTCAAGGGGAGATGGTCAGAGCCAAGGATCAGGTCAAGGTTACACCAGAGGTTTTTGAACAGTACCTCAGTGAGATTCTAACTCCCCATCAACGACAACAGTTTGCCCACGATAAGGAACTTGATACGGCGATTTTTTATCCCGGTTTAGTCCGGTGTCGGGTGAACTGTTTTGACTCCCTCAGTGGCGGAGCGATGGTACTGCGGTTAATTAACTTGAAAGTTCCCTCCATTGATGAAATGGGTTTGCCCGAAGTCCTTAAAAAGATTATTAGCTTTCCGCAGGGACTCATTTTAGTCACCGGGCCGACGGGTTCAGGGAAATCAACCACATTGGCGGCGATGATTCGTTATCTCAATGAAACTGCCAAAAAGCACGTTATTACCATTGAAGATCCGATTGAATTTGTTCATCCCTCCCATCGCTGTCTGATTAGTCAACGGGAAGTCGGTCTGCATACGCTAGAATTTAACAACGCTTTGCGATCGGCTTTGCGCGAAGATCCTGATGTCATTCTGATCGGGGAAATGCGCGATCGCGCCACGGTAAATACGGCTTTGCAAGCGGCACAAACGGGTCACTTGGTTCTCGGGACCTTGCACACTCGCAGTGCAATTAATAGCATTAACCGTTTATTGAATCTGTTTAATGTTGATGAACAGCCCGCCATGCGAATTCAAATTTGTGATTCGTTGGTCGCAGTTGTGGCTCAATTACTGGTTCCAACGGTGGAAAATCGTCGGACTGGGGTACATGAAATCTTGGTGAATACCCCGGCAATGCGCGATTATCTGCTCAAAGGGAATGACGAAAGTGCAACCCAATTGATGGAAAATGACTCCTACGAAGGAATGCAACTGCTCAACCAATCCATTTTTGAAAAAGTGGTCGAAGGGCGGATTACGATGGAGGAAGCTGAAAAAGTGTCACCAGAACCTGCGGATCTCGATCGCCGTTTCCGAATGGCTGGGATTGATACAGATGGTTCAATTCGTCAATTTAAAGCGGGTAAGTCTCCCTTTAGCGCTGACGGTTAACTCCTGCAAGTCGCAGTATACATCTGTCCCCCCTAAAGCCTCTAGGTGTGCCGTTGGCAATGTTGAGTAGTTCTGGGGTCGAAAACCATTGGCTCCTAAGCGATCTGTGCCTTTCTCCTCACCGTTACGGTTATCGGATTTCTGCTCAATCATCTCTGGCGTTTTCAAATCGTCTTATAATTTGTCAGTAACTCCTACAATGGCTCAATCGTGATTGCGATTTACCCAGGTAGCTTTGATCCGATTACCTTAGGCCACCTAGATATTATAGAACGAGGTTGTAAGCTCTTTGAATTGGTGATCGTTGCTGTTCTGCGAAATCCAAACAAAACTCCTTTGTTTACTGTCGAGGAACGCATCGAGCAAATTAACACCTCCGTTCAACATCTGCATAACTTAGAAGTCGCCAGTTTTAAGGGTCTTACGGTAGAGTATGCAAAACAACGGAATGCTCAGGTTCTACTTCGAGGGCTGCGAGTCTTGTCTGATTTTGAAATGGAGCTG
>CAZNCM010000211.1:4987-10353 GCA_964571155.1 uncultured Lyngbya sp. | reverse complement strand
GTCCCTACATCATTCAGTAAGGTTGATAAATCATTAGCATGAATTTCTCCAGCGGTAAAACTCGCTAAAGCCGCTCGTCCCGAACCATCCGCGTGAGGTTTTGGCCCGTAGATTTTGAAATCCGGAATATCTTTCAACTTCTCAAATAAATAAGCCGTTAATTCCTGTTCATAAGCATGAATTTTATCCATGCCTATTTTCATTAAATAATCGACTGCTGCTCCTAATGCTATTGCTTCTCCAATCGCCGGAGTTCCCGCTTCAAATTTATGGGGAAGTTCTCCATAGGTAAATCGATCTAAATACACCTCATCAATCATTTCTCCCCCGCCTAAAAAAGGTGGCATTGCTTTCAAGATTTCTAACTTTCCATACAAAAAGCCAATTCCCGTCGGAGCGCACATTTTATGGCCCGAACCGACTAACCAATCACAGTCCATGGCTTGCACATCTACAGGCATATGCGGCAAACTTTGACAAGCATCAATTAAGACTTTTGCGCCGTTTTCATGGGCAATCTTGCAAATATCTTCAACGGGATTGATACAACCCAAAACGTTAGAAACATGAACCACAGAAACGAGCTTAGTCTGGGTCGAAATCAAGCTCTTAAACTGCTCTAAATCAAAGGTTTGTGCTTCGGTCAGTTCAACAAACTTTAACACTGCTCCCGTGCGTTGTGCCAGCATTTGCCAGGGGACTAAGTTACTATGATGTTCCATCACAGAGAGGATAATTTCATCCCCGGCTTTAATATTATTTAATCCCCAAGAATAAGCAACTAAATTAATGGCTTCGCTCGCATTACGAGTATAAATAATTTCCTGATAGGAAGTAGCATTGACAAATTTTACCACTTTTTGACGAGCGGCTTCATATTCATCGGTAGCTTTGGCACTCAATGTATGCACGCCTCGATGCACATTGGAGTTATACCCTTCGTAATAGTTTCGTAGGGCATTAATCACCACTTGAGGCTTTTGAGAGGTGGCAGCGTTATCGAGATAAACTAACGGATGGTCGTTAACCACTTGATGTAAGATTGGAAAGTCTGAACGAACTTTCTCACCTAATGTTTTTTCTTGAATTAAAGTCATTTTTGCTATCCTTTTTCTGCTGTATGTTCAAAATTAAGGAACTCAATATTACAGAATAATTCTCTGTCGGGGCGCATAACATACGCCCTTATCTGTTGTTTGGAAATCACGATTGGATGTGTGCCGTTAGCACAAGGACAAACCTGTAACGTGTTAGCTTAATTCGGTGCGACAAGCAACACAGCGACTGAGTATTTGTCGTAAAGAGTCTAAGGGTAACTTCTGCAAAATTTCTGACGCAAAAGCATCAATTAATAAATGACGACTCATGCGATCATCCAAGCCACGACTTCGCAAATAGAAGATTTCATCATCTTCTAACTGACTCACTGTTGCCCCATGAGAACATTTAACATCATCGGCGACAATTTCGAGTTGCGGTTTAGTATTAATTCTCGCTTGGGGTGAGAGTAACAAATTTTGACTGAGTTGGTTCGCATTGGTTAATTGGGCGGCTTGCGACACCACAACTCGGCCATTAAAGACACCTCGGGCGCGATCATCTAGAATACATTTATGGACTTGATTATAGATTCCGTGCTGGTGGTTAAAAAAGGTCGCACTGTGAGTATCAGCTAACTGTTCTCCTCCAATTAAAGTTAACCCATTGAGTGTGGTTTCGGTTCCTTCTCCGACTTGATCAAGATCGAGATTATGACGGGATAATTTCGCCCCTAAACTGATAGTATTGAGGGTATAACGGCTATTGCGGGCTTGAGAAATTGCAGTTCGACCAATATGAAAGGCTTGGGGGGCATCTCGTTGAACTCGGGTGTGTTTAACTTCGGCGTTTTCTTCGACCCAAATTTCGGTCACGCTATTGACAAAATAGGGATGATGAGTGGAGAAACCCGAACAATCTTCTAAACTGGCATAATGTTCGATCACGGTGCAAGAACTCCCCGCTTCTGCAACCACTAATGCCCGAGGTTGACTCATTCTCGGCGTATCATCAGCCGTTGAAATAAAGAGTAAATGCAGGGGGGTTTCTACCGCTTTATTTTTCCCCACCCAAATGATCGCAACATCCGTTAGAGAGGCTGTATTGAGGGCGGTAAAGATCTCGGAATTGCCTTGTTGTTTGTCGAGATAATGATCAAGTTTTTCGCCGAAAGATGCGGGTAAATTTTCTAAGTTTCCGGCAAAGATGCCGTCGGTTTGGGAGACCGTTGATAAATGCGGTGCATATACCCCATCGACAAATGCCAAGCGGCTATTTTCGGCTTCAGGTAAAGTCAGGGGTGAAATATCTTCTGTTGTCAACTGAACGGGGTTTGCTGCCTGAAAATTCACCTTCAACAAACCCGACAAATCTGTAAACCGCCAATCTTCTTCTTTTTGAGTTGGAATGGCTTTGTCTTGGAGTTCTGTTGCGGCGCGATCGCGAAGTTTTTGTAGATGCGAATTTTGAGGAACAATTGTTTGGGTTTTCGCCAAGTTTAACAATTGCTGCAAATAAGAAACTTCGGGTTTATCTTGAACTTGTGTAACCATTAAACTCCCACTTTTGCTGCTTCAATCACTTCATCGTAGCCTTTTTCTTCGAGTTCTAAGGCTAATTCTTTGCTTCCGGTTTTGATTATTTGTCCGGCTTGCATGACATGAACATAATCCGGCACAATATAGTCTAATAATCGTTGATAGTGGGTAATCACTAACATAGAATTATCAGCCGTTGCTAACTGGTTCACGCCCCCGGCAACAATTTTGAGCGCGTCAATATCTAAACCCGAATCTGTTTCATCCAAAATGGCAAGTTTGGGTTCAAGTAATGCCATTTGTAGGATTTCATTCCGCTTTTTCTCTCCCCCAGAAAAGCCTTCATTGACACTACGTTCGAGAAATTCGGGCTTCATTTTAACAATTCCTAATTTCTCCTGAATCAGATCATCAAAATCAAAGGCATCTATTTCTTCTTCTCCCTGACTTTTCAAACGGGCATTATAAGCCGCTCGCAAAAAATCTAAGTTGGTTAAACCGGGAATTTCTAGAGGATATTGAAACGCTAAAAAGATCCCCGCGATTGCCCGTTCATTCGGTTCTAATTCTAACAAATTCTGCCCTAAGAAGGTCACTTCTCCGCCTGTGACTTCATAAGCCGGATGACCTGCTAATACTTTGGAAAAGGTGCTTTTTCCGGAGCCATTTTGACCCATGATCGCATGAATTTCTCCGGCTTTAATCTCTAAGTTTAACCCCTTGAGAATCTGGGTTCCGTCAACATTGGCGGTTAAATCTCGGACAGACAGAATCACTTCGCTATTTTCTCGAATCATCTTGGTTTCTAGTCACAGACAAATGAACAATGGATACAAGTTTATTGAGTAGAGACGCTGCACATTCAACATCTCTACAATTGGTTCTGGCTACTCGACATCTGTTTTTTGGGTTTGAGGTTAATTGACGAAGAACTAACCCACACTTCCTTCTAATTTCAGACTCAGTAATTTATCGGCTTCGACGGCAAATTCCATCGGTAATTCGTTGAAGACATCTTTACAGAATCCGCTAATAATTAGGGAGACGGCATCTTCTTCGGATATTCCCCGTTGAGTTAAGTAGAACAGTTGATCTTCTCCAATTTTTGAGGTGGAAGCTTCGTGTTCAACTTTGGCGGTGTTGTTATCGACTTGAATATAGGGGAATGTATTGGCTTGACCTCTATCCCCGATTAACATTGAATCACATTGAGAATAGTTGCGGGCGCCTTGTGCTTTCGGCCCCATTTTCACCAAACCGCGATAACTATTGGATGAATTTCCCGCCGAAATTCCTTTAGAAATAATCGTACTACGGGTGTTTTTTCCAATGTGAACCATTTTGGTTCCGGTGTCGGCCTGTTGTTTGTTGTTGGTGAGAGCCACCGAGTAAAATTCTCCCACAGAATTGTCCCCAACTAACACGCAACTGGGATATTTCCAAGTAATGGCCGAACCCGTTTCGACTTGGGTCCAAGAAATCTTGGAATTCACTCCTTTACAGAGTCCGCGTTTGGTGACAAAGTTGTAGATTCCGCCTTTGCCGTTTTCGTCTCCAGCAAACCAGTTTTGGACGGTAGAATATTTGATTTCGGCGTTATCGAGGGTGACTAATTCAACGACAGCCGCGTGGAGTTGGTTGGTGTCAAACATTGGGGCGGTACAACCTTCGAGATAGGTGACAGAACTACCTTCTTCGGCGACAATTAACGTGCGTTCAAATTGACCTGAGTCGCCGTTATTGATGCGGAAATAGGTGGATAAGTCCATCGGACATTTGACACCTTTGGGGATGTAGACGAAGGAACCATCACTAAAGACGGCGGAGTTGAGGGCAGCGAAGAAGTTATCCCCAACGGGAACCACGCTTCCTAAGTATTTTTCGACGAGTTCAGGATGTTCGACGACGGCTTCGGAAATGGAACAGAAAATTACTCCATCTTCGGCGAGTTTTTCTTTGAAGGTTGTTCCAATGGAAACGCTATCAAATACCGCATCAACGGCGACATTGGCTAAACGTTTTTGTTCGGAAAGAGAAATCCCCAGTTTCTCGAAAGTTTCAAGTAGCGTCGGGTCTACTTCGTCGAGGCTGCCTTTCTTTTCATTTACTTTCGGCGCAGAATAGTAAACAATATTTTGGTAATTGATTGCAGGATAGTCAACGTGGGGCCAAGTCGGTTCGCTCATTTTGAGCCACTGCCGATAAGCTTTGAGTCGAAAGTTTAACATAAACTCTGGCTCGTTTTTCTTGGCGGAGATTAGGCGAACGACGTCTTCATTGAGTCCGGCGGGGATCGAGTCCGACTCGATATCGGTGACAAAGCCGTACTTATAGGGTTCGTTGACTAGGGTTTTAACTGAAGCAGTCATAGGTTTAATTAGTTTAGGGTTCTTCTGGGATCGTTGATCGTCAGTTGTTTACTGATGGCAGACCAGTGACGGAACTGGGTTGTTAACGACAAGTGTTTTTTGCTTTCAGCCTTCCGTCCCTAATCTCCGAACTTAAACAACAGGTTTGTTACTTAAGTCTATTTTAAGCTACATTAACAATAAGTGCATTGTCAAAGTCTAATTTTGTAAATTTTTATAAAAAACACCGATGACCACTACTCAGCAGCATTCCACGAAGCGCGATATCGTGCAACAGCTCATCAAGCGAGGTCAAGCCACAGCATTGGAGTTGGCAGAGTTCCTTGATATCAGTCCCCAAGCGATTCGACGTCATCTCAAAGATCTAGAAGCTGAAGGCGCTATTCAATACGAGTCTGTCCAGGCGGGGATGGGAAGACCG
>CAZNCM010000211.1:4695-4977 GCA_964571155.1 uncultured Lyngbya sp. | reverse complement strand
AGGGGCGCGATCGCTTTCCTAAACGATACGATGAGTTTGCAATTTCGTTCCTCGATACGTTAGCGGAAACGGTTGGACATGAACAAGTCAGTCAAATTTTACAAAAACAATGGCAACGTAAAGCCTTAGAATACCGTCAAAAAGTCGGAACAGGTTCAGTTCAAGAACGAGTTGCTCGGTTAGTGGAACTTCGCAAAGCTGAAGGCTACATGGCGGAATGGTATGCGATGGAGTCTTCGAGTCCGGAAACTGAACAGTATGTGTTAACGGAGCATAACTGCG
>CAZNCM010000211.1:1891-4637 GCA_964571155.1 uncultured Lyngbya sp. | reverse complement strand
CTAATGTGGCGGAATCGTTTCCGAGTGTTTGCGGCCACGAATTAGAGATGTTTAGTGCAGTTCTATTTGATTGTACTGTGGAACGAACGCACTGGATTGTTAATGGCGAACATCGCTGTGGATATTTAATTATTAACCAGTAGGATGACGGTGAACAGTTCATCGTAAAAAGACGGCTAAGAGTCCTTCGTTCCACTCAGGATGACGTAGATTTAAGGTTTAATTTTTAATTTAAGTTATGCAACCTCCAATGGAATTTTTAACCTCGGAAGAAGCAATTCAAGTCGATGCAGCTTTATTGTCCTCTAAAGAAAAATTCTCGACTCGATTAGCGATTTATGCGTTGAGGTGTTTAAAACAAATTGCGGCTGAAAAAGAAATTTCAGTCGAAGCCGTTACCGCTCAACAAGTCTCTAACTGGATTAAAAAAGACGAAAATATTCAACAACAACTTGAACTCGATAGTAACTTTGAACTGTTTTTTACTCGGTTAGTCTTGTCGTCGTTGAAGCCTTTAAAACAAATCGCTCAGTCAGAACAGCAACCCATAGAAAATCTGACACTTAAACAGGTTGTCAGTTGGTTTGAACAAGAAAGTAAAATTAGACAAGAATAAAGAATTGATGTTACTTTTTGAGAGTTGTAAATTTTAAAATATTTAAACAGTTAAAGATTTAAACCGTAATTATTCAATCGAAAACTGTTGAGATTCGAGTAACTGTTCGGCTTCAATGGCGCTGACAGGTTTAGAAAATAAATAACCCTGTCCATATTCACATCCTAACGCTTGAAGACGTTTTAAATGTTCGGTTGTTTCTATGCCTTCGGCGATTACATCCATTCCTAAAGTGTGTGCTAAAGTGATAATCGCCTGAACAATGGCAGCATTTTCAGGGTTGAGATTCATCCGGATTACAAAAGATCGATCAATTTTTAGGGTATTGATGGGGAAGTTATGTAAATAGCTTAATGAGGAATATCCTGTGCCAAAATCATCTAGACTGAGTTGAATATTTTTCCCTCGGATTTGGATTAATTTTTCTTTAACATCTTCAGGTTTTTCCATTAATATGGTTTCTGTGATTTCTAATTTTAGATTTTGAGGATTGATCTGAGTTTCCGTTATCACTTGATTAATCTTTTTGACAAAATTATAGTCTTGAATTTGGCGACTTGAGAGGTTGACACTCATCATTAAATGCTGCATCTGGGGAGAGATTTGAGTCCAGGCTTTGAGTTGATTGCAAGCTGTTTTTAGCACCCAGTAACCGAGTTCAATAATTAATCCCGTTTCTTCTGCCACTGGAATAAATTGATAGGGCGAAATCAAACCTTTAGTCAGATTTTGCCAACGAATTAAAGCCTCAAATCCGATAATTTGATGGGTTTGCAAACAGATAATGGGTTGATAGTAGACCAAAAAATCTTGCTGTTCCCAAGCATAGCGCAAATCCGTTTCTAACTGAAGTCGATTTTGACTTTTTTTACGCATTTGTGAGTTAAAAATAGCATAACAATTTTTGCCTTGTTGTTTGGCTGAATACATGGCAATATCCGCATCCCGTAATACTTCTTCTGGATAGGTATAATCGGGGCTGATCAGTGCGATTCCTAGACTGGCATTACTAAACAATTGATGACTATTGACTTCAAACGGAAAGGTTAATTTCTGCTGTATATTCTGCACAACTGTAATCGCTTGACTGACTTGTTCAATATCTTTGAGAAGAAAGGTAAATTCATCCCCGCCTAAACGCGCCAGGATATCTCCTGAACGTAGACAAGTTTCCAAACGATCAGCGATGGCAATGAGTAGTTGATCACCGATAATATGTCCTAAACTTTCATTGACAAACTTGAAGCTATCGAGATCTAAAAAGACTACAGCAAATGAAGTCTGATTTAAGGTTTGGGTTTGATCAATTGCTTGTTCCAACTGATCCATAAATAAAGCCCGGTTGGGTAAGTTGGTCAGTGCATCGTAAAAAGCACTGTGTCGTAGTTGTTCTTCTGCTTGCTTGCGTTCAGTGATATCTCGCAGGGAAACTAGAGTCGCTTTTTCTCCTTCCCAATCAATCTCAACCGCTCGCATTTCTACAAAGACTTGCTTTCCTTTTGGTTGTAAAATTGTTAACTCTGTTTTGTCTTCTTCGAGTAAAAAATTACCAATATGATAACCGATCAGTACAGACTTTGATCGATCACACAAAACTTCAGCCGCCGGGTTGACAAACTGAATCACACCATTTCTATTAACAACAATCAACGCATCAGAAATGGCTGACACGATCTTTTTAAGACGCTCTTGAGAATTTTTGAGATTGGCTTCTGAGCGTTTGCGTTCGCTAATATCTTTTTGAATCCCAATAAAGTTTGTGAGTTTTCCTTGATTATTAAAAACTGGGGAAATAAACAGTTCATTCCAAAATAAACTTCCATCTTTGCGATAGTTCCGCAATACAACATTGCATTCTTTTTTGGCTGTAACTGCTGCTCGAATGATATTAATTTCGGGTTGATTGCGATCTTTTCCCTGTAAGAACCGACAGTTTCTACCCATGATTTCAGATGCGGAATAACCCGTGCTACGCTCGACGGCTGTATTGAGATAAATAATCGGGTTATCAGGTTGATTGGGATCGGTGATAATGATGCCATTATTAGCTGAATTGATAGCTCGTTCTAGTAGGTGAAGATGTTCTTCGGATCGGTGTCGTTCGACAGCCATTGCTAGAATATTGGCGAC
>CAZNCM010000211.1:0-1881 GCA_964571155.1 uncultured Lyngbya sp. | reverse complement strand
TTGCAAAAAATTGATATCATCTGTGCTAAATTGACGTTGCTTTTTACTGTGAACAGCAAGGACTCCAAAGGGTTTTTCTCTCGAACCAATAATCACACTCATTCCACTAATAATCTCATGTTCATGCAGCAAATATGACCCCTGAAAACGGCTTTCAGCTTGTAAATTTTCGAGAATCACAGGTTCATTTTGAAGTAAGGTATAACCAACATGGGTGTTCTGTCCCAGCTCAACTGTTGCGGTTCCAATTAGACCCGCTTCCCAACCCAAGCCTGCTATGATTAAGAAGTGGTTATTGTCTGGTATAAGTTGTAAAATTTTGCTATATTCAACATCTAAAATATCGGCAATTATCGTGACCGATTGCTGAAATAATTGCTCAAGAAAATTAGTTTTGTCTACATCGATAGTTTTTTCTAAAGCGAGTTGACCGAGTTGAGCAACCGCCGCTTGTTGGCGAACTCGCCATCGCAATTGAGTTTCGGTTTGTTTTTGCGTGCTTATATCCCGAGCGACAGCATAAACTAAATTGTTTTCGAGGTCGGCTATTGCAGTCCAAGATAAGTATTTATAGGAATTATCCTGACAGCGATAACGATTTTCAAAATTTATGATAGACTCTTGATTGAGAAGCTCTTCAAATATTAGAAGTGTTACGTTTTTATCGTCTGGATGAACAAATTCAATCCAAGGTTGAGCGAGGAGTTGTCCGGCTGTATAGCCTAATATGCTTTCAAAAGCGGGGTTAACTTCCTTAAAATAGCCATTAAAATCTGCTATCCCTACTAAATCTGGTGAGAGCAAAAACAAGCGATTTTGGATTTCATTAATCGATTTTTCTTGGGTGATTTGAGAGAATTTAATTTGATAACGATCTAATGTTTTTTGAATAAATTTCCAGAATTTCATGCTTTTTGCTAGACTTTTTTATTCTATATTATTGAGGTAAAAGATTATTTTAATCATAAATTTTTATTTTATTAGTTGAAACTTAACTTAAATTTTTCCTGAAGTTTAGTTGTTTTATAGCTTATATATAGTATATTATTTTTAGTGAATTGAAAAACTTAATTTATATAAAATTTATATTTTTTTATAATTCTTTACGATTCCAAAACACTGAATTCATAATTGATCAATTCATTGAAAATGGTACAATTTATTTGATCCGGAAAAA
Source organism: uncultured Lyngbya sp. (assembly GCA_964571155.1). Taxonomy (GTDB): domain Bacteria; phylum Cyanobacteriota; class Cyanobacteriia; order Cyanobacteriales; family Microcoleaceae; genus Capilliphycus. The sequence goes on along the minus strand of CAZNCM010000211.1, from coordinate 704 downwards.
ACCCTCCTAAGTTGATATTTATTAAGTCTCCAAGAACCTGTTTATTATTCGTCTAGGGTTAAAAATGAAGATTGAACTACAACTTCAACTCGCTCTTTCCCATTTAGAACAGGGAAAAATTGAGAGTTCTATAGAGATTTGTCAACAAGTTCTCCGTCAATCTCCCCGTTGTGCAGTGGCCTATCGAATTTTAGGCAATATCCGGGAAGTTCAAGAACAGTTAACTGAAGCTGCTTTAGCCTATGCAAAAGCTATTGAACTCCAACCCGACGATGCCGTCGCTTATGCTCATCTTGCCCAACTTTATCGCAATGCTGGATGGATTGATGATGCAGTACTACTTTATCAAACCGCCATTAAACTCCAAACAAACTGGATAGATCTATATTACCATCTCGGAGAAGCTTTATACCAACAAGGAGATTTTACCTCATCCATTACGAGCTATCAAAAAGTAATTACAAACAACCCTAAATTTGTTAAAGCTTATCTAGGTTTAGCCCTGGTTTTTAATAGTCAAACTCAAGTTGAACGCGCTATTAAACTCCTGAAAAAAGCGATTTACATCGATCCAAATTATACAGAAGCTTACAATAGTTTAGGCTGTCTACTAATTGAGAAAAAACAATTTTTAGACGCTGTTGAAATTTTTCAAAAGGCAATTACTCAAAAACCAAACTGGGCAATACTTTATAATAATCTAG
>CAZNCM010000210.1:9339-10412 GCA_964571155.1 uncultured Lyngbya sp. | reverse complement strand
TTTCTCCTTGAAAAAAACGCTTAATTAGAGGTTGCATTGCCACAGCCGGAAGATGTCCACGGGGGGCGGATTGAGAAAAATTAAGGTTGTCGTAGTTAAGTTCCCAAGCAAACCATCCTTTTTTGATAACATTTTCTTTTCGCCAACCGATAACATCACCGAAGCGATCGAATGCTTTTTTGTCGTATTGACTCAACTTATTTCCCGTTTCAATATAAATTTCTTTTTGTACAGTAAAGCCAAATTTTCCGGCGGAATATTGTAGCCAAAGTTGATCGAGGGTTCGCAGATGAGCGCAGGGAAAATCTTCTAGACTTTGATTATTTAACCAGCCTTGTTGTTCGCGGTTGGCAACTTTTAGCATAATTTTCGCCGTTTCCTCATCGGCTTCTTTCCACTTTTTAGCCTTGAGAAGTTCAATGAGTTTGCTATAATAATTTCTCCCCGGTTCATTCGGAAGACTTTCAAAATCTTGTAAAACTTCTTGAACCGATTGATAGCGAATTTTAGCGTCTTTGCATAACATCTTATCCAACAATTGAATCAGTTCTTCACTCACGGGATCGGCTAAATTTAGATAATTTTGCCAAATCCACGTTCCGGTATCATCTTCTAATTCTAAAGGTGAAAGTCCGGTTAATAAATGAATACAAGTAATTCCCAAACTATAGATATCACTGGCAAAAGTTGCCCGACTATTTTCTTGAATTTGTTCCGGTGAAGCGTATTCAGGTGTACCAATAACTGTCATTTTCTCCGTTTTAGAAAGATTGGGAGGAATATACTTCGACGCGCCAAAATCCACCAATACCAGTTTATTATCAATACTCCGACGAATAATATTTTCCGGCTTAACATCTCGATGAATGACTTGATTTGTATGAACAAACTGCAACACGGGAAGCAAATCTGCTAACAGTTTTTGAATTTGAGTTTCGGTAAAAGCACCGGAGATTTCTAACTCTTGCTGTAAATTCTTACCATCAATAAACTCTTGAACTAAATATTGACGTTTGTCATCTTGAGCGGTAAAATAAGCATAAAGTTGGGGAATTTGGGGATGTTGTCCTAAA
>CAZNCM010000210.1:8988-9329 GCA_964571155.1 uncultured Lyngbya sp. | reverse complement strand
AAGCTTGAGTTGTCGTGCTTCTCGTTGAAACAGTTCGGTTGCTTTGTGTCGTGTTTCCGTTTCTTTAGCAACGGGAAGAAACTGTTTAATCACACAAAAATCATCGAACTGATGCCGATCAATTGCCTTAAAAGTACGACCAAATCCCCCCTGTCCAATAATTTCAATCGCGATGTAACGCTCTGTCAAACGTAACTTTGAACCGCAATATTGACAGAATTTCGGGTCAGAATCGGATGGATTCTCGTAGAGACAATCAGGATTGAGGCACTGGTACATCTGAGATTAACGGATCAATGTCTATCTTCTAGGGTACACTAATCTAGCCTCTGAAAAACAGA
>CAZNCM010000210.1:6003-8978 GCA_964571155.1 uncultured Lyngbya sp. | reverse complement strand
AGCCAGAATCAAGCATCTCAGAGATGTTTCGCTTCGCTCAACATGACAGATTAGTTTTGGTCATTCTGAGCGAAGCGAAGAATCTTATAGATGTTTCGTTGTCTATCTTCTAGGGTACACTAATCTAGCCTCTGAAAAACAGAAATAGGATGAGTCCTCCCCATCCTACATTTACCTCTTATCTGTATGGGCTGAGGCTTGTACTCACCTCGCCAATTGAGATTGAGTTATTCATTCACCGCAGAAACGCGATCGCCAGAGGGTTCGTTTTGACTAATTGGAGACATGATCGTTCCGCGAACCGTAACATATTCAACGGTAACATTTTGAGTTTGATTGAGAATCACCGGATGTCCGTTTGTAGTTAAATTAATCTCTCGAATTGTCGAATTAATTGCCCGTTCTAAAGTCACACCATTAAGCTGAGATGCTTTTGCAATATTTTTTTCAGAAACATTTCGTAAGGTAAATCCTCGCAATTTCACCTCAGAAACTGACCCGCCAATCTTACCAACCGGAGGAAATATTCGGAAAAAACTATCCTGTTCGGGAGTCTGAAAATGGGCTTGAATAATTGTTCGTTCTGCATCTTGTCCGCGAATTATGGTCTGAGAACGAGTAATATTAATCGGTTCAAATAAATCAATTTCTCCTATCGGAAGATTGACTTGAACTTGACCTTCTGGGGGTAAACTATCAATTAAAGCTTGTAACTTTTGAGCATCATCTTGATGATCATTGGGATAAATTCCGTGTTCGGTTGCATCAATAATCTGAGTGGTAACAATTGCAGGTGGAGTTTGATAATTATTCCACCAACTCGCCACATCTTCAAAAGGCGTTAAAACCCCAAACCACCACCACAATAACGCCACTACAAACGCCAGAATTTGAGAAACTAATAAAAACCGAGAGAGAAAAACTTGGATCAATTTTGCTAACCCCTTAGATCCGGCTGTTACGGTTTGATTGCCTCGGTTTTGCCAACTTTGTTGTGCCATATTCATCTGATTCCAGACTTTAATTACAGCCGAACTCCACTGAGTTGCAACTAAAATTGGAAAATGAATGGGTTTGAGATGAGAAGGGCGGCCAATAAAAATAACTAATAACATTAATGGACGACTAAAACAAACCCAAGATAAGATAATTCCAGCCAATAACCAAGTCCCCGTTAACAGTGAAATTAATAGCAAACCCGGAGTAATCAACGAAGTCCACATACTAATGCGTTGATCGAGTAAACACCACCAGGGAAAGAAACCCACCGCCCGAGGGCCAAGCCCAATCGCCCGTCCATTACTGCGAAGCATATTTCCAAACCAACGCCGCATATTACTGTAAGCGCGTTTCAAGACATCACCCGAATGGGTTTCTAGGGAATTAACCATCACATCTGGTATATAAATCATCTCATAGCGCCAACGTAACAGCGAAAACCAGGTACTTTTGTCATCTCCAGAAAGAAACTTAAATCGTCCCCATAACCAATCATCAAGGGAGTCACTTTGTAGCTGATCGAAAGCGGCGCGAGAATGAAACAATGAAAATCGCCCCGTCAAACATAACACTTTACGCGATAAAGAAAGAGAACACATTTGATAATGGCGTTGGGCAAAGCGCAGATGAAACCATTCTGAGAAAATATAAGATCCCTTAACAATGGGGGTTTCATCAGTGGTTAACGCACCGAGTTTTGGAAACAGTTTAAAGAAAGGTAAACACCCCCGCAATGTTCCCGGACAAAGTTCACTATCCCCATCCATCAAAGCCACAATAGTATCTTCAGGTAAACCATAGGTTCGCAACTCTCGCAAACCATCCGCCATTGCTTTCCGTTTTCCTTCTTTTTGAGTGAGTAAATAGAGATTAATATGTTTTAAACCGGGGTCATGTTCTTCTAATACTTGACAAACGGCGGCATTTTCTTCAGGGCCACTACTATTAACCATGACGGTAATCGGTTGGGAAAGGGTTTTTGCTTCTTCAGCGATGGCTTTAAAAACCCGTTCTGTCACCCACATTTTCTCTTTATAAGTGGGAACCATAAAACACATATGAGGCAAATCTTCGACGGGAATTTGTGAAGCTTTCTGACGCCAACGGGGAAAAATAACGTGCATAAAAAGACGACTGCGAACCACCTGTACCACAAACCAAGACCAACGCCACAGTCCGATCATTCCCATTCCGACGATGCCGGAAAGTCCAGCTTTAGATAATTGAGCGGGATCTCGTAATAGAATTAAAGTCAGTAAACCAAAAGCCGAAATAATTAACATTCCGATCCAGGTTTGACTTTCCGGTTGATATTCGGGCTGATTGTCCGTATCTTTTTTGTCAGTAACCAATACGTTTGTCATAATGACCAATGATTAAAAGGTTGAGAAAAAGTTAAATGAACTGAACTTGATTATTTGTTGTTAATTTAGGGCGAAAATAATCACGCCCTTTTGTAGAAGACTTTAAGTTAGTTTTTTTCTGGAGGATTAACAACAATTTCCTCGGGAACTTTTGGGGTAGAATTAAACCGGGAAAATTGATTCATAATCAAAGCCGGAAACTGACGAACCCCTGCAAATACCGTTGTGAGTTGAGGGTTAAATTGACGAGCAAAAGTAATTTGTGCAACTTGTCCGAGTCCGCACAATTGTTGAGGTTGATTTCCATTCTGATGCGGCGGAATTTTCACCGTAACCCGCTTTAAAAAGGACTCATCCATCAGTTCAGCCGGAATCGTGGGAGAGAGGGCTTGAACTTGCATCCGTCGTCCTTGTTTATCGATATCTGCAAAACTTCCGGTTTGGGGTTGAGCGCTAATGACGCTAACGGGTTGAATGAGATCAATTTCACCTTTTAAAATCTCAGAATTGTTAGCCAGTCGTACCTGAACAGATTTTTGGGTATCTAAACGACTCGCATCTTCAGCCCGGATAACGGCTTCGACCCACAGACTATTACAATCAAGTAAACTC
>CAZNCM010000210.1:5441-5993 GCA_964571155.1 uncultured Lyngbya sp. | reverse complement strand
CAGATTTATTAACGAGTTCTCCTTTTTCTCGTTCAGTGCGGTAGACAACGCTAGTAAAGGGGGCTTTAAGTTGAGTTTTTAAAGGGGTAATTGTCTGTTGTTGGACTTGTTGTTGGGCGATTTGTTCCGCTTGAATTTGCTGTTCTTGTTGTTGAACTTGCTGTTGGTGAAAAGCCAGTTGTTCTTCGTATCGTTGTTGTCGCTCTTGACGAATGCGTTGAATATTAACTTGTTCTTGCTGCATCTGTGCCTGACGTTGATTGTACAGGTTTTCAGCTAAACTTAATTGTTGCTCTAGGTTCGCCACTTCAGCCTGTAAACTTCGCGTTTTCATCGACTCTTGTTCGAGTTCTTGTTCGAGTTGATCCGCTTCTTCGGCCAGAGCATTAGAATATTTATTATCGCTGGCTAAACCCATTTGAGAAGCGTTGTAAGTCACTTGCGCGGCTTTTAACTGTTCTCTGGCTTGTTGAACTTCGGCTTGAGCAGTTTCCCAGGCAACTTGTAACTGATCAACTCGTTGAGAAGAAACAGCCCCTTCGAGTTGCAAGT
>CAZNCM010000210.1:0-5331 GCA_964571155.1 uncultured Lyngbya sp. | reverse complement strand
GAGGAACTTCTGTTGCACTAATACTGATTTCTACGGTGCGTAATTGTTGGTGTTTTTGTTTGATTTCTGCTAAACGAGCGCTTAGAGAAGCAACGGTTTGTTCGCTGGCGCTGAGTTGGTTCTGGTTGCTTTGCAGTTCACCTTGCAGTCGAACTATTTTTTGTTGAATATCGTAGGCTTGATCTTCGAGTTTTTCGTATTTTTTGGTATCGTCTAATAGAGTTTCATAGGTGGGAGGTTCACTGTCAAAATCAAGTACAGGGATGGATTGATATTCTGCAAGTTCGGGTTTTTGATAAAAGTTTTCTTCATCGGGAATATGCTCAATATGAGCCAAAATTTGATCGGCTTTGACTTGAACACCCGGACGAGCGTAAAATTCTCGGACATGACCGTAAAATGGCGATCGCAGTCTAACTAACCGACCGTTAACAACCCCATGTTTAACGACAATATGAGACATCCGATGCCAAACTGAAGTCACTGCAATTCCCAAAGCGGCAATACTCACCCCGACAAAAGCAGTCCCCCACAGTAACCGATTCATCGAGTTGGATTTTTGTTCAGGAGTTGCGTATTTTTGCGGGGGAATATGGGGATGGGCAGGAGTTAACTCGGATTTAGAATCATCGACTGTGTTGAGGGCTGATGACGAGGAGTTGGATGTCGATAATGCTGATGAAGCAGTTGAGGTAATGGCGGCAATAGGGGGAACTTCTGGCTGAGTTGCTGCGGGCGGTTGTTCTTCAACGGGTGGAGTTGCCCAGATATCGGTTTGACTTGGTTCAATTGAAGATTGTTTGCCGAGATCACTAATAGCTTCACTCGGTTTTGAACCTTGAATTGCATCAGTTTCACCCTCATCAATATAGGGATTAACCCAGGCTTTAAATTGTGGAGTATCGTGGGGAAGTTGTAACAGGTTTCCTTGAAGGGCATCAAAGTTCATCCGTTCAACCAATTCTAGGGTTTGTTCGTCTTCAACGTATTTGACAACGACTTGACCCATTGTGTAGCTGATTTCTCGCAAGCGTTTAACGAGGGCGACACTTTCGGGGTTGGCTTTGATACTCCCTAAAAATTGATTATCGAGTTTAACGAGATCGACTGGGAGTTGTTTACACTGAGACAGAGTGAGTTCCCGTCCGGTAAAGTTATCAATAACGACCAGACACCCCAAAGCGGTCAGATTTTGGATGAAAGTGAGGGCCGTAATAAAGTGTTGGGCGATTGTTGATTCGGTCAGTTCAAAGCATAAACGTTTGGGATTGATTTGAGTTTCACTTAGCCAAGAATCAAGATCTTGAATCAGGTTAGAGTCTTCAAATACTAAACGGGATAAGTTAATGGAAAGATGCAGTTGCGGTTGGGAAACTAATTCATCGATTCCTTTATCGATGACATAGCGATCCAGTTGCGAGAGTAAACCCATTTCTGCTAAAACAGGCATGAATTCATCCGGTAAATAGACTTTTCCAGGGCAATCTCGCCATCGTAATAGAACTTCATTATGTAAAACTTGATAACCACTCACTTGATACGTGGGTTGATACCAAAATTCAAATTGTCCGACTTCTAGAGGTTGTTCAAGACTCTGACTTTTTCTTCGTCTGCTACTGTTGATTTTTTGATCTTGAGATTGACTCGAAGATAAAGGTAAATTAGAGGTCTGGTTCATTGGTTTGAAAGGGTTTGGTAGACAAAAAATCTCAACTGTAGAGATTGATCAGGACTGGTATTATTAAAATGTATCTCAAGCTAAAAAGCTGAAATCACTATGGAGTTAACAGTTTCCGGACTCCTATTTTGGTTTCCTGTAGACTGATCAAACTGTTATCTTTTTTCCTTGAGAAACGTTAGTCAGTTTTACACCCTGATTGATTGTTTGTTCACCCATACACCTGTTTGGAGTTGATCAGATCAACTCCGACCTATGAATGACGATTGAGGTTCTGTTATTATCAATGATGATTGATGATGAAATAAGGGCGGATAAATACAATCCCCAAGACTTTGACTTCAGTTAGATTAATCCCTACTTATAGATATATCAAAGTTGCTCGCGATCACTCAACTCCTTTTTGTAAAGATCCGAGACCTTTTATGTAAAGGTTTAGCAAAAAATAATTAAAGTTTCAGAAGTTAATCCAGCCAGTTTTCGCAGAAAGTTGACAAAATGTAACATTTAAGGTATTGATCTGAATCTCACCTAAATCCTATTCTGGTGCGCTTCGATACAGTTTTTTTTCTTTATTTCATAAAAAATGAGAGACTGTAGAATCTGTGTAAACTGTCACCCCAAGCTTTGAGGCGAGTGAACGAAAAATGAAACCTCGCATAATCGTCTGTTGCTTAGGTAACACTGGATACAAAATATTCCGTCTGCTCAGACAACAAGGGGCTTTTGTCGTCGGAGTTCACGAAACCCCGCTCAAAGGGGAGGGGTCTGATATTGTCGTCGGTCATTTACGGTCAGCTTCAACTTTACTGGCGGCTGGCATTCAAAGCGCCCATACCTTAGTCTTAGCGGGGAATGATGACTCGACCAACCTCGCTATTTTAATGCAGGCGCAAATCCTCAATCCCAAAATTCGCATCATTAACCGCCTGTTTAATACCAACTTAGGCGATCGCCTTGACCAGACCCTACCCAACCACACAAGTATGAGCGTTTCTGCTCTATCTGCGCCTGTGTTTACCTTTGCAGCGTTGGGAAATCGGGCGATTGGTCAGCTTAAACTCCATAATACCTATTGGCCGATTCAAGAAGAATGGATTCACGATCAACATCCCTGGAAAGGTCAAACCCTGACTGAACTTTGGGCAGATCGTTCTCGAATGCTGATCTATTATCTTCCCACAAATACTCAGGTTGATTTAATCTCAGCCGTTATCGAAGGAAAACAACTGCAAACGGGCGATCGCTTGATTATCGCTAGTAAACCCAATGTCCGCAAGTCAAAATTCTCCTTACTAAAAACTCTCAATAAATTTAGAAATAGTTTAAATAAATTTCAGCAATATAGCCGTTCAGCAATTGTCGTCATTCTAACTTTACTGATTACCATTTTTATTGCGACTCTGACTTATGTCAGTATCAATCTCAATAACTCGATTATAGATTCCCTTTACTTCTCCGTCGGGATGATTACGGGGGCTGGGGGAAATGAAAAAGTTGCCGAAAATGCACCCGAAAGTATTAAAATCTTCACCGCCATCATGATGTTAGTTGGGGCGGGTGTTGTGGGAATTTGCTATGCGTTACTCAATGATTTTGTACTCGGAACTCGCCTGAGCGAATACCTCAACGCCACTCGGATTCCCGAACACAATCATTATATTATTTGTGGTTTGGGTGGAATCGGTTTACAAATTGCCCAACAATTACGAGCCAGTGGTTATGAAATTGTTGTAATTGAACGGGATGCAAACTGTCGATTTTTGGGGATTATCGATGCTTTAAAAATTCCCATTATCAAAGGAGATGCTAGTCTTTCAACGACTTTAGAAAGTGCCAATATCAAAACAGCAGAAGCCGTATTAGCCGTTACCAGTGATGATATGGCAAACTTAGAAATCGCCTTGAGTGCAAAAGGATTAGCCCCAAAAATTCGGGTTGTTGTTCGCAGTCAAGACCCGCAATTTGCCTTAATGGAACAACAAGTTTTTAATTTTGAAACGGTTCTAAATCCAATCGAAATAGCCGCCCCTGCCTTTGCCGCCGCAGCCATTGGTGGGCGAATTCTCGGAAATGGAATTACAGCCGATAGCCTGTGGGTGGCGTTATCAGTGTTAATTACCCCCAATCATCCTTTTTGCGGAAAACGAGTGCAGGATATCGCCAAAAGCGTTGATTTGGTACCGCTTTACATTGAAACCCACCATCAAACCATTCACAGTTGGGAATTGCTCAGTTTTGTTCTCAATCCCGGTGATATTCTTCATTTAACTATACCCGCCCATCGCCTCGAACAGTTATGGCATCCCGTCAGCAGTTACTCATTATTAGTTGATGGGGAACAGAAAGAAGGCTATAGGCAAGAGGTAATCGGCAATCGGCAATAGGGACTTGGGAGTCGCTGTAGGGGCGCGCCTCGGGGTAAATCTATCTTTCTCAGAAACAACATTGCTAAAGCCCTACACCCCAGAAAGCAAGTTTATAGCTAAGTATTGATTAATATCTATCTCTATTATTTAAAATAGATAATTGTTAAGAATCTATTGAGTATTGATGCTAAATGATTTTAATTGAGAGTTTAATGCAATAATAATGTCAGGTTTACAGATTAAGTTAAATTCAAGAGGAGAAATTATGGGTTTATCCGAACTGAAAGCCGGACAAGTTGGGTTTGTCCATAGTATTCAACCCCATCATACTAACGACGGCTTAGTGCATCGATTAGAAGCAATGGGAATTCTTCCTGATAGACCGATACAAGTCTTAAGAGTCGCATGGTTTGGGGGGCCGTTACACGTCCGCATCGGTACAACAACAGAAGTTGCGATTCGCCGACACGAAGCCCAACAGATTCGCGTGAAAGCCTGTTAAAACTTCGTTACAGTATATTAAAAGTTCATAAAGTCTTCGGCGAGTCTGAGACTTTATGATTGACCAGATTCGAGGGGAAAATACGATGACTTGTCATTCTCCAACCGTTACTCAACCGAGAGACGAAAAAGCCGTTAAACGGGTTGCATTAATTGGGATGCCCAACACGGGAAAATCCACCTTTTTTAGCCGGATTACCGGGGTTGCTGCTTACGTGGGAAATTGGCCGGGTGTAACGGTTGATTTGCTGCAAGCGAACGTTAAAATTAATGGCGAAACCGTTGAATTTGTAGATTTGCCGGGAATTTATGACCTCAACGGGTATTCAGAAGATGAGAAAGTCGTGCGAACTTTCTTAGAAAAATATGCGATTGATTTAGTGATTGTTGTTTTAAATGCCGCCCAAATTGACCGCCAAATTCGCTTGGCACTGCAAGTGAAAGCGTTAGGTTTGCCTGCGGTGGTAATGTTAAATATGTCGGATGAAGCCAAACATTATGGCGTTGAAATTAATTCCAAAGAATTATCCCGACATTTAGAAATGCCCGTTTTTCTAATTAGTGCAAAATACGGTAAAGGCTATATGAAAGCCTATGAAACCCTTTGCCATCAGTTAGAAAAAACCGAACTCCCAGTTATCGTTAATGATATTCCTCAAGTTTTAGCCCAACGGGGAAAAATCTCGGTTGATGAAATCGAAATTATCCTCACAGATGCGGTAGAAATGCCCTCGCAGTTGGCACAAACCTTAACTGCAAAACTCGATAGCGTTTTACTCCATC
>CAZNCM010000209.1:0-10416 GCA_964571155.1 uncultured Lyngbya sp. | reverse complement strand
ACCTGTTGCAAAATACAAATATACGCTTCACTCAGCAACTTGTCACCGCTATCGATATTGAAGCCCAGCAAGTTCAGTTCAGTGAAGGTGAACCTGTGACTTATGATTATTTGGTTTTGGCAATGGGAGGGGAAACACCCCTCGATATTGTACCGGGAGCGGCTGAATATGCAATTCCTTTCCGAACCCTCGAAGATGCCTATCGCCTCGAAGAACGGCTGCGAGTTCTAGAAGCCTCCGATCGCGATAAAATTCGGATTGCGATCGCAGGTGGCGGTTACAGTGGCGTAGAGTTGGCTTGTAAGCTGGCCGATCGACTCCAAGACCGGGGACGGTTACGACTAATTGAACGCGATCAGGAGATCTTGCGGGGTTCTCCGAGTTTTAACCGTGAAGCCGCCCAACGCGCCCTACAACAGCGCCGGGTTTGGGTAGACTTGGAGACAACCGTTCAATCGATAGCAGCAGATTCACTTGCTTTGGAGTATCGAGAACAGGTCGATACGATTCCGGTCGATGTGGTGTTGTGGACGGTGGGAACAAGAATTTCGCCCATTGTCCAGTCGCTACCCTTGAAGCATAATCAGCGGGGTCAGGTGAGCGCAACATCATTATTGCAAGTGGTTGACCATCCCGAAATTTTTGCGCTGGGAGATTTGGCTGATTGCAAGGATGTTGACGGTCAAAACGTGCCGACAACCGCTCAAGCGGCGTTTCAACAAGCCGACTATACCGCCTGGAATATTTGGGCTTCTTTGACAGGACGCCCCTTGTTACCCTTCCGTTATCAGGGTTTAGGCGAAATGATGACTTTAGGAACTGATGATGCGACGCTAACGGGTTTGGGGATTAAGTTAGAGGGGCAAATGGCGCATCTGGCTCGTCGTTTGATTTATCTTTATCGTTTGCCCACTCTTGATCATCAAGTTCGGGTGGCTTTTAACTGGATGACTCGACCCCTTCAGGAAATGATGTCACCTCCGACTCGGTAGCCGGGTGGGGAGGTCGGGAGGTCGGGAGATCTTGCTTCTTGTCTTCTGACTTCTAAATCTCCCTCTCAATGTTTAATGGGTTTGACCCCTGATTGGTTTAATACTGCTTTCACCGGAATAAATCTCTATTTAGAAGTAGATGTTTATTCAACATTTTTTCACTTTAGTTTCAAAAATATACGAACTAATGGGGTTGACAATCAAATAAAATTATGTATCTCGCCTAAAATGGGGATCAGGTTCTCTTTGTCAATCTCCAGAGGTAAAAAATTAATCCAGATTAATATTAGTTTAAATAAGTTTTATAAACCGCTTAAAAAGCAGATTCTTGGAGAACTGTCACTAAAATCTTGCTTTTTAGGTATTGGCAGTCTGTTATAAAGGAAGTTATACTAAAGCCAAAGTTTATAAACCGAGTTCACTTTTCATTTACAAAATTATGAGCGAGCAAAGTAAAGGTCAAATTATTCCGAGCAACCTGGATGCTTTACACTTTGATAGTTTCTCTCGCGATCCGAATATGGACATCGTGTGTGTGACTCCTGTACGCACCATTGTTCGTCGAGAAGAAGAAATCGTTCTAATTCGTAAGGTTCGCAAAGTTGAGGAGTTTGATGCAAGTCCCGCTTGTCCGATCAATACTACTCAAGTTTCTGGTGTTCAGCAAGATAAATAAGGACATCACTTAACCGTTGCAATAGAAATACAGTTTTCTGCTGGAAAAAATTAATTGATCAAATTAATTTAACCGTAGGAAATGTTTGTTATTTTTATTGAAAAAAACGGTATTTAAAGATGAAAAAATGGGGAAAATTACACGGTTGAATTCAGTTGTATAGCTGTAGGGGGCGATAGAACTAGGTTTAATCGTGTACCCCAATTTCATTTTAAAGCTCATAAGTTGAGATCATAGTAGTCGATTACTGAAGATGAACAGCAGTAATTGAGTCAGGGGTCAAGTTGCACAAGTTTTATGATTGTTTGACGGTAGAGCAATTTCAGGCTAGTGCCGATGTCGCTAAATACATCATCTTTAACGTCTTTACCCCAGAAAGCTATCAGAATTTTCCTCAAGATAGTGGAGAGAGCCTTGTTAGTGGCGAATATTATTATTGCAAGTAGTGTTCTTCTGTTTATTTTTGTGTTAGTTGTGCCAGCGTTGTTAAAAAACAGGCAAGACCGTTCTCAAGTTTACAACAATCAAGGTCTTGATCACAAACAAAACCAAGAATATTCTGAGGCAATTGAAGCCTACGAACAAGCGATTACAACCGATTCAAACTCGGCGGAGGCTTATTACAATAAAGCCAATACTCATTACACCCTCCGAGAGTATACTCAAGCCATTGAAAACTATACTCAAGCCATTGAAATTAATCGCAAATATGCAGAGGCTTACAATAATCGTGGCAATACCTACTACATCCTAGAAGAATACGAAAAAGCAGTTGAAGATTACACTCAAGCACTGACTTTAAAGCCTCAATTTGATCGCGCTTATTACAATCGAGGGACTGCATATCATCGACTCGGTAACTATGAAAATGCGATCGCCGATTATAGTCAAGCCTTAGAATTCAACACTAACTATGCAGAAGCTTATAATAATCGTGGTGCGGCGAGTTATGCCTTACAAAAAAATCGAGAGGTTCTAGACGATTACAATCTAGCAATCGAGATTTCTCCCGACTATGCCGAGGCTTATAACAATAGAGGAACGGTTTACTATGACTTAAAAGATTATGTCAAAGCCATAGAAGATTACGATCAAGCAATTAAGATTCATCCCAACTATGCTGAAGCCTACAACAACAGAGGCAACGTTTACTACGAACAAAAAGAATACGATCAAGCAATAGAAGACTACAATAAAGCGATTCTCAGCGAGCCAGGTTCTGCCGAAGCCTTCTACAATCGTGGATTAGTTTATCAGCAGTTGAGAGAGAATTCAAAAGCAATTCCAGACTTTAAACAAGCTCTACAACTCTGTGAACAAAAAGAAAATCCTATACTTTACAAAAAATTACAAGCTGTTTTAGGAAAAGCTTAACACAGCTATGATAATTTAAAAGAGTTCAAGGATGAAAGTAGAAGACCCTAATTTTAGGTGTGAGTCGCAATATTATCAGTCTTCTAAAATACTCAAAACAACAACATTACTGCCACAACATATTAAATTTAGACCTAGAATAAGAAGGAGAAAACATGACAAATCCCCAGGGAAATTTTACACCTGCCGTTGATGTGGTGATTGTAATCGATACCAGCCCCTCCATGAAAGACGAAGCCCAAGCCCTGAGTCAAGCCGCTTCCGTCTCTATTAAAGCCGCAGCTTCTAGTTGTCCTTCTGACTTGAGAGTGACTTGGTTTGGCGTCGAAGGAACATGGAATAATACCAACTTTAATCGCACCATTCGGGATTATCTTCTCAAAGTCTGCAAAATTTCAGAATCCAAAATTCGGGGACGAAAACGAGGAGAACTTCCCTCAGCAGGCGCTCAAGAAGATGGGGCGCGAGCCATTGAAGATATTGCCAACCATTTTGATTGGCGACAGGGCGCAGCACGGGCGATTTTTTATCTCGGTGATGAAGCTCTCGAAGGGGGAGGATCAGAGGTGAAAAAAGATGATATCGAAGCGGCGAACCGAGCCATTCAAACAGCCAAAGCAAATCAAGTTAAAGTTCATACCTATTTTGGGACTTCTAAAAGCAAAAACAAAGATCAATTACAACAAGAATTTGCGCGGGTTTCCAAAGAAACGGGAGGGCAAAGCTTTAGTAAAAAAGATACACTCAAAGGCTTCACTGTTGTTTTAGAAAGCGTCATTTGTGGAAGTCGAAATTTTTCTGATATTCCGAGTACAGGAGGAGGAAATAAACAACCTGTTAACCCTGTTAACCCTATTGTTGTCGGAGATTTAATCGGTACTATTAGCTTTGATAGCTTTAGCCGAGATTCCCAAACTGACATTGTTTGTTTGACTCCCGTGCGAACAATTGTGCGTCGAGAAGAAGAAGTTGTACTCATTCGCAAAGTTCGTAAAGTTGAAGAAGTAGACGCAAGTCCTGCTTGTCCAATTGAAACTACTCAAGTTTCACCTTCTCAGCCTTAACCTTCTGTAGAGAGGAGAGTGATCAAGACCGCTAAAACTTCACAGTGAGAGGGCAATCTAGCTCGATGTAGATTTAAACAGTTGTATTCTCAAGTCTTCTCTAAATCAGCTTAAATTAAGAATTGCCACTCACTGACTCCGCAAGTTTTCAAAATACTTATTTCAGATTTTTAGGAGTGAAGTTCTTTGATCATTTCCATCACATTTAAAAATTTTTAAGCTGAACTTAATCGTTTGGTATACAAACTTTGATAAGATTATTGAAGACCAATTTTTCAATCTTTCCCTCAAGTCGATGAAACCTTAACTCACTATACACATTGGAGATGAAACCATGAAAACATTAACTATTCATAGTCAAGACAGTTGTTATGTCATTAACCAAGGACAAATGGATAATGACTTACAATCAAAAACGGCTAAGTCTATTACCTTAGAACATGGAAAATATTCAATCAAAATTGAAAAAGGATGGTATAGTTATTCATCCAGTTCCGATAAAAATGAACCTCTCGTTATCCTCTGGATTTATGGACATGACAATGCGCCCTTTGTCAATCAAAATACCGGATTAGAAGTCGGAACCACCTGGACAACACTCAACGGATTTAATGATGTGTTGACCCTAGAAATTAAACCCAACCAAAAAGCGACAGTTTGTGCATTATTTTTTGATATTGATGCCCGTCAAAGTCAGGGTGGAGAAGTCGAAATTTCTTTTACACAAATTCCCTCTGCTGTTCAAAAACGACTAACAATTCATAGCCAAAATAATTGCTGGAAACTCAATCAAAGTCAACTTCAAAACATTAAACGACATAGTTTTAACTTTATAGAACTAGAACCCGGAGAATATCAGATCAGAGTTAAAGAAGGGAATATTAGTTACTGGCAACAACAAGAAGAAAAGTTCAAGCTAGAACCTTGGGCAATGCTTTGGATTAACGGCGGAAAATTTATTACCAAATATCCGGCTCAAGACTCTAACTATAGCGTTTCTGAGAGTTGGTGTTCTCTCAATGGATATAACGACAGACTCAATCTAAAAGTTCTTGAAAAAACCACCCTATTTGGACTATTTTTTGATACCGTCAAAGAAGACAATCAAGGTCAAATTGTCCTCGCAATAGAAGAAGTTGCACTCCCGAAACCCAATCAAACTCAAACCGTTTCTTCCCAACCCAAACAACCTCAGCCTGTTGACAATATGGATTGGTCTAATATTATTAACAGTTCCGCCATTTGGGAAATGCGCGATCCGCAGGATATTGTTTGTGTAACGCCTGTTCGGACTGTTGTTCGCCGCGAAGAAGAAATTACGTTAATTCGTAAAGTTCGTAAAGTCGAAGAAGTAGACGCAAGTCCTGCTTGTCCGATCAATACTAATCAAATTTCTCCCCCTCAACAAGAACCTTAAACTTATCCTCAACAATAGGAGTGATCCGAGAGATTTTAAGATCGATCAAACGATCACGTCCTATTGCTTATTAAGCTTAAAAACAATTAAAACCCTGATTAAATTCTAACCCATTATGCCGCCTAAAAGCTTCAAAGTTGCTACATTTAACCTCTATAATTTAGTGCTACCCGAAGTTACTTACTATGATAGAAATAAATATTCAACCGAAGTCTACGCTCAAAAGAAAACCTGGATAACAGGACAACTCGAACGAATGAACGCGGACATCGTAGGCTTTCAAGAACTCTTTCACGAACAAGCAATCAAAGAGATTGTACAAGATATAAAATCCTATGAAAATGCTCACCTTGTCGTCGGTTATCCGGCAAGCTATGACCCTGAAGAACTCAGACCTTTAGTTGGACTGGTTTCTCGTTTTCCGATTTTAAATCATCAAGTTTATGAAAAATTTCCCCCTCAAGCTCGTTTGGAAATCAATGATAAAGATATCCCGTTAGATAAATTTTCTCGACCGATCCTTTCAGCCCAATTACAAATTAGTGATAACGTTGAATGCACTGTTTTTGTAGCTCATTTGAAGTCAAAACGCCCAATTTTACCCGCAGATGCTGATAAAAACGATCCCGTTGAACAAGCCAAAGGAGCCGCCAGAGCGTTAATATTACGAGCAACAGAAGCCACAGCGTTACGCATGATTTTGATGGAAACCTTAAAAAATCGACAACATCCCGTGATTGTTATGGGTGATGTCAATGATAGTGGTTTATCCGTCACAACTCAAATTATTACCGGACAACCCCCTTGGGAAAAACTTCCCTTTGAGAAAAAGAAAGAAATTTGGGATGTTTTACTCTATAGTGTTAAAGATATTCAAGCTCGTCAAAGTTATGGGGATTTTTATTACACTCATATTTACAACGGTTATTATCAAGCGCTCGATCACATTTTAGTCAGTGAAGAATGGGTGGCTCAAAATCCAAGTCGTTTGGGTCAAGTGGAATATGTTTCCATTCTCAATGATCATTTAATTGATGAAACCTTGAGTTATGAAGATGTTGAAAAATGGCAATCTGACCATGCTCAAGTTGTCACAACTATTAAACTGGAAAAGTAAAAAGTTATAAAGTTTAGGAGCCATAAAACAATGGTGGTTAAAAAGCAATTTTCTAGTCTAGATGATTTAATTAAAAATACATTTATTCCAGTTTTTGTCTGTTTTTATTCTAATCAGTGTCCCTATTCTAAAACCTATGCTCCCATTTTAGAACAACTCAAAGCTCAAATGGGAAACCAAATCCAAGTGATTAAAATTAGTACCGATAAGTATCCGCAACTCGCCGCAAAATATGAAATTAAAGCTTCACCCACTTCGCTGTTATTTATTGAAGGTGAATTAGCTTGTCGGATTAAAGGTGTAATGCAAACTCCTCAACTGATTCAATACTTACAAAAGTTTTTGTAAATTCAAGTTTTAAGCTGACCAATTATCAGTCAACTCCTACATTTATTTAACCAATAAGTAGAGTCTAACTTGATGATTTTTTGACTTAAATATTGCCTGTTTAAGGTTTACAAAACTTTAAACTTAATTTCTAGACAACTTGAGATTTGATGATAAAATAGTAAAAATAGAAAAAATTAATTCTGACTTAAACTGAAGTCTAAACTCATCATTAGAACACCTAGCGACTTCAACCTGTGGTGTAAATTATCCAAATTTTTTGTCATAAACTCTAAGACGAGGAAAAAAAATGAGCAATCAGTTAGGACATCAAATATCTTCTGGAATTGCCTACATTCAAGATCGAATTGAGGGAAAAACCAGCAGTCTTTATACTTTAGATTTATCGACAGGTAAAGTCACAAAAGTTGGTGAGATTGGTTTTGAAGTCTCTGATATTGTGTGGGTTGAAGATCGGCTGTATGGTATTGGGGGAAAACAGGAAAGTTCCACCAGTCAACTGATTGAAATTGATCGAAAAACAGGTCAAGGAAAACTGATCGGCAATGTCGGATTTATCGTTGTTGGTTTGAGTTACAATCTCGTTAATAAAACCCTCTATGGAACAAATGCAAAAGAATTAATAGCAATTAACACCCAAACGGGTCGAGGTCAGTCAGCATTAACCGTTGCCGATCAAGAATATAATTGTGGAGAAGTTGCCTTTGATGCCCAGGGAAAAACTTATATTACCTTAATTGGAAGTGATCGGAAAAAATTACTTGCAACCTGTAACTTAAATTCCCAAGAAAAACCTAAAATTATTGGTGATATTGGATATCCTAACCTCGCTAGTATGAAGTTTTTAAGAGATACATTGTATGGAGTAACTGGAAGCTTCTTTAACTTAGGAAAAGATGGTCAAATTCTGAAAATCAATACCCAAACTGGAGCGGCTACATTAATTGGAATAACTGATCCTGTAAGTCGTTGGGCGGGAATGAGTATCTATCAAGAAATTTCTGAAAAAATACCTGTAGATCCTCAACCCATAGATTCCGGTAAACCTGGAATTTTAGATCCCATTACAAACATAACATTTGACAGTTTTGAACGCGATCCTAAACTTGATATTGTCTGTCTGACTCCGGTTCGTAGTATTGTGCGTCGGGAAGAAGAAATCACCCTTATTCGTAAAGTTCGCAAAGTCGAAGAAGTCGATGCAAGTCCGGCTTGTCCGGTGAATACAACCGAAGTCTCAAAATAGTTCAAATCTTGATAATTGTATCCTGACTCTCTGCTAAGGTTGGAGGTGAACCTATTCTCAAATGCGATAATGATTAAACAAATCATCAAGCTAGTCACCACAATTTCATTGGCGATCGCGATCATCATTTCCAGTAGTTTGCTCGTCTCTCCAACTGTTTTTGCTGAACCGAAACCAATGTGTAATCAACCGATACAAAGTGGAACTTGTCAAGCCGATTTTAGTCGATATGCTTTTGATGGTGAACGGTGTGTTCTCTTTTCGTTTGGCGGTTGTGAAGGGAATGAAAATAACTTTATGACCCTGGGAGACTGTCAACAAACTTGTCTCGGTGAATCTAAACGTGTAGATCAAGCGAATACACCTGAACAAATTTGCGCTCAACCGATACAAAGTGGTACTTGTCAAGCCGATTTTAGTCGATATGCTTTTGATGGTAATCAGTGTGTTCCCTTCTCCTTTGGCGGTTGTGAAGGAAATGAAAATAATTTCACAGCCTTAGAAGATTGTCAAGAAACCTGCATTGTACAAGCTGAGAACTAATCTTAATATTTGAGAAGTTTTAATGTTCTCTAACCTTAACCGAAGATCGGGTTTAATATTCAAAATCCGATCTTTTTTTAGAACTGAAATCAACAAGAATAAAACCTTACAACTTTCTGATCTCAATACAATTTCTTACCCCCTGAGTCAAGGGTGTTGTAAAGCTTCTCACCGACTCAATTTCGCCCCCCAAACCTTTCAAAACAGAGTTTAACTCTTTTTCTTCCTCCACCGTCCAACGCCCGCGATACAACACCGCTCGCCCCCCTTTCTGACAAAACGGTAAAGCGTATTTTGCACAAACAGGTGCCGCCGCCACCGCACGAACTAAAGCCAAATGATACTTATTTTTAAACTTTAACTGTTGATTAACCTGTTCGGCACGACCCACATAAACCCCTGAGTTTTTAAGCTCTAAATCAGCAATTAAAGACTCTAAAAAAGTAATTTTTTTGCGGACACTATCTAACAACATCACCGAACTTTTAGGGAATGCAATCGCTACAGGTAAACCTGGAAAACCTGCCCCGGTACCAATATCAATCACCTCAACAGGAGAGTTTTGAAAATTCCATTCTCCTCTCAACAGCGGTGCAATTCCCGCCAGAGAATCCCATAAATGTTTTTCCCAAAACGCTTCAGGTTGAGTAATTCGAGTTAAATTGAGAGATTGATTTCCCCGGATTATCTCCTCATAGAGACCTTGAAACTGTTGGTTTTGGACTGCTGTCGGCTGCCAATTTAAAGTATCTAACCAAACCGAAGATCTATCTGGAATCATCGGGATTTCAGGATCATTCATTGTTAATCAAAATACAAAAATATTATTAACTATAATCAACAAACGGAATATTTATTGAGAACAAACTTATGATATTTTTTCCCAAGCCGCATCCGAATCTAGGCATTGTAAATCTCCATGATTCAACGTCCAGCACCGATCAGCAACCCCGATCAAATCAGCAGCATCGTGAGTCACAATCAACAACGTCCAATGGTTTTTTAACTTCGCTAGTAAACTCACCAATTGTTGTCGCATTGACCAATCCAACCCCGCTGTCGGTTCATCCAACATCAACAAATGCGGTTGACGAATTAATTGTACCGCCAAAGCCAAACGTCGTTGCTGTCCTCCACTTAACGAATGCGGTGGATTTTGCAGCGATATATGACCCAATCCCACCTCATTTAAAGCATGATTAACCTGTTCTAGTCCTAACTCGGGGTGTCCGAGGCGTAATTCCTCCAAAACCGTTCCCCCACAAAAATGTCGTTCCGGAAACTGAAAGACCAAACCTGCTAACTGTTGTAAGTGTTCAGACGTTAACACCTGATCTCGCCAACAAATTTCTCCCCTTGTTTTTTCAGCCAAACCCGCTAAAATTTCAAGAAGCGTACTTTTACCCGATCCACTGCGACCCACAATCAACCCCATTTGCTGAGGTGCGAGTTCCAAATTGATGTCTTTCAAGATCGGTACAGGAGTCGCGGGCGGATGATAAAGTATATTCTTGAGATAAAGCATCGGGGAAAAAAGCTAAAATTTGAACGTTAGTAAACCGTTAAACACAGTTCCTCAAAATCATAACATCTGCTTGCTATTTCTTGTGGAACAAACTGTTTTATTTTACCGTCAACC
>CAZNCM010000208.1:10130-10444 GCA_964571155.1 uncultured Lyngbya sp. | reverse complement strand
ATATAGCACTACGCATTTAAGTTAGGACATTTCTAGATCCTAAAACCCTTTCACAGTCTACTGTTCCCTGTTCCCTGTTCCCTGTTCCCTAGCGCGTAGCGCTATATAGCATTTCTCAGACTCATAAGGTAAAGATTAAACTAATTTAACGTTGATAATACCTTTAAAAGCGATCGCTGACTAAGTTTGTGAATATTTTAACGTTTTTGCTAAACTTCTAACTGGGACTGTATGAACATAAAAAGATGAAAAAAGTATTATTCATTTGTAGTCAAAACCGCCTACGCAGCCCAACCGCAGAAGCAATATTCTCT
>CAZNCM010000208.1:8703-10120 GCA_964571155.1 uncultured Lyngbya sp. | reverse complement strand
CCTGAGTTAGAAGTAGACTCAGCCGGATTAGATCGAGACGCTGAAATGACTCTTTGTAGCGAAGCTGTTCAGTGGGCTGACATTATTTTTGTGATGGAAAAGTCTCATCGGCGTAAACTTTCTAATCAGTTTCAGCCTTGGCTAAAAAATAAGCGTGTGATTTGTTTAGATATTCCTGATGAGTATGAATATATGGAACCTGCTTTAATACAGTTATTAAAGAAAAAAGTCTTACCTTTACTGGGAATTTTTGAGTAAAGATAAGACAAATACTGAATGTTTGATGAGATTAGCGATAATTTTGAGTTTGAATATTTCTCAAACGCGCTTCTGGACGTTTAAACCGATCTAATTGTGCTTCAAAAAAGTCACGATTGGCTTGTAAATGTCGAGGGTTTGGATCATCTAAAGGATATAACAACGCCGTCCGTAATGCTTGAATGACCGCAGAAGTTACACAATACATCGAACGTTGAAAAGTATTAGCAAGCTGAATCAACATATCCTCCTCACCCCGACAATGTTGTTGGTAATATTCCACCAAATAGGGCGGTAGGAAATGGAACATATCCTGCATTAACAATGTGGGTGGAATTCCCGCCGTTCCAACTGGAAAGACATCAGCATAAAGAATCCCATAATGAAAGTCTTTTTGATCTTGAGGAACTTCTTGGGCTTGGGCGTTGTAAGACTTTGTACCTCGAAAGGGTGCAGTTCGATAAAACACTGCTTCGACATAGGGAAGGGCGGCTTCATACAACCACATAAACCCTTTTGATTTAGGAATAATTTCGTAGCATTCCCCATCAATATAAACGTGATGATAAATAGGGCGTCCTGCAATGGCAAAAATTCCATTGACAATAAAGTTCATTGCTTCGGGAACAGTGGTAATTTTTCCCTCATCATATAACCGGTGCCATGACTTCCCAAAATAGCCCTAAATTACTGTAATAGGAAAGCTGACGAACTTGTTCGAGAAACAGATCGGGAAATAGCTTATATAAGCTTAACATCACCGGATTATTTTTAAAGTAAGCTTTAATCGCCCGGTCAGCATTAGCTTTGTATTCATCGGTATCGAGATAGGGATCAAATTTCCCTCCCATTTCTCGATGCCAAAACATCGCTCGCATACAAGCTTCTGCAAACTCCATGTTAATCCGATCATGCCACAAATGATGCAGTAATTTAGGAATTTTTGACGTTTCCCCTTTTTCAATAAAAGCCAATAATTCCGGGTGTGCAGTGGCTTCTCCTCGCCAAATTCTTAAGTCTGCATCATCTCCTGCATAATGATTATGCAAATCTAAATACTCTTGGGGGAGGAAGTATTTAAAAAAGGGTAAAGGGTCTAGAAATACCCGTTCAGCGATGTACAATAAATCTCGCCAATAAAAATCCATCGGCACCGCAT
>CAZNCM010000208.1:8483-8693 GCA_964571155.1 uncultured Lyngbya sp. | reverse complement strand
GAGTATCGGGAAGCATCGCCCCTCCCGCTTCTAAACGATGAATAATTTCAGAAAATTCGTGAGTCGAAGGGGGTAATGTTGCCGATTTAGTTTGAGTTTGCATTTCAGTTGTGATCGTTATAAGACGTTCAAAAATTTGGCGTAAAAAATGGAAAGTTAAGACGGTGAAAAGTTAAGGTTTTAAGTGGATTGAAACTTGAGTCGGAGTTT
>CAZNCM010000208.1:460-8440 GCA_964571155.1 uncultured Lyngbya sp. | reverse complement strand
AACCAACTCGGTTGCACCCCAAAGAATAAAATTAAAGCCGCTAAAACGAGAGCAGGAGCCTGTTCAGCAAACTTGACTTTGGGATAATAAGCCGACTCATTATTCAGTTTACCAAAACAGGTACGATTGAGCAGAATCACAAAATAAACAGCAGTTAAACCCGAAGCAATAATACAGATTAAACATTGAATTGGGAAAACGTAAAATGTGCCTTGAAACACTAAAAATTCAGCCACAAAACCGACTAATCCTGGAATTCCTGCACTTGCCATTCCCGACATAATCAACAATGCACTGACCAGGGGTAAACCGCGAATGGGGTTCATTAAACCGTTGAGAACTTGTAAGTCACGAGTTCCGACTTTGGCTTCTACTACACCCACGAGATGAAACAAGATTGCGAGTATTAAACCATGAGCAACCATCTGAGAAATTGCCCCAATTAAACTGATTGAAGTTCCTGCTGCTGCTGCTACTATGATATAGCCCATGTGACCAATTGAACTGTAAGCAACCATTCGTTTAATGTCTTTTTGAGCAATAGCGGTTAATGCTCCATACATAACACTAAATACACCAATAATTGAGAGTCCGGGTGCAATTAATTCCCAAGTGCTAGGAAACAGTTGTAAGCCAAATCGAATTAAACCATAAGTCCCTAATTTTGCTAAAATCCCCCCTAATAGAATTGTAATTGGAGCGGAAGATTCCACATAAGCATCGGGGAGCCAAGTATGTAGGGGAACTAAAGGAATTTTGATGCCAAATCCGATCAGTAAAACCGTTAATATAATCAGTTGAGTCGTCTGAGATAAGCTTTCAGTATTGATGGCATTGTAATCAAAATTGACTGAACCACTCAACCAAGTCATTCCCAAAAATCCGGCTAAGATTAGGATTCCTGACAATGCAGTATAAATCAAGAATTTGGTCGCAGCATAACCTCGTTTTTCACTTCCCCAAATCGCAATTAATAGATAAAGGGGAATCAGTTCTAATTCGTAAAACAGAATAAACAGCAATAAATTCTGCGCTAAAAATGCACCTGCAATTCCTGCATTAACAAGCAGAATCATTGAATAATACAGGCGCGGACGTTGGAGTTCCGGGCGAGTGCTGGCGATCGCAATAATCGTTAAAATGGCATTTAAGCCCATCAAAGGTAACGATAAACCATCAATTCCTAAACTGTAGGATAAACCTAATTGGGGAATCCAATCAAGATATTCAGAAAATTGAAAATTGGAATCGCTTAAGTCAAAATCGGTGGCAAGTTTTAGGGTAAATCCTAAAATTGCGATCGCAATAATTAAAGCAACCGAACGAATTTGACGACTGATTAACTTTTCAGGTAATAAGCTAACTACGATTGCCCCAACAACAGGAATTAAAATGAATAAACTGAGCATAGGTCATTAATTAAAAAAGGTTGGATATTGGTTAATCATTCAAGATGAGATTGAGGTCATCTAAGTTGATGCTATTGATGTCGATGTCAGAAAACTTTATTAGGCAACTAACTCGATTAGGCCTGTCTCTAGATTATAGTATCCGCCAACTATTTTCAGATTTCCTTCTTGAACTAATTGTGTGAGAACGGGAGAAGTTTTCAACTTTTCAATTTGTAGTTTTACATTCGCTTTTCTATGCTTTGATTTGCTTGAATTGCGGGTTTAATTGCATCGATAATGCTGCCAATCTTACCCGGAACAGCGTTGCCATCAATTGTCGCTTTAACTGCTCCACAGTTTTGATGTCCGATGACCATTAAAACTTTTGCTCCTAAAACTAAAGTCCCAAATTCTAAGCTACCAATTTCTTCAGGAGTTGCAATGTTTCCAGCATCTCGAACGACAAAAATATCTCCCAATCCCTGATCAAAAATAATTTCAACAGGTACTCGTGAATCTGCACAACTGAGAACCGCAGCAAAGGGATTTTGACCTTGAGCAACTTCTGTGAGTCGAACTGTACTTTGATTCGGATTTTGACGTTTGTTCGTCACAAAACGCTGATTCCCATCGTTCAATTTTTGCAACGCTTCATCAGGAGTGATGTTTTTATTTTCAACAGTAGGTTTCGGTTGTTCTGAATCACAACCAACTCCTGCTATTAAAGTTGCTGTTCCCAATGCAGCCGCACCAAACTTTAATAATTGACGACGAGAAAATTCCTTAAATTGATAGGCTGTTTTCACTTTTTTGACTTCTCAAATTCTTTTGATTCGCGATGAATCACCCAAGTTTTATCCTTTCTAAAAAAGATTAAAGGCGAGGAGTCCTAAGATAACCGTAACTCCAAGAACAATTGTTAGAGCATAAAACTGAGTTTGACCCGAAACATTATACCGTAAACTCTGACCACTAAAAAGAGTCGCAAAACCGACCAAATTGACAAAACCATCCACCAAATAACGGTCAACCCAAGACATCACCCTAGAAACCGAACCAACAACTGCAATAATCGTCAAGCGATAGAGTTTTGCGGTGTAAAAATCGTAAGCAAAAAAGTCTTGAACTGCCTTTGAAGTCAATTGAACAGGTTTTTGCCAATTATCATTCACATAAATCAAACAACCCAGTCCACAACCACTCAAACTAGACAATAGCAATACCCCTGCAATGGTTTTGTTGATTGTGGCAAATTCGGGCAACAAATTCCAATTTGCTAATAACAGGGGAACGTGTAAACAAAACCCAGCTAAAAACATCATCGGTAACACTAAAGCCCAAAGCCCTTCAGGAGATCTAACTGTCATTTGTTTGGGTTTTCCAGCAAAAATCAAACCAAATTCTCGCGTTAAACTAAAGGCAGTTAAACCATTCACAATTAACACTGTCCAAGCAATAGCGGGTTGAGTAGTCCAGAGATTTTCAATTAATTGTTGTAGCGTCCAAAATCCACCCAAAGGCGGCATGGCAATTAAAGCAAAAACACCAACAATAAAACACAATCCTGAAATCGGACGACGCGACCACAATCCCCCATATTGGGTTAAATCTTGGGTAATACTATTGAGGATAATTCCGCCCGTACTCATCACCAATAAAGCCATGGCGACGGCATAGGTCAATAATAAGAGCAAAGCTGTTTCCGCTTGTCCGGTTCCGACTGCTACAAACGTGATTCCCATGTAGGAACTCACCGAGTAAGAAATCGCCCGTTTAATGTCAATTTGAGCCATTGCAATTAAGCTCGTACCAACCGCTGTTGCTAACCCGATAAACACCGCCGTTGACATCACCGTTGGGGATAAGGCTAAAACAGGTTGCAGCTTGACTAATACCCAAGCCCCAGACGCAACAACGACCGCATTTCGTAAAATCGTACTCGGAACCGGGCCTTCCATCGCTTCATCTAACCACAAATGCAAAGGAAATTGAGCGCATTTACCCATCGGCCCGGCTAACAATGCTAAACCGAGTAATGTGGCAACTTTGGGGTCAATATTAGCAGTTTGCGCCCATTGGGCTAGTTCAGGAAAGTTCCAAGTTCCTGCTAGGGGATACAACGCCACAACCCCCATTAATAGAAATAAATCCCCTACCCGTTTGGTGAGAAAGGCATCTCTAGCCCCGGTGACAACCAGTGATTGATTAAACCAAAAACCAACTAATAAATAGGTTCCCAGCGTCAAAATTTCGAGGATAATGTAGCTGTAAAAGAGGGAATCACACAACACTAAAGCTGATAGTCCGGCTTCAAATAAACCGAGAAGACAATAAAATCTTGCCCATCCCCAATCCATTTCCATGTAACCAATGGCATAAATTTGGGCAAGTAAGTTTAACCCGCTAATTAACAGTGTTGCTCCTAGAGTTAGGGTTGAGATGTCTAAGGGAATCGAAAAATCAAGATCAATAACTTGTAGATAAGGAATAATCAGTTGTTGGGCGGGTTTACCCCAGATTGTATTCAGAGCAAATAAGCCATGAAAAAATGCAATCAAGGTCAGCACAATATTAAGATAACCTGCGGGCCTTGGCCCGGTTTTACGGATAATTCCCGGCGACCAGGGTATTGATAAGATCGCCCCGACTAGGGGATAACAGGGGATCAACCAGATGGTTTTTAGAAAAAATTCTGACATCAATGTTTCCTCAACGTTCTGCTTCAGTCGTTAACAATTGAGCAAATTCGCAACATAAAATTTGCAAGAAAAAACCAGGGTGTTGAGTACATCAACCTCTAAAGCCCTCTGCGTGCGTTTGTCCGTTTGGGGATTGGAAAGACTTGATCTCTGCTAGATTAACCCCATCGGTCAGAAAAGTTACATATACTTTTTAAAAAGATATCATAGTTTGACATAGATTTTAATCTATAGTTCATTCCCGAGGGAATATCAAACTGAGAAATATCTATAATGCCAAGGTTAATGAAAACTTATCAGTTAGGGTTGAGTGCGAAACCAGCCAAGCCATTGTCAGAAGCAATTTAGCAGCTTTGAGTTGTTCAAGAAAAAGATTTCCTGATTGAAAGTCAAAAGTCAAAATCTCGAATCTATAAAGTTAAGATAAGAGGGTTTTCAGGTTCGACCCCGTTCTCAATCAACAAGCTGCCTATACTGATCCCATTACAGAGATATACAGCGACAAGCCCAGGCCCACAATCTGCGATCGCATCTATCTAAGGGATGAATCTATTTGATCTCAAACAAGCGCGATCGCTCCCAAAGCAGAACTGGCAAAAAAACTAATAAGAAATGTAAAAAATCGGTTTCGGTATTTATACTGATGAGTTATAACAGTATTGTGCAACAGAAAGCAATTTCTCATCCAATCGTCCCTATCATTTCTCAGGTTGTGCATTGGAAGGACGATTAAAAGTAATCTGAAGTTTTTCAGCACTGTAAATAGCAGATACCAAATACAGTTCAGTCTAGTTCTTCACTCAAAGTCTGAAGTCTTTTGAGAGCAAAGTTTTTCAGAATGAGTAACAAACTTGTAAGTCAATTGGATTGGGTCTGAATTCAATTTTAACGAGCCTGATTAAGGGAGGCTGTGTTATGGTTTTGGATACTCAAAAATGTGTTTATCAAACCTCGAACTGTGATCGTCGCGTTTGTGTCTATAAAAACTCAAATTTTGACATTGAACGCGCTAGAGAATTAATTACGCTGCTCGAAGTCGCCTCAGAGGAATATGAGCAGTACAAGGCACATCAGACCATTCCTTCCCCTGAAATTAACATCGAATTTGTAACTCAGAAAACAATAATTTCTCGACAATATTTAAGAGTGAAAAAGCTCTGGAGTAATGTGCAACAGGAACCTCAACTTTTTGGATTTATTGCCAAGCGTGAAGCTGATGATGGTTGTCCAGAAATTTTTGTTGTTATTCGGGGAACTCGTCTTCCTAACGAATGGTTTCACAACTTTGCTCCCAATCGAGAACCCTACATCGAAGGAGATATTAGAACAGGGTTTTTAAACATCTACCGAGCGTCTAACCACCATAAACCGAGTCTTGAACAGACAATAGAAGATTTTTTCGAGCCAGGTAAATTTTCCGAGAAAACCCGAATTTTTGTCACGGGTCATAGCTTAGGAGCCGCTTTAGCAACAATTGTCACCCAAGTCATTAAACACCAAGGTTATTCCCAACCCCAACTTTATACCTTTGCGAGTCCCCGCGTCGGCGATACAACATTTGCCGAATCATTTAAGGACTTAAAACATTGCTATCGCATCGCCAACACCGAAGATATTGTCACCACACTTCCGATTCCCGCAGGAATGCTTTTTGATGCCGAATGGCTCAACGGACTGCCTCCTTTAAGGCGGAGAATTATCCAAATCTTCAGAAACAATATTGCCAGATTTGAGCAAGTATTTCCCGTTGATTTTTATGCCGATTATCTTCATGTTGGAGAGCCAATCTGCTTTACCCGTCAAAGCTGTGATTGCAAGGATAAAGACCCAACAAATGACGACCCAACCATTGGAGGAAATCACTGTCTTGACACCTACAAAGAAGCATTAGGCTTGTTAGATCCCGACAAATCAGAGAATCAACAAGCTTGTCCTCTAGTTGTCTTTAAACTCGTTTATTTTCAATAACTTTCACCCAATTCGGAGGTAAAAACCATGATGTTTTCTTGGTCAGACTATATTCGTGCCGTCGCCACAACCAACAAAATTCCGTCTGAGTGTGGTAAACTGCGAGTCGTTCAGTTAGCGCAAGCCATCCTCGAATCAGCAAGAGGAACCAGTATACTCTTTCAAGAAGCAGGAAATCCTGGCGGACTCAAATGGCGAGAGCATATTGACGATAACGATTCACAAAAAATCACAGAAAAGGTTTGGTTGAAAACCCCCAGTCAACCCGACGGTTGTTATTGGTGCCAATGGAAAACAGCAGAACACGCGGCGATCGGATATTGGCGGTTTATCGATCGTCCCAACTCTCCCTATCAGGGATGGCAACAATATCTCCACGATCCCAAAGGTTACTTACAGTATATTTGGGAAAAAGGCTATGCCACCGATCCGAACTATGTTAATAAAGTCAAAGGACTATTTCCACAAGCACAAAGCTTACTTGTACAATACAAAGAGCAACCGAATTACCCCCAACGGATGTTCAAAATAGCGATTATGCCCGGACATGGGGGCAGTAATTCCGGAGCCATTAACCCCGATTTCAACATCTGTGAAAAAGATTACAACTGGAAAGAAGCCGTTGAAATAAAAACTCGTCTGGAAACTCGCGGCAATTACCAAGTAATCATCTGTCGGGGAGAAAATGAATTACCGACCCTTGCCACATTGCAACAACAAGCGAATAATATTCAAGCTGATGTTTGTTTGTGTCTTCACCATAATGCTTGCAATGGAAAAGCTAAAGGTTGGTGGTTATTTTATGCCAACAATAATCCCCAATTTGAGACGTTTATCCAAATTATGGATCGGCATTTTCGTCAACTTCCGTTAACACCTCGCGGATACGAATATGTGAGCGAACCTTTTACTGAAGCTTGGCATAAAAACGTCTGGAATTGTATTCATCGCTGTCAAATGCCCACCATTTTGTTTGAAAGTTGCTTCATCGATAATAACGAAGATGCTCTGTGGTTAAAAAATGGCGGCTATCAGCAAATTGCCGAGAAAATTTGTGCGGGAGTTCAAGAGTATTTGGAAGGTAATATTACTCCGGCCCAAAAATCAGTAAAATCAGTTGTTGTTAACGATCCTCATCCCCCTTTAAACGTTCGTTCGGGGCCGGGAACAAACTTTCAGGTTGTATCTCAGTTAGGCAATAATACGGCTTTGACAGTCGTTAATCAGGCTTTGGATAATCATGGGGAGATTTGGTTGGAGATTAGTTCTCCTTGTTCGGGCTGGGTATTCAAATCCTTAACCTCGGAAATGATCGGTCAAAATCAACCTGCACCATCAACAATGTCTGAAAGCGAAAAATATGACTACTACTGCGATATTATTACTCGCAATGGTGGACGCTTGCACAAGCGGAATTTGATCTCTTTTCGCAAAGAAACCAGCACAAAAGCGAATAACTGGGATGGCTGTTACGATGATATTACCGTAATGATTTGGGAAGACAGCACGGGCAAGCACGTTCGTCAATATTCCTCCAACACAGAACCTTCGTCTCAATATGAGGATTGTTCCGATCAACGCGCCGATCGCGGCCCTGTGGGTGTGGATGCAAACGGGGATGGAATACTCGATTTAGGTCGTTTACCCGCAGGTTATTATGAATATCAAACGGGTTCTAGCGAAAAACTGGGTAAGGTATTGCGTCCAACCAAACCCGTGATGCTCGAACGAGATACCAATCATAATGGTATTTTTGAACGCTATGAACCCCGTGCCAGTGCAGGAAAATCAATATTATTCCATGCCGGGGGAGTCACCAATCCTTGCAGCGCCGGATGCCAAACCCTCAATCCCACCGAATACACAAAATTCTGGAACGACTTAAATCGAGACGGGAATCCGGGTAATATTGGTTATACTCT
>CAZNCM010000208.1:0-409 GCA_964571155.1 uncultured Lyngbya sp. | reverse complement strand
CAAAATCATTCCTTTACCCCTTAAAAAAAGCCCCCAGGGCTGTTTCATTCTCATCCCAAAATTTGATGACCTAACCCCTCAACCCCTTTCCCTGCAATGGAAGGGGGAGTAATTAATAGTTTTAGACATTTAATAATAAAAAAAATACTCCCTTCTCCTCGTAGGAGAGGGGTTGGGGGAGAGGTCAAAACACAATGTGAGTTCAACTTTGAAACGGCTCTGCTTAAAAAAAGGGTCAGAACCGAACTTTAATGGTTAAAAAGGAATCGGATCATAGTCTGGGTTTTCGGGGTCGATTGGAGGCTCAAAATCGGGTTCGGAATCCTCTTGAGAAGGTGCGGGTGACATCGATTCAGAACTCGAAGAATTACCCCCCGATGAACTCCGGTTACGAGAACTTAAATGAACG
>CAZNCM010000207.1:0-10454 GCA_964571155.1 uncultured Lyngbya sp. | reverse complement strand
TCCAAGAACAATATGATCAGAAGATAGCAGAATTAGAAACATTAAATAATGAATAAGCTGTTAAGCATTTAAACTGTGATACAATAAAGTAAAGTTAAATCAGTAATAAGGTCAAGATGCCTGCCCCAAATCACCTAAAGCCAGAACAAAAAGAAAAGCTGCTTTGGGAATTGAAGCGAGAAGAGAATAGCGGAATTCGAGAAAGAATTCTAATTCTACTCTTGCTGAATGATGGAAAAACACAAAAAGAAGTAGCAGAATTTTTAGGAATTTCTGTAAATAAGGTCTGCTATTGGTGTGTTCATGGAGATCCGGATAATCTAGAAAGTCTTAAAGATGATAGGATGAAAGGAAATCATAGAAAAGTTACAGATAAGTATATAGAAATTTTATTAGAAACTATAGAGAAAGCCCCAGAAGAATTAGGTTATGAGTTTGGCAGGTGGACAGCTAAAAGACTAGGGGTTTATTTGGAAGAACAGACAGGAATTCAATTGAGCGGTTCACAAGTTCAAAGAATATTAGCCAGAAAAAAGTACGTTTACCTCTGGGCAAAATCTAGTCTAGAGGAAAAAAGAGATATCCAGAAAAGACAAGAATTCAAGAAAAAAATAGAGGAATACTTAAAACTAGAAAAAGAGAGACCAGAAGACTTACAGGTATGGTTTTGGGACGGGGCTTTCAAGGTGGCGACGCAGGTTCGCCACACAGCCCCTCATGAAAGTGGATTCAGTTTAAGAGTAATTAGAAGAAAAAACTGGTGTCAGAAAGGGATGAGAAGTAAAGTCAGAGGAGATCGAAGAAAAGGAAGAGTTAATGTAATGGGAGGACTAAGGAATTCAGACAAAAAGAGATTTGTAGAATTTTTAAATCAAAGTAATAGTGAAAGCTTTTATAAAGTTTTGAAAATTTTCTATAAAGAATTAATAAATGAATGGGTTGACCAGGGAAACAAACCGGAAGACTTTGCAGAAAAAGGAGCAAAAATAGTGCTGATTTTGGACAATGCAAGTTTTCATAAAAAAGCGGATTATCTAGAAAAGATAGAGAAAGAGATGCCCAATCTTTACCTAGAATTTTTACCCGAGTATAGTCCAGATTACAACTTGATTGAGTTGGTTTGGCATTCGGCAAAAGAATATATAGCCAATCGGCTTTTCAAATCTATTGAAGAATTGGAAAGTTTGTTACATAGGCTTTTAAATGAGGGCGAATTAATTATTCATTGGCAGCGCAAGCTCAAAAATAAGGGTAATTCTATTATCCCAGTTTAAATGCAGAACAGCTTACTCTCAGGCTAAAGCAGAAATCCAGCACTATCAAACTCAGTTAGAGGAAACTCAAAATCAACTTAATTTATTTGAAGAACAACTAGAACATACTCAAACACAAGTCAAGCAGTTGGAACATCAACAGCAGCAAACTCAAGCTCAACGGCAACAGGAGAAAGACTTTGGGTGCGGTGCCGGAGGGGATATCGTCAAATTCGTTCGGGAAATTAACGGGGGTATCGGTTTTGCAGAAGGCGTCCGGCAACTCTCGGGTGAATCTGAATCACTGCGGACAATAGCATCCAAACCGAAACGGATCAAGCAAGAATCCCCCAAATGCAACCCCTTATCCGTAGAAGCACGGCACGACTCGCACAAAAAGCTAGTCAAGGCTTTTGGTCTGGCATCGTGGCGGAAAAATCACCTGATAAAAGATCGGGGGTTAACTCCTGATGAGGTGAGATGGTGCATTGAGCAAGGATTTATCTTTGATTGGGAAACGGGAACGACAATCACCGGAGTAAGTCGGCAGTTGGCAGGGGTAGACCCGAATAATGGTCAACTTGTGGGTGAACTGGGGATGGCGATCGCCGATGCACAATCCCATAGGCCAAGCAACCGGATATCAAATCAAACCAGACAACCCCAAAAAGGTCGCCAAGTATGTTTGGGCGAGTACAAGTTGGTTAGGAAATTCGATCCATCTGCCAAATGGCGACGCGCCCCTGTTCGTCTGGAAACATCCAGAAGCGACAAAGATAGTTGAGGTGTGGTTGTGTGAGGGTGCTTTAAAATCTCTGTTAACTGCGGTTCAAGCTTGGCGAGAGAGTAAACATCATGTAGCGGTGATCGGTACGGCGACCAGTGCAAATTTCCCAGAACTTACCCTTAAAGATTATCTGACCCAACTCAACCCGCAAGCTGTTCGGCTGTTCCCCGATGCTGGTGTCGGTACTAATACCATTTCTAAAAAGTCATGCTACAGTAGCCAGGGCATCTAAAATGTAATCCCATCCAGTTAAAGATGCTATAATTTCTGGAGAAAAGCCTTCAATTACAGAACGAACTTGCTCTTTAAGTTGTTCTAGATCTTGATAAATTTCCCACTTGATGATGTAATGTTTGATATTTTAGGGAAATTTGATAATTTTCTTCCCCCCATTTTTCAATTTATTTATAACTCTTAAATCCCGTTGTTTCCGGGTTCAATTTATGTTCTATTCCTCGGATTACTTCCGGGGGAATAACTCTAGGTCTACCCGGTCTCAACCGAATTTCTAAGAATTTTTTGAGACCCTCTTCACTGTACTGTTTTAATCATCTGTGTACTGTTGTTCTATGTACTCCCAGACGAAGTGCTACATATGTAACACTTTGACTATATCCGGTTTTTAGCCAATAAAGCGTCTGAATTTTTTGTCGATTTATCAAACTTTTTTGTTGACTCAGTAAAGTTTTTAATTCTTCTAATGTTAAATCAATTTTTTCTTGATAGTTAACTTTCATATTGATTTTATATTGATTTCTTAATGAAGCTATTGTAGCATGATTTTTCGGAAATGGTATAAATAAGAGGAGCCAGATTAAAAAGACATTAGGTAATCTATATGGTGCGGAATGCACTGCCGCTTGCGACCTGGAATTCAATTCCAGGTCGGTCGGCAGATTAAGAACATGGGTTGAATATGGATTTCGACAATGTAAACAAGAACTGGGTTGGACTGATTATCCCTTGACTAATTTTCAAGACATAGAAAAATGGTGAGTCCACTTGGCGGTGTCAGTTTCTGTCCCGTCAAAGTAGCGTAGCTTGCTTCTGCGTAGCAGTACCCAAAGGGTGGGAAATCATTTTCTCCGTGTATTTAATGATCAGTTTAAGCTCGGAAGTTTTCCGGTCTTTAAGTCAATGCAATCAAAGAGACTCTGAGAGTCAAAAAAACACTACTAATTTCTCAACTCACCAAAAATGGAATCATAAAGATGGATGGAAGAATGTTTTAAATAATTTGTGTTTAATTATTCAGCCTACTATTATATTATGGTTGATTGTACCGTGGCTAGATGTTTTTTCTGATCGTTATTTATTGCTGGGTTTTCATAGACTACTTCAGAATATTAATCAATTTCAATCTTACATTCCGGACGGATAACTCTACTTTTTATTACTTGTTTACTTCGGAGAGTGACAGAAGAGGGGTAAAATGCGAGGTAGTGGTGTATTGTAATGATACAATCAGAAGTGTCGTGCAAAAATTGCAGAATGCATTGCCCTCAATTTAACTCCAAAAAAGATGTCACTACAAATTCTTTCTATGCTTCATTTTAAAACACACTCAAATTACTTTCGCCAACAGTATCTTCGCTAGTTTTACCCCTCATTCGTACAGCTTTCTAAACAATAAATGAAAACTCAAAATTATCTCCCGTCTTTCTATCAACGAATATTTTCCTTTTTTCTCCGGATAGTATTGAGTTTTGTCTTGGCGGTAGGATTATCATCCCGACACCCTGTTATCAGTATTGAGTCTTTAAACGTCGGTAATACTCTCAAAAGTTCTTCTTCGACTCTTGCCAACACCGAACTTAAATCACAGTTATCAATTTCCCAACTTGAACAACAAGGTCGAGACTTTTATGAAACGGAAAACTTTGAGAAATCTGTCCAAGTTTGGAAAGAGATTATAGCTCGTGAAACTGATCTTTTAAGACGAGCAGCTGCATTGGGTAATTTATCTCTCAGTTTACAAAAGTTAGGACAATGGGAAGCAGCAAATAAATCTATTCAAGAAAGTTTAAATCTGTTAGACTATCGTTATACTCGTAAAGATAAAATGATATTAACGGCTCAAGCTCAAGCTTTAAGCATTCAAGGAAATCTCTACTTTTCTCAGGGAAAATATAGTCAAGCTTTGGAAAGTTGGCAACTCACTGAGACAGTTTATAAACAAACGCAGAATCAAAATGGAATCATTCAAGCTTTACTCAATCAAGCTCAAGCTTTGCAAGGATTGGGGCTTTATCGTCGGGCAGAAAAAACCTTAATTGAAGTCAATCAATCTCTACAAACTCAACCCAATTCTCCTCTGAAAATGTCTCAGTTACTTCACTTGAGTAATGTTTTGCGAGTCTTAGGTCAACTGGGTAATTTAGAGGATATTGAAGCAAATAGCTGTGAAGTTTCCGCCAATTATTCGGTTAAAAACTCGGATTCATCTGAACTGTCAGCCGGAGCCGTTTTGTTAGAATTATTAGAAACAGCCAAACAATTACAGTTACCCCAAGAAATTCGGGGAACTCAGTTAAGTTTAGCCCATACCGCACGCACTATCTATCAAAAACAGAAAGACTTAGAAAACCAAAATTTAGCTAAAAACTCTGCTCAAACTGCTTTAGGTTGCTATCAACAAGCCGCCCAATCTCCAACCGCAATTACTCAAATTAGAGCAGAACTCAATTCTCTCAGTTTATTATTGGAATTAAACCAATGGTTGAATTCTCAACAAGATCAAGAGTTTAAAGATAAAATTCAATCTCAAATGGATTTTCATATAAAAAGTTGGCAGAATATTGATTCAAAAATTAACACGCTTCCTTTTGGTCGAACCGCCATTTATGCAAAACTGGATTTAGTTCAAAGCTTGATGAAGTTAGCCTCAAATCAGCCATCATTCTATCAGAATATTGAACGGCTTTTATCCATCACTATCGAAGAAGCAAAACTTCTCGGCGATCCCAGAGTACAGTCTTATACACTGGGTTATTTCGGTCAACTTTATGAACAACGTCAACAATGGCAAAAGGCTAAAATTTATACTCAAGAAGCTCTATTTTTAGCGCAATCTATTCCCGCAGAAGAAATTGTATATCAATGGCAATGGCAATTCGGTAGAATTTTCAAAAATCAACCCCAATCCGACCCCAAAAATGCGATCACATCCTATCAGGGAGCCGTTGAAAGCTTACAATATTTAAGAAAAGATTTGGTTGCTATTCGTCAAGACGTACAATTTGATTTTCGCGATCGCGTTGAACCCGTTTATCGAGAATTGGTTGATTTACTTTTAAGCTCAGAAAATCCGTCTCCAGAAAATCTAAAACAAGCCAGAGAAGTCATTGAAAATCTACAGTTAGCCGAACTCGATAATTTCTTTCAAGACGCTTGTTTAGAAGCACAACCGCAACCCATCGATCAAATTGATAAAAATGCAGTCGTTATCTATGGAATTCTGTTAGAAAATCGTATAGAAATCATTGCCAGCTTGCCGAATACTCAACAACTTTTTCATTATCGAACACCTGTTCTCAAAGCAGAATTAACCAATACCCTCAAACAGCTTAGATTTAACCTGCAAAAGCCCTATGCTTATCAAGAAGTTAAACGTTTATCAGAGCAAATGTATCGCTGGTTGGTGGAACCTTTAGAAACTCAATTAAACGGAAATGAAACTTTAGTTTTTGTATTAGATGGTGAATTGCGAAATATTCCCATGTCTGCGCTTTTTGATGGTCAACAATATTTAATCGAAAAGCATCCAGTTGTTATTCAGCCCGGACTACAACTTTTAGATCCCAAACCTATTAATAGACCTTTCAATGCTTTGAGTGCGGGTTTAGTTGAACCGCCAGAAGAATTTCGTCAACAATTTGCTTTGCTGCTGAATGTTCCCCAAGAGTTGCAGAAAATTCAAGAGGTTGTAGTTGAGAGCGAACAATTACTCAATGAAGAATTTAACCGTCATAATCTCGAAAAAGAAATGACTTCCCATCAATTTAAAGTGATTCACCTCGCCACTCATGGTCAGTTTAGTTCTCAAGCTGAAAATACATTTATTCTTGCTTCCGATGGTGCCATTAATATTAAACAACTGGATAGTCTTTTTCGCAGTCGGGAACAAAACCAAAGCCATATTATTGATTTATTAGTTCTCAGTGCTTGCGAAACTGCTCCCGGAGATAATCGAGCGGTTTTAGGGTTAGCAGGAATGGCGGTGAGAGCGGGTGCTAGAAGTACAGTTGCTTCATTGTGGAGTTTAAATGATGAATCTGCCGTTGAATTTATGGGTCACTTTTATGAACAATTAGTTCAAGGAAAATCGAGAGCGGAAGCGCTTCGTCAGGCTCAACTGATGTTTCTTCAAAAGAAGAATGGGTACGATGCTCCTCTGTATTGGGCACCTTATGTTTTAGTCGGAGATTGGCGTTAGAATTAGTGACAGTTAGGATTTAAGATTCACACTGAATTAAACGTTGTCGTTGACGTTGAAATCCCGTTTTTGTGGGGTCATAACCAACTAAAATGACCTCTCCTTTTGCATTGCGTATCCATCCTCTAGCCGGAACAATATCTAAACTGGAAACCTGACCAGAGTTTGTAGAGGAATTTCGGGAGATTCTATTTCTTTGAGCGGGTGAAGGATGGCGACGAGACTCAACTTCTGGGGGTAATTCTATTAAGGAAATAAACGTTTCTTCACTGCGTACAATTTCTTGAGGACTGGGTGGTAAACCCCCTCGACCTGTAATAACAAATTCACTTTCTTCTCCTTGTTTGCAGGGATCTTGAGCAATTAATACCGCCGGGTCAACAACAGTTTGAGGTAAGTCAACTAATCCTTGTGCGGGGTCAATTTCATGGTTTAATTCAACCGTTCCGCTAAATTCAGCGCCCAGTTCTGAAGTCGCTGTAATATCGCTGGCATCCGTTTGTTGAGTACGGAATTGAGTTCCAAAAATGGCATCCGCATTAATCACAACTTGACCGCCTAACCCCGCTTGAGCGTTGGCAGAAATATCACTATTTTCAATCGCAACTAACTGATTACTATTAATCGTAATATTACCACCTGTTCCGGTATCCAAAGAATTTGTGGTAATTTGACTGCCCCGACGCAGTTGAATATCGGGCGAATTTAGGGTAATATTTCCTTGAGTTCCCAGACGAGTTTCTGCTCTCAGACTTCCATTATTAAGACGAATCAAATTCGCTTCAACGGTTAAATTTCCCGCCTCTCCCGTTCCCGTTGAACTCACATTTACTTCTCCTTCGTTAGCAACGGTTAAATTCGGCGTGAAAATGCTTAAATTTCCTGCATTTCCTGTTCCTTCTGCTAAGGTAAATAAACGACTATTTTCTACAGTTGAACCAATCCTATCTGTACCCAGAATTTCCACAGACTCAGAAGCATTTACCGTTAACGTTCCGCCCGAACCCCGTTCATTATTAATAGCATTTTCTTCGACCAAAGAACCGGCTCCAATTTGTCCGCCATCTCGAATCATTAACCGAGAAACATTTAAGTTAACATTACTTCCGCCACCCGTCCCAAAATTATCGGCAGAAATTCTCGCCCCATTTTCAACAATTAATTCGAGAGTATTGATAATTAATTCTCCAGCATCAGCAGTGGTAATAAACGGTTGGCCTGACTCATCTAGAATTAAATTACCCTGATTATCACGCAGAGGGGGTTCAGCCGAAACAAAAACTCCACTTCTTTGGTCTTCGAGGGGTTCTGAAACGGGTGCAGTTCCACTTAGAATGACTGAATTATTAGCATTAATTGTTAAAATTCCAGCCCGTCCAATATTCCGAGCAAATGTGCCAATTTGTGCGCCCTCGCGGACAATTAATTGATTCGTATTAATCGTTAAATTGCCTGCATTTCCAGTACCTCTCTGACCGACCTGAGTATATAAACCACTCGCAAACCGACCATCTACCGTAGAACCAACAACCTCTACTCCCGAAGCATTTACAAATAAATCACCCGCATTACCAAAACCAAACGTATCCGTTGAAACCTGCGCCCCATTCCGAACAGTTAAACGATTGGTTTCAAGAATAATATTACCTCCATTTCCCGTTGCTCCCGCTTCCACTCGCGCAAATAAACCACTGGGGTTTTCTCTGTCCGGTGCTTCTCCAATTAAATCAATTGATTCGGTTGCAGCGATCGCCAAGTTTCCCGCTTGACCAAAACCCAAAGTTGTTACGGAAATTTGCGCCCCGTTTGTGAGTGTTAACCGTCCTGTTTCAACAGTAATTGTTCCGCCCTGACCCGTTGCATTGGGACGCACCTCAGCAAATAATCCACTCTGTTGTTCAATCGTTATAGAATCAGAAGCAACGATGAAAATATCTCCACCAATTCCCTCACCTAAAGTAGAGGAAACAATTCTGGAATCACCCGTTAAATTGACTTGTCTACCTTGAATTTGAATCTCTCCGCCTTGCTCTCCACTGGTGTTAATTTCAGCTAAACTAGACAAACCAATATCTTGAAAATTATCAACGTTATTGTAATTTAGAGCAAATCCTTCCGACTCAGAACTAATGCCAATAAAGCTATTTCCGGCTACACTTCCTAACTCAACTCGTCCTCCGGTCGCCGTTAATTTTCCACCTTCTAAACGAATATCTCCACCCACAAAAGCTAAGGTTTGTTCAGACGGAACTTGTAAACCTGTGGTGGTAATCTGTTGACCTGTATCGTCACTTGTAATGAAAGTAGAGCGAGAACGATTAACAATAGCACCGGGATTTTCTCTAAACCCCAAGCCGATAGGAATGTTAATGATTAATAGCGGTGGACTGTTGGGGTTTGTCGCTCTAAATTCTGTTCCGTTGGCAAAAACAACACGGTCTGCACTGGTTGCAAAAAACGAACCGCCAATATCAAGGGAGGCATTTTCGCCAAAAATAATTCCGTTGGGGTTAATCAGAAATAAATTAGCAACACCGTTAGCTTTGAGAATACCGTTAATCTCAGAAATAGAACTCCCGGTAACGCGAGAGAAAATATTCTGAATGTCAACAGCGTTATTAAAAAAAGCGGTTTCACCCGTTGGTACAGAGAACCGTTCAAAACTGTGAAAGAGGGTGTTTCCTGTTCTCGTTCCCCCGTCAATTTGTCGGATATTGCCTTGGGGAGTTATAACGGAGTTTTGAGGTAGAGTGTTGTCTGGAATGATTTGGGCAGAAACAGGTATGGAAGCCAGTGAAACACCTAGAAAACTCACTTTAAATAGCCCTAAATAGAAGACCCTGATTAAGCTTTTTAACATGATATTCTCCGAAAGACTTGAATGTTGGCTACAGACTAATTGGCTAAATTCATTACTTTTCCTCACTTTAAGAGTAATTCAATGTACAACACCTGTACTTAAACAATGTCTGGCTGAATCAATATAGTTTCTTCAATTGGTTCTTCTGATCTAACGATGTCGCCTCCAGACGGCCTCGAAAGAATTGAGATCATATCGTTTACATTTTCTGACTTTCTGTAGGTCGCTCTGAGCAAACCCTCTTCGATAATATCTTTTAGGGAGTTAGTTGCCAGATCAGCATAATCAGATCTTTCTAAGAAGTCTTTGTTATCCAACTCAAGGCGTTGTCGTCCTTCAATTAAAATAAGTTCTTCTATAATTGTTCTAGTTCCATCATCTTCTTCTTTTAGGAATTCATAAATGATAATTTCTTCTGTAAATGATTCTATTTCTTCATTAGAACCATTATCAACTCTGACTACAATACCCTCATCGTTTATATTCAATTCATCAGTTAAATCAAATTCGTTGATTATATTCTCTTGTCCAATTACTCTTCTTACTCTCAAATCTAAAACTGGAATATATTCAAATTCTGGTGGGTTGTCTGTTCCTGTAAAGATCGGCTTGCCTTCCTCATCAAAACTGAGAATAACTTCACTTTTAAGTTCTGTGTCACCATCAAAATTAATGGGATTACCCGTGTTCGCAACAAACATACCATTGTAAGAAATAAAGTTTTGAATTGCTTTCGGGAAGAAGCCTAAGTTAGAATTGCTATCAATTTCATTATCATCAATTATTCCATTTTCATTTGCATCAATTGTTCTATCGTAAATAGTTTGACCGTTATTTCCATCCTCAGTAAGCAAGAAGGTTGAATATATAAACGTATCATCAACACCTCTTTGAGAGTAACCATTAAAAGTTCGGGTCTGTTCTACGGGTTGTGGTGGTTCTACATTAATCGTAACCGTAGCAACATCGGAGTCGGATTTCCCATCATTAGCAACGTAGATAAAACTATCAACTCCGAAGAATTGACTATTGGGTGTATAACCAAATGAACCATCAGGATTAAGGTCGAGGCTACCATTAGCAGGTGAACTAACTAATGTTGCGCTTATTGCATCTCCA
>CAZNCM010000206.1:7889-10505 GCA_964571155.1 uncultured Lyngbya sp. | reverse complement strand
TCTGAAAACTATTTTAGATACTTTTGAGTATTTTTACAGGGGGGAACTTCAGTTATGAGATGTTTAGCCGTCAAGCTAGTCACTACAGTTAACAGAGTGATACAGTCTTAGGAAAAATTGGGCTCAGGGTAAATTTAATTATTGACTGGAACTTGCCAAATTTTGATTGTTTTATCTTCACTTCCACTCACCAATATTTCACCATTAGGACTCACAGCCAAAGCATTAACTGTTTCTGCATGACCCCACAGCGTCGCTTTCTGTTCTCCCGTTTTTAAGTCCCAAATAATAACGCGATCGCTCCCACTAAAGAGAGTCTGACCATCAGGACTAATTACCATTGATTTCACGTCATTTCCCTGTGCAGAAAACAGCCGGACTTGATCGCCTGTATTGGGATTCCACAGGCGGATTGTACCGTCATCACTCACACTCCCCAAACTTTGACCATCGGTGGTATAAGCAATATCATTAATCGCCCCAGAATGTCCAGAAATCGTTAATTTACGAGTTCCTTGAGTCAAACTCCATAGTTTAATCGTTTGATCACTGCTTCCACTGGCTAAAGTTTTACCATCTGGACTAAATGCAATCGAGTTGACAGGGCCATCATGAGCCGCAATGGTCAAGATTCGCACTCCAGTATCGAGATCCCATAACCGAATCGTTCGATCATCACTTCCACTCGCTAGAGTCCGACCATCTGGGCTAAATGCAAGCGTATTCACACTCTCGGTATGACCTTCTATCGTCCGTCGGCGAATCCCTTGTTTAAGATCCCACAGACGAATTGTTTTGTCGTTGCTTCCACTCGCTAAAATTTCACCATCGGGACTAATCGCCAGAGCTTTTACCCAACTTGAATGAGCCGCAATACTATGAAGTAGCTTTCCGGTTTGCAAATCCCAAATACTAATATTACCAAAACTTCCCGCTACGAGGGTTTGACCATCAGGACTAATCGCCACAGTATAGACTTGACCAACAGCACTTTTATATTCCTGGAGCCACAAACTACTCGGTATACTTTTGAGGATTAAAATTGGATTAGCCGGGATAAATCCATACCGTAAATAACCATTAATCTGAGTGTAGAATAAACCTCCCATTAACAAGAAAGTTCCCATAATCCAGAGAAACTTAAAGGGAAAACTTAATGGAATTTGAGGATGAGGTAGACGATCAAATGGTATTCTTTTGTCTTTTGGTGGCTTGATTATAGGAGGTGGTGGTGGATCAGGTGGTGGTTTTGGGGAGACGGGTTGAGTGAGATCAATTTCTCGAAGACACTTCAAAATGACTTGAGGTGTTTGAGGCCGATTTCCCGGAAACGTGGCCATCAGATAATCCAGTAAATCCGCCAATTGTGTGGAAATATTAGGCGCTCCTTTTCGCCAGAGTAATTTTCCAGTTCTGGGGTTTTCTGGATATGCAGTTGGAGGTTTGCCTGTTAAAAGATAAACAAAAGTTCGCCCTAAAGCAAAAAAATCTGACTGAGGAACTGCTTTTCCGTTCGCTTGTTCAGGTGGAGTATAGCCAGGAGAAATAATACCTGTAACGTTTTGTCCTCCCTCCATTTTGGCGAAAAAAGTATCCGTCTCTTCCCGTGCAGTACCAAAGTCAATTAAGACTAATTGACCGTCGGGTTTTCGCATAATATTTTGAGGCTTAATATCCCGATGGAAATAGTTTAAGCTATGAACTTTATCTAAAATTTCTGCAAGTTGTTTTAACCACTCAATCGCCTGTTCTTGAGAAATCGGTTCTTTATTGCGACTTTTCATCCAGTCTTGCAAGTTAGCACCTTCGATTTTTTCCATCACCAGACAATGAATCGGTTCTTTACCTCCCTTGGGCATAAAGGTAAAATAACCATCCTTGTCAACTTTGGGAGTCCCGAGATGTTTAAGTTTGCTTAAAACCTTTGCTTCTTGCTGAAATAAT
Source organism: uncultured Lyngbya sp. (assembly GCA_964571155.1). Classification (GTDB taxonomy): domain Bacteria; phylum Cyanobacteriota; class Cyanobacteriia; order Cyanobacteriales; family Microcoleaceae; genus Capilliphycus. The sequence continues at coordinate 8,561 of CAZNCM010000206.1, read as the reverse complement.
TGAACCGCTTTGGGATGTTCTTTGAGTAAAACTTTTACAACTTTGTCGATCCCCGTATGGTCATCAGTAATTTCAAAGGTTTTACCAAATCCACCTCCGCCGAGTTGTTTGGTAACACGATATCGACCTTGTAGTAATAAATCTGAACCGCATTGACAACAAACACGTCGATTTTCATTCGACGGGTCAGTTGGACTTGGGCAGTTGGGATTAAGGCAATAACTCACAAAAACCAGAACCCGAATCTAGGTTGCCAGATTAACTCCACTATAACTTAGAGGCTGACCATCTGGCTGAGAAATTCATGCCTGTAGGAAAGATCAGCTGATGAAACCGCTTTGGGGGGAGAGTCAGGAGGAGGGTGGGTAGAGAAGCAGTTGAGGGCAACGCTTGAGAGTCTCAGAATTTTTGTTGCCCCTTCTTCGTCTCCCCCAAGTCTTGAGTCAATAAATTTGGGGCGCTTATGCTAACCCTTCAATCACCGGATGGAAGTAAAAAGCTAGTCCTAAAACGGTGTATGCGGCCAACAGGAGAGCGCCTTCTAGCCAGTCACACCGACCATCTGAACTGACAGAGTTGGCAATTAAAACCGCCACCGCCACAGCAACCAGTTCAAAGGGGTTAAAGTTGAGATCCATCGGTTGACCGATGAAATAACCCACAAGCACCAAC
>CAZNCM010000206.1:5507-7879 GCA_964571155.1 uncultured Lyngbya sp. | reverse complement strand
CGATAATCCAGCCAGCAATTACCAAGACTGGGGCGACAAATAAAGCAATTTGCAGACTCGAACCTACCGCCACAGAAACGGATAAATCCATTTTGTTTTTCATCGCGACTGTGACCGCAGTTGTATGTTCGGCTGCATTCCCAATGATCGGCACCAAGATCACTCCAGTAAACAAAGATGTTAGTCCGAGACTTTCGGTTGCTTCTTCGAGACTATCAACCAACAGTTCAGACTCAAACGCAACTGCGATCGTGGCAATGAGTAAAATCACAACCGAGATCCATAAAGGGGACTTGGAATGAACTGTTTGTCCTTCCGATTGTTCGGAAAGATCCGTTTCTGCAATCCCCACATCATAAAGATAAGCGTGAGTTTTCATCGAAAACAGCAATGTGAGTATATAGACGCCAATCAGCACAATAGCCACTGCACTCGATAGATTTTGCATTGTGGCTTCTTCAATACCTGTGGAAGTATACTGGACTGCTGTTGGTACTAAAATGGCAATCACCGCCAAATTCATCGCCGAAGCATTTAACCGAGCTACAATGGACTGAAACTTTTGTTCTTTGTAGCGCAAGCCACCGAGAAGCATCGATAAACCCATCACTAACAGCAGGTTGCCGATAATTGAACCTGTAATGCTGGCTTTCACCACATCTAACAATCCAGCATTCAGCGCAACGATACCGATAATTAGTTCTGTGGCGTTTCCGAAGGTGGCATTCATCAGTCCACCCAAATTCGGGCCAAGAACGACAGCAATTTCTTCTGTAGCAATTCCCATCCAACCCGCTAACGGAATAATCGCCACCGCAGAGGTGATGAAAATAGCAGTCGAACTCCATTCTAAGAAGTGGGCTGCAATGGAAATGGGAATGAAGATCAGTAGGACGGAAATGATTGTTTTGGCATTCAGCATTAGTATTGACTCGCCAGGAGATCACTCACAGTTGCACAACAAACTTAGAAACAAGACTAACTTGCAAAAAAGATACTATTGGTTAGCAGATTAGCATGAAAATTGATGACAAAGGTCATCGGTGACAGGTTACAGCTTACAGGTGTCAGGTGTTAAAGGGAGGTGGGGAGATGGAGAGGTAGGGAGAGAGAGAAAAAAACTTCTGACCGCAGCCCTAGCCCCAACTTCTGGTAAATATTTCTTCCGGCGAAATCTTTAAAAAATCCTTAAATTTTAGGAGGTGAAGTTTTTAAGATAAAGGTAACATAAGTTTTCTAAATGTTAAAAATTTTAACTCAATCTTTGCTGAAATATTTGTTAAGTATTAATATCTAATCGGATAAATATTATATCCTAGAATAGTAATTGATTACTCTCACTTCAAAAGCTTAAGTTCACGTCCGATAACTCAATGAGCTGCTGTCTTCATTTCAATCAACATAACAATCCGTTGGTCAGTTGTCAAAGCTAGATCCGTCAACAAAATTTTCACCACTCTATAGCAAATAAACATCGGCTGAATTCTACTGAATTCTACTCGGACTTCAGCTTATGTGGTAGCTATTGATGTGACTGTGCGTGAGTATTTGAACATTACAGGACACAATACTATGACCTCTACTTCCAACTTTCAATCAATGGCGGTTACAAATACTGTCGAGAGTTCACACCCTTTAGAACACCTGAGTGATCTTGATCCCAACCAATTTACACCCGTTGATCCCCAGTTAATAGCCACCGGAGTTTACATCGTTATTCACGGTCATTTCTATCAGCCCCCCCGCGAAAACCCCTATCTCAACGCGGTTGAATCTCAACTTAGTGCTGATCCCTATCACGATTGGAACGAACGCATTTACCATGAATGTTACCGTCCAAATACATTAGCGAGAGTCTTAAATGATCGCGGAGAAGTCGTGGGGATCATCAATAACTATGAGTATCTCAGCTTTAACATCGGCCCGACATTAATGAGTTGGCTAGAACGATATGATATGCAAGTTTATCAGAGAATAATAGAAGCCGACCGCCTCAGTTGTCAGCGTCTAAATGGACATGGAAATGCGATCGCCCAAGTCTACAATCATATGATTATGCCGCTGGCTAACGAACGAGACAAATATACTCAAATTCGTTGGGGAAAAGCCGACTTTAAATCCCGGTTTGGACGTGATCCCGAAGGAATGTGGTTAGCAGAAACAGCGATTGATTATTCCACCATAGAAGCATTAATTAATGAAGGAATTCGTTTTACCATCCTTGCCCCTTCTCAAGCCCAACGCTGTCGTTTAATCGCCTCTGAAGATATTCCTGATCCCGAATGGATAGACGCGGGTGAAGGTCAAATTGATCCCACTCGTCCCTATCGTTGTTATTTAAAAAATGAAACGGGAGAAAAAGATCAATCCCG
>CAZNCM010000206.1:3263-5497 GCA_964571155.1 uncultured Lyngbya sp. | reverse complement strand
TTTTCTTCTACGATGGGCCGATCTCTGCGGATATGGGTTTTGACGATGTATTAAGCAGTTCAGGAAATTTAGCCGGACGTCTCAGCCAAGCCATTCACGGGGACGAGCGACCCAGCCAGGTGATTTCTGTAGCCACCGATGGAGAAACTTTTGGCCATCACAAGGGGGGAACGGAGAAATGTCTGGCCTATGCCTTTGTTGAAGAATTTCCTCGTCAGGGTTGGACTGTTACAAACTTCGCCCACTACCTCAGTTTAAACCCTCCCACCTGGGAAGTTGAATTAAAGCCTGTAACCGCTTGGAGTTGCTTTCATGGGGTAGAACGTTGGCAGGATGATTGTGGCTGTGGTGGGGGCGGGGTTTGGCATCAGAAATGGCGGCGTCCGCTTCGAGAGACACTCAACTGGCTGCGGGATCAATTGATTAAAGTTTATCAAACCTACGGACATCAATTTTTTCATGATCCCTGGCAAGTTCGCGATGAATATATTCGGGTCATTCGCGATCGCTCTCAAACGAATTTAGATCAATTTTTTAGTCAATATCAAACCCATCCATTAACTGAGTTAGAACGAATTGATGCCTTGCGATTATTAGAAATGCAGCGTCATTCTTTGTTGATGTTTACCAGTTGTGGTTGGTTTTTTGAGGAGATTTCTCGACCGGAAGGAACGCAACTTTTACGCTATGCTAGTCGGGCGATTGAACTGGCATCTGAGGTCACAGGAATTGATTTAGAAGCGGAATTTTTACAAAGATTGGCTTTCGCTCCGAGTAATGTGGAATTGTTTAAAACTGGGGATGAAGTTTACCGTAAATTAGTGAAAACCGCTCAGATCAATTTTGAACAAGTTGCCGCACACTACGCCATTAGTTCACTGTTTACGACCTATACTCGGGATCAGCAAATTTATTGTTATAATACTCAGCAACTCGATTACCAAATCAGACATATTGGCACCTTAACCTTAGCGATGGGTCGAGTCCAATTAACCTCTGAAATTACCCGAGAACAGATGGATTTTGTATTTGCTGTTTTGCATCTGGGGGGTTGGGATTTTCATTGCTGCATTAAACCTTTTGCTGGACGTCGTGCTTACAATCAACTCAAACAGCAACTCTTTGAAGCCTTAAAACAAGCGAGTGCCGCTCAAGTCATTTTAGCCATGGTCAAAGGATTTGGGGAGAATTCATTTAGTTTGCAGGATTTATTTGCAGAGGAACGTCAGCGAATTATGGGATTATTATCTCAAGAAACACTGACTCGTTTGGATCAGCTTTATACCCAAGTTTATCGAGATAATTATGGGGTAATCATGGCGTTTCATCGAGATCATCTTCCCGTTCCTCAAGAGTTACAGGTTGCTGTAGAAGTGGCATTGAGTCATCGTTGTGTAACCACAGTACGAGCCTTAGAAACAGAAAGTAGTAACGGTCTAAGTCTCAATCATTTAGCAGCGTTAGAAGTGATTACCACAGAAGCCCATCAATTGCGCTGTCGAATTCAAAATAGCGAAGTTCGCGAGACTTTAGAGCGGTTAATTATGCGATCGCTGTACCTGATTTTACAGCAGAATGATCCGACCACACTAGAAGTAGAAATTGAGAGTTTAGAGCGATTAATTCAACTCGGATACCATTTGGAACTCAATCTATCATTAGCTCAAGCTCAGGAGTTATATTTGCACATTTTGGGTACAAGGATTGTTCCGTTGTGTTTAGGGTGGCTACAACGTCAACGAGAGGCTAATGCGTCTCAAGTCAATGCAGAACACTCTACTGTTCAAAATCAATGGCAAGTTTCTCAATTACGGAAGTTGTTACACTTAGGGCAAACTCTAGCAATTGATGTTCGGGAGTTGTTGAGTCAGTTAGCTTAACCAAAAATTGTCAGGGCAGGTTGGATACATATATTTTTGTTGTTTTCTAATTTGCCCTGATCAATTAGGGATTACAATACAAATGGCTTAACTGCTTTAAATTATCCCTATTTTTGTGATTTGAGTCGTCAATGAACTTTTTTGATAAACTAATCGCTGCAATTGAACGCAATCAAAGCTTACTTTATGTTACCCTTGATCCCAATCCTGAGTGTTATTCATTTAATCCTGATCAATCTGTCCTCACTGTTGAACAATGGCATAATGAATTAAAATCTATTGTTGCTCAAACCGTTGATGTGGTTTGTGCTTATAAACTCACTTTAGGATTTTATCAAGCCTGGGGTTGGCAAG
>CAZNCM010000206.1:1327-3227 GCA_964571155.1 uncultured Lyngbya sp. | reverse complement strand
CACATTGTGCAGTTTATTCCGTCAGATTTACCGATTATTTTAGATGCAAAATATAGCGATATTAATAGTAGCAATGTTTTTGCTCACTTGATATTTGAGCAATGGAAAATTGATGCTTGTACGGTTTCCGCTTACACGGGATTAGATCAACTAACACCATTTTTAGTTTATCCAGATAAAGCGGTATTTGTGTTGTGTGCAACGGCGAATCCTTCCGCAACAATATTGCAAGAATATCCCACACCTGAACAGTCTTTATATTTGCAATTAGTTCAAGAAACTCAAACTTGGGGAACGCTAGAACAACTGGGGTTAGAAGTGGGGATGATGGCAGACACGCTAGCTCGAATTCGGAAAACTGCACCAGAACGCTTAATTTTACTAGAAGGGGATAGATCTGAAGAAAATGATTTAATAGAAGAAAGTGAATTAACGCCGATTTTAGCAGCCGGATTAAATCAGAATAGAGAAGGTTTATTACTTCCCGTTCCACCCTGTTTATTGGAAGCAGAAAATATAATTCAAGTTGTTACAGAATTTCGAGACAAAATTAATAAAACTCGTTCCCAAGATGTTCAGGGAAGTCCAACGTGTAATTTATGGTTGCCTGATGTTTGTTTTTTGGAGAATCAACCCCATCGGGATTTAATTTTACAGCTTTATGATATTGGTTGTATTATTTTTGGAGAACACGTTCAATCTTCGGGGGAGGTTTTTCCCTACTATATTGACTTGCGACGGATTATTTCTATCCCCCAAATTTTTCATAAAATTGTCAGTGCTTATGCCGATATTCTTGAGGGTTTAAAGTTTGATCGCATTGCCGGAATTCCCTATGGTTCTTTACCGACAGCAACAGGTTTAGCACTGCGAATGGAACGTCCAATGATATTTCCCCGTAAAGAAGTTAAAAGTTATGGAACTGGACGGTTAATTGAAGGGCATTTTCAGTTGGGAGAAAAGATTGTGGTCGTTGATGATATTTTAATTACGGGAAATAGTGTGATGAAAGGAGCAGAAAAGTTAAAATCAGCAGGATTAGAAGTGGAAGATATTGTCGTGTTTATTGATCATGGTCGAGGCGTGATGGACAAACTCAAAAGTAATGGTTATCAAGGTTATACGGTTCTAACGTTAGCAGAAATTGCCGAAACTCTCTACCACGCCAATCGAATTAGTTCTCAAGAGTTTGATTTATTTCAAGAATTAACAGCGCAAACGTGATCTTAATTCTTTATTCTTCAACCCGATATCCCAAATCAGCCAAACGACTGCGAGATTGTCGCCATTTGGGTTGCACTTTGACAAATAATTCTAGGTAAACTTGACCTGCAACAAGTTTTTGAATTTGTTGACGTGCATCACTTCCAATCGTCTTGAGCATCTGACCCCCTTTACCGATTAAAATTCCTTTTTGAGAAGGTCGTTCAGCGTGAATGGTGGCTAAAATACGAGTGATTTTAGGATCTTCTTCTACCCGATCAATAGAAATAGCAACGGAGTGAGGAACTTCTTCGCGAGTATGCAGCAGAATTTGTTCGCGGATGAGTTCTCCCATAATGAAGCGTTCAGGTTGATCGGTGACTAAATCGGGGGGATAATAGTAGGGGCCGGGTTCGAGTTGTTCGATAATTAAATTTTGTAGGGTATCAACTCCGGCACCTGTCAGTGCAGAAAACTGGTGAATCGGCCAAGAATGAGACTCAATTAGCTGTTGATAACTTTCATTAATTCGTTGAGGGTCTTGAGGTTGTTGATCGAGTTTATTGAGTCCCAAGATCACAGGTACTTTCGTTGAGTTGAGTAGGTCGGCAATGAAGCGATCACCTCCTCCCGCCATCACAGAACTATCAACCACAAACAGCAGAACATCGACTGAGCGAATGGCAATTTGAGCATT
>CAZNCM010000206.1:292-1317 GCA_964571155.1 uncultured Lyngbya sp. | reverse complement strand
TAACTAAAACTTGTCCAAGCTGATGATGAGGCTTATGAATTCCCGGTGTATCAACAAAAATAATTTGCGCTTCCGGTGTGGTTAAAATCCCTCGGAGTCGATTGCGGGTCGTTTGAGCGACAGGGGAAGTAATGGCAATTTTCTGCCCGACCATTTGATTCATTAAGGTCGATTTGCCGACGTTGGGGCGGCCGATAATGCCTACAAAGCCAGATTTGTATCCATCCGGGGCAATCGGAATCGTAAAGTTCTCAAACCCATCGACAGACATAAGCAGGCAGGAATTTAAACAAGTAGAGTATATAAGCGTAGCATAACTTGATATCTTCCGTAAAATTTGGTAGATTGCGATAGTATGTCTCTATGATATAGGGAAGCATTGCTCTGCTGGACTCCAAGTTTTGGCGACAATTAAGCCTATTGCCAGTCAGTAAAAGCTATTTTTAGCAGAGAAGGCTTTGGTTTAGATAGTTCGCTATGAGCTGGAGTTCGTTGAATTTTATTAAGTTTGGTGAAACTGAGGAGATGAACATGAAGAAGTTTAAGCTTCTGGGTGGGTTGTTCGCTATGTTGGTCATTAGTCAACCCCTGTCAGCTTTAGCTCAAATTGGTGTAATTACTGTTCCATCGGACTTTGATTACAGATACAAACCAAAAGATGAATCTACAGACGACTTTACTGATCCCAATCCGGATCAGGTCGATCCGCCAATCTATGAAACCTTACCGAACCTAGATCGGCCAGATAGAACTTTACCGAGTGCATTCAGATATCCCATCATTTACGAAATGGCGGTTGATGAAAGCATTACCAGTGATGCGGTGATTACGGATGAAATCTTTCTCGCTACATTACCCCCAATTCCGAATGGAGTTACTTTAGATGATATTCCTCGTATCCGAGCAGAATATACTCGTGCAGTTGAGGAATGGGGTGAATTGATTCAGGAATGTCTGAGTTTAAATCCTTTATTGATTAAAGTTGATACAGGTAATCCGATTTTAATCAATGAAAATCCAGCAGG
>CAZNCM010000206.1:0-194 GCA_964571155.1 uncultured Lyngbya sp. | reverse complement strand
TGTTTTTGACTTAGATCTACTCAAATTAAGTAGATCTTTTTTTAATTTTGAATTTCAAAATAATAAAAAATAAATTTAAAGCTAACCCATTTAATTTTTAGGTTAGCTTTAATTAACTTTATATTAAGTTAAGTAATAAAAAACAAAGAAGACTGCATAGAGTTTTCAGAAGTAACAGAGGTCAAGCCCTCGGT
>CAZNCM010000205.1:10241-10514 GCA_964571155.1 uncultured Lyngbya sp. | reverse complement strand
TCTAACAATTCTCTTTTAGAATAATCTTTATTCTCATCAACAACAAACTCTTTATTTTCGTCTATACATTTAAAAAATCTAAAACGAAATACCTCGGTTAGATACAAAGCTTCTCTGTAAAATGAAGTTAATCGGGTTAGATCATTAAACGCTTTATCATAAAACTCTTTTATTGTTAAATTAGGCATTTTAAATTCGGGTATTAAATAGCTACTTAAAGGTATTATAGATGTACATTCCCAATCCTCTAACGAAAAAACAATATTCCAATAC
>CAZNCM010000205.1:0-10231 GCA_964571155.1 uncultured Lyngbya sp. | reverse complement strand
TTAATTTTCATAGTTTAATAAATCAAATACAGGATTAAAAGTGTTAAGATGGGTCTGATGATACATTTTTGGTGCAGATTTTATCAACACACCATGCTTTAGCAAAAAATCTTCAATTTGCTCATCAGGTATCGGTTTAGAAAACAAATAACCCTGTCCCGATTCACACTTTAACAATTGCAGTTTTTCCAGTTGTTGGGAGGTTTCTATGCCTTCTGCAACCGTTGCAAAACCGAGAGCGTGCGCCAAGGTAACAATCGAGTGAATAATACAATGCTCTCGCGTTCCTAGATCGAGAGTTTCGACAAACGAACGATCAATCTTGATCACATTCAGGGGAAATTGATGCAAATATCTCAAAGATGAAAATCCCGTTCCAAAATCATCTAAACTGATTTCAATGCCGCGCTGTTGAATTTCTTTTAAAATTTTAGCTGCAATTGTAGTATTTTCAATCAAGCTGCTTTCTGTCAGTTCAAACTTGAGACAATGGGGAGGAACTTGAGTGGTTTGCAAAGTGCTGTCAAGCAGGTCAAGCAGAGACGCTTCTCGCAACTGCCGACCAGAAATATTGATACTAAAATACAAATTAATCCCATCGGGATAACGCGATCGCAACTGCTGAAATTGAATGCAGGCTTGCTGTAAGACCCATTCGCCAATCTCATTAATCTGTCCCGTATCTTCGGCAAGAGAAATAAACTCAGAAGCCGGAATCAGACCTTTTTCAGGATGCTGCCAACGCGCGAGAACCTCAAAACCTTCTATGATTAAATGATCTTGAGAATTGTCTTGCAAACTGACTATGGGTTGATAGTAAAGATGCAATTCTTGATTGGCGATCGCTTGGCGCAAAGCGTTTTCTAATTCAACCAGATGCAGAACTCGATCATACATTGAGTAATCAAACACTTCATAACAGCCTTTGCCATTGGCTTTCGCGCGATACATAGCAATATCGGCATCTCGCACGATCTCGGTCCCATTTTGGTAGTTTGGTGTGCTTAAAACAATCCCGATGCTGGCACTGGTAAAAACTTCGTGATGCTCCAATTGAAAAGCAGATGACAATTGCTCTTGAATTCGTTGGGTAATGTTTAAGACATCTTTCCAGTCTTGAACATCTTCTAAAAGAATTGTAAACTCGTCCCCACCCAGTCGCGCTACAGAATCAATCTCCCGTACCGATGCGGTGAGAATGTGGGAAACTTTCATCAATAGTTGATCGCCAATTAAATGTCCGAGGGTATCATTAATGCGTTTAAAATCATCTAAATCAATAAATAGGACAGCAAACGGATAATTGTTGCGACGGTTTCTCTTTTTGATGGCAATTTCTAATCTCTGCATGAAATAGGTGCGATTGGCGAGTCCGGTTAACGAATCATGTAGGGTTTCGTGAACCAAATGAGCCTCCGCGCGTTTGAGGTCGGTAATATTTTCGGCAATACCTGCAACCCGATAAACTTCGCCGTTGTCGTTACTTATGGGAAAACCCCGATCGCGAATCCAACGCACGGTTCCATCGGGATGCACCACGCGATACTCTTCATCAAAAGACCCCAAAATAGCTTTTTCTCTAAACGCTTTTTCTACCCGTTCGCGATCATCAGGATGAATAGATGTCGTCCATTCCCAAGGATTCTCATAGAGGGATTGGCAAGTTTGTCCCCAAATCGTGGCAAAGGCAGGGCTGACATATTCGATCGCTGTGAACTGTTTTGAGGGGGCATCATAACTCATCAACCAAAACACCTCTTGAATGTGTTCTGATAGCTGACGAAATTTGCTTTCGCTTTCTCGCAAATTCTCCTCAATTCGCTGGCGCTCGGCTATTTCTTGCTGCAAAGCGCGATTGATTTCGCTCAGTTGTGCGGTTCTTTCTTGTACCCGTTTCTCTAATTCATTATTCAGATTTTGGATTTGAGAGAGAGAAAAATATCGTTCCAGTTGACTTTGAATGCGAACCAGCACCTCTTCAATTTGAAACGGTTTCGTGATATAGTCAACACCGCCAACTCTAAAGGCTTCAACTTTATCAAACGGTTCGTGTAAAGCACTAATAAAAATCACGGGAATTTCCCGCGTGAGAGAATCTTGTTTGAGTTGCTGACAGACTTCATAGCCCGATAAATCCGGCATCTTGATATCAAGTAAAATCAAATCCGGTGGAGCTGCCCGGGCCGAAGCGAGCGCCAATGTTCCATTCGTGACGCTCCGGACATCATAACCATGATCCGATAAAGCGTTGGACATGAGTCGGAGAGAATCTAGGGTGTCATCGGCAACTAAAATGTCTGGAACTTTATCAGAGAACAAATCGGGAGTCATGGTTGGTTAGCCTTTTCTACCAAATGAATAATTTCGGAAAATTGATAGTTATGCACCATTATTTTTAACGCTGCCGCAATCTCGGGATGTTGCTGGGAAATCTCTTCAATCAGAGCCAACAGGGGAATGGGTTTGGCGATCGTAGCTGCTGTAGTCAATTGCTGTAGCCATTGGGAAGGCATTTCCGCCAGATCATTTACGCTCAACGATGATGGCAATTGGCCCCAATCCGCAGATTGGAGGGTCTCTTGATATAAGAAAATTATACCCAAGTGTTCGGCTAATTTCTCAAATATTAAATCTTTCTTCACGGGCTTTCTCAGAAAATCATCGCACCCTGCCGAGAGAACAATTTCCCGTTCTTCTTCAAAAACGCTGGCAGTCAGGGCAATAATTGTAGTCGCTTGTCCGTGAAGGTGGGATTTAATTTCTTGGGCGGCATCATACCCATTTAAACCGGGCATTCGCATATCCATCAAAATCAAATGAGGTCGCCACTCCTGCCAAATTTCTACAGCTTCCCGTCCGTTGGTGGCTTCCCGCAGTTCAAACCCAAAAGGAGCCAGAAGTTTGACCAAAAATTGGCGATTTGTCCAGCGATCGTCGGCCACTAAAATGCGATAAGTTGGCTGTCCGTCGGCGATCGCGATCGCTACTCTTTCCGGTCTAGAAGCCGGGATTTTGGCACCAGAAGACACCTCGACCGGAATTTCTAGGGTAAAGGTCGTTCCCTGACCCAATTGGCTCTGTACGGTTAAATTTCCCCCCATCAGGCGAGCAAATTGTTGGCTGATAGTTAACCCCAAACCCGTTCCCTCTTTCTGATGTTGTGTTTGGGTGAAGGAAGCAAAAATACTCTCTAAGGATTCTGGAGCAATACCTTGACCTGTATCGGTGACATTAATTTGCATCCGTTCTTTGTTTGACAGACATCTCGCCTCGACGGTGATACTCCCGGCTGCGGTAAACTTGACTGCATTTCCAACCAAATTAATCAAAATTTGCCGCAATTTTCTCTCGTCGCCATACAGATATTGAGGAACGTCATCTTCCCAATGAACTTGCAATGATAATCCTTGCGCTTCGCATCGCTGACTAAACAAGGCATAAAGTTGATGGAAAAGCAGATGTAGATCGAAGTGAGTCGAATGTAGAATGGTTTTACCCGCCTCAATTTTAGCCAGATCTAAGACTTCATTAATCAACTCCAACAAATGTTCGGCACTATAGCGGATCGTTTCTAAATATTCTTGTTGAGTCTGGGTTAAATTAGATTGATGATCAAACAGTTGGATAAAGCCCAAAATTGCATTCAGCGGCGTTCGTAATTCGTGGCTCATATTAGCTAAGAATCGGCTTTTGGCTTGGTTAGCAACCTCTGCATCTTGTTTGGCTTTCTGAATTTCTTGAAATTTCTCGCTTAATGTTTCGGCCATCTGTTGGAAGTTACGCATCAACAAAGCCAGTTCAATCGCTGGACTTTTCGACCAATGAATGGTTTGTTTGTCGAGAAGACGATTGGGGAGATTGGTGGTAACGTCGATCAGTTGGGATAAGGGTTTAACCAACTGACGGCTAATCAAAGTTGCTAAAGCCAAAGCCATACCTGAAATTGCCAGCAAGATCGTTAAAGCTTGGATGTGGATTCTTTGTATGGCATGAACATAAGGTTTAGCTGGAGATTCAAGGACGAGAATCCAAGGTGTGATCGATTTTGGAACGGTTTCACGAATGAAAAATGAGTTCGTCCAGCGCACCATAAATAGGGGACTACCCTCTGTTGGCAACCATTGATAAGTTCCGTCCTTCAGGGGGACAATTTCTCCAGTTTGGCGTTTGTAGAAAGGAGTTCCTTGGATTCGTTCAGTTCGGGTACTGCTGATGATGTTATAGTCTCGATCAACTAACGTGGCTTGCAGTTGAGATTCTTCTAGGGATTCTCGGATTAGAGATTGTAAGGGAGCAAGATCAATTTCACCCCAAACATTGCCCCGGACTCTTTGATTTTGAATAATTGGCTGTTTGAGGAGAATCCGATCTTCTGATCTTGGCTCAAGACTACCAACGAATAATTCGGACTTTGTTGGCTTCTCAGAAGCGGGAAAATCATCAATCTGCAAAGGCTGTTCTTGTTGGGGAGGAGATGCGGCGATAATTTGATCGCGATCGTCAACAATGGCAAGATGGTGAAAGTCTAGAAAGAGGTTGCGGATGCTATCAAGTTTCTGTTGGAGTAAGACGGGATCGTTTCTTGATGCAAAGGTGACTTCGGCGATCGCTTTTAATCCTTCTTGGTGTTGCTCGTACCAATTGCGGATCAGGACATGAAGGTGATGGGAAGTTGTTTGCAGGTATAGATGTTGTTCGGTTTTGATATTATCAACGACTTGATGACTATCGACTGCCATAAAAACCAGGGTGGGAAAAAAAACAAAGGCAACGAGAATATTGAACAGGGTTTGTTGCAGCGAAAGCAAACTGAGGGCGGGTAATCGCGAAAACCAGCGATGAATTGGCGTATAGGTGAGAATTAAACAGGCGCTCAAGGCGTTAAAAATACCATTAACAGCCTGCTTGAGCATGATAATTTGAACTTGGGTGGGATCGACTTTTAAGACTTGCCAGTAGAAGAAGATAACAAGCGGGATGCCGATCATCAGCCAATATAAACTATCGAGAAGTGCTAAATTCTGTTTGTAGCGGCGGTAAAGAACACTAACAAAGAGAAATTCACAGGTAAAAATAATAATTGCATAGGGATGTTTCCAGAGAAAATAGGTACAGCTTGCCGAAGCGATCGCTGCCACTAAGCCCCATCTGTCTCCATATAAGCAGAGGACAAGCCAAACCGCGATCGTACCAAACAGGAAATCGATATGAAAGAAAAAAGACCAACGAAAGTAATTCCCTAATATCCCCAACGCAATTAATAAGATTGCGCCCCAGATGTCTTTGGAGAATAACGATGATTTTGATCGGTTTAAACTCATCTTGACCTTCTTCTTGAGACCCCTCCTAAAATATTAAGCGATCGCTACAAGTACGGCAGAATATTTTCCCGATTGCCAGGTTAGTTTATATGATGTCCGATTAATCGATGATGATTATCTAACAGTTTTAAAAGCCAAAAATTTGCTAAGAAGTTGAAAAAATAACCGAGATCTTTGTTTGAATTTTCTCCAATTTCAATTTCAATCTACCTCTTGTATTGATTGATTGTTCAATTTTTGGTTTAAACTCAAGTCAAAATCCAGCCTTTCCAAAGCAATCGCTAAAACCACCGGGAAGAAAAAAAGATCGTTTGTTTTTTGTAGATCTTGTCAGACGTGATAAACTGCTAGTTAAACTGAGAACAGTTTCGCTTGGGATAGCCAGGACTAGGGCAAATCCATCCTTCAACCCTAACCACTAGATGAGTATCTCGACTTCGGTACTGACAGATTTGGTGCAAAGACTGCCCAAACTGCGGCCGCAAATTTATTTTAAATCATCCCTAACGGCTCTTTCTCATGCGATGGAAGATCAGGTTTTAGCGGGAACCGACGAGCCCCTTGTGATTGCCACCTTTCAACGAGAGCGATTTTATCGTCAAGAAGCTCACCGCTATAGACGGATCGCTCAACGTAGCGATCAGGTTTATATTATGGCAGCCCCCGAAACAGAGTTCAAAAACTCATCGGTTGGCCATGAAATTGTGGCGTTTGATGCCGAAGAACAGTTAAGCCAAGAATGGAATTTAGTCGTTCTCGGTGAACATTACTCAACTTGTCTGGCTTGTGTAGAACGGCAGAATTTAGCCCAAAAGTCTCAGATTCCTGAACAACTGGCGATGGATCAGGCGCGACCCTTTGAAGGCATATGGACTAGCGATCGCCATGTTTGCTTACTCGTTGCCGAACTTTTGCTGGATCGGATTGTCTATTATCGCCCTGAACTGGGTGCTAAAGTTGAACAAGCCCGGAAGATTTACGGCATAATTCCGCCCTCTGGAAAACGCCAAAAATCCACCTCTCGTTCTTCTAAAAAACAACAGTCCTCCCCTCCTGCAAACGGACAATCTGACTTATGTGCTTCTCAATTTAGCGATGCCTTTGCTCACCGCTTAGTTACCTATTTACAAGCTGGTCAACATAAACTATTACGAGTTTACCGTTCTCTCGCCGCTCAAGAACGCAAAGAACGCTTAGTTAACTCAATTACCCACGCCATTCGACAATCTCTCAATCCCCACGAAATCATCAAAGTCGCCACTCAAGAACTTGGGGAAGCAATGCAAGCGTCACGGTGTTTAATTTATCGATGTAAGTTCACCGATGAAGTGGTTGTTCTAACTCATGAATATCTCCGCTGTCAGCCAACAGATAACTGCGTATCGCCAGTTGATTCCCTGATCGAACAAACCTGGCCCCTGCAAGCTAATCCTTTGTTTCAAGCCGTTGTCAACCATCAAGATCGAGTCTATTTAACCGATACTTCTCTGTCTCCAGAAATGGCGATCAAATCTCCAAAAAATCGCGATCTTCAGCCGGAACTGTTACAGTTGGAAGTTCAAAAGACGATCAAACAACTGGCTGTACCTTGGCAAATTCAGGGTTGGTTAATGGTTCCGATCTTGTATCAGGGAAAATTACTGGGAATGGTGGAATTACATCAATGTACCCCTGAATCTCGAAGTTGGAAAGAAGATGAACTTGCCTTAGTCGATGCGATCGCTACTCAAACCTCGAAGATCTCAATCAACAATTAGAAGCGTTAGAACGCACTCGAAGTAATTTAATTGCGATTACCGGACATGAACTTCGCACTCCATTATCAACGATTCAAGTATGCTTAGAAACTCTTAGTCAAGAACCGGATATGTCGTTAGATATGCGACAGGTGATGTTAGAAACGGCTTTAACAGATGCCGAACGGCTGAGAAAATTGGTGCAGGATTTCCTCACGCTGTCTAATCTTGAAAGTGGACGAGTCGATTGGAACCCCGAAACTTTACCGTTGAGAGAATGTGTGGATTTAGCAGTGAGTGGACTTCGTTCCCGTTTTTCGGATACATTATTACCGGGAATTGAAACTGATGTTACTGATGATTTGCCCTTAGTGAAAGCGGATGGGGAATGGTTAGTTGAATTACTTTCAAAATTATTAGATAATGCGTGTAAATTTACCAGTCCGGAAGGAAAAGTAACCGTTAAAGCCAAACGGAATGGCAATCAAATGTTAGAAGTGACGATCGCTGATACTGGACGAGGAATTGAACCTAACCGTTTAGAAGCGGTTTTTGATCGCTTTTATCAAGAAGAAGGTTCACTCAGACGTACAGTTGGAGGAACCGGTTTAGGACTTGCAATTGGGAAGCAAATTGTGACGGGTTGGGGTGGACAAATTTGGGCAAATTCTCCCGGAAAAAATCAAGGGAGTGAGTTTCATTTTACGGTTCCGGTTGTAGAAGCAGAAGTGGAAGTCAAATCAGGAGTTGAGAAGGGATGAATTATGAATTATGAATATTTCGGGGTATCCTGTCTTCCCAACTCCCCAACAGGTGAGAGGTAACTGATCAATCATAACGGCAATGTGTAACGGTTCTTTACGATCGCTCTAGATTCGGCAATATCAGTGATACGATGCCGTAAAAACCTTACTATAGACCTTCTATGGCAGAACAACTGACTGGAAACGCCCCGATTTTCGGCGGTAGCACAGGCGGCTTACTCTCCAAAGCCGAAATCGAAGAAAAGTACGCGATCACCTGGACTAGCCCCAAAGAGCAAGTCTTTGAAATGCCCACAGGTGGCGCTGCTATTATGAATGAAGGTGAAAACCTGTTATATCTAGCCCGCAAAGAACAATGTCTCGCATTAGGAACTCAACTGCGGACAAAATTCAAGCCCAAAATGGAAGACTTTAAAATCTACCGTATTTATCCCAACGGCGAAATGGAATACTTACATCCGAAAGATGGTGTATTCCCTGAAAAAGTTAATGAAGGTCGCGATTTCTACGGTAAAATCGAGCGTAATATCGGATCTAATCCTGATCCAGCTAAAGTCAAATTTAGCGGAAAAGCAACTTACGAAGTGTAATGTTTGGCGTTTGAGCAACGCTAAATCAACGATTAAAACGCTCTATTAAAGGGTAGGATGGAGGATGAAATAATGCCTTCATCCTTCACTATTTCATCACCTTTAGACCGCTATGATGTTTCCGGACTTCTCACAATTTCAGCAACTGGCAACTCAAGGCAATTTTATTCCCGTTTATCAAGAATGGGTGGCTGACTTAGATACTCCGGTTTCAGTGTGGTATCGAGTCTGTGCGGGTCAGCCTTATAGTTTTCTGTTAGAATCTGTTGAAGGCGGCCAGAAGTTGGGGCGCTATAGTTTTGTCGGTTGTAACCCCGTTTGGGTGTTAGAAGCCCGAGGAAGACGCACCACACAAACGTATCGGGATGGCAGGATAGAAGAATTTGACGGCGATCCGTTTCAAGTTCTACAAAATTGTCTTGCCCCTTATCATCCGGTAAAATTACCCCAGTTACCCTCTGGAATTGGAGGATTATTTGGGTTTTGGGGGATCGAACCGCGTGTTCCGGTGGTGCAAGCAACTGCCGATCAAATGCCGGATGGGTTATGGATGCAGGTTGATCATCTGATTATTTTTGATCAAGTTAAACGTAAAATTTTAGCGATCGCTTATGCAGATACTCGCAATGGTGATCTTCATACGGCTTACCAACAGGCTTGCGATCGCGTTACGCAACTGCTAAATAAATTAGAATCACCGCTATTTTCACGGGAACGAACCCTATTAGAGTGGACACCCCCAACCCCCAATAAACAACGGCAAAATTCTAACGAAATTGACGGTTATCGCAGTAATATTTCCCAAGAAAAATTTTGTGAAAATGTCGAAAAAGCCAAAGCTTATATTAAAGCCGGAGATATCTTTCAAGTTGTGTTGTCGCAGCGACTTTCTGCCCCCTACGATGGTGAACCGTTTGCATTGTACCGTTCTCTGCGGTTAATTAATCCTTCTCCCTACATGGCTTATTTTAACTTTGGGAATTGGCAACTGATCGGATCGAGTCCAGAGGTGATGGTCAAAGCCGAAAAAACTCTTGAGGGAAAAACAATCGCCACGTTACGTCCAATTGCGGGAACTCGCCGTCGGGGACAAACTGCTGCCGAAGATGATGGGTTAGCAGCGGAGTTGTTACAAGATCCCAAAGAACTCGCCGAACACGTGATGCTAGTAGATTTGGGGCGAAATGACTTGGGGCGGGTTTGTGCCAATGGTAGCGTCTTGGTTGATGAATTGATGGTGATTGAAAGATATTCTCATGTCATACACATTGTTAGCAATGTTGTGGGAGAATTAGCAGAGGATAAAACCGCTTGGGATTTATTGAAAGCCTGTTTTCCAGCCGGAACTGTCAGCGGGGCTCCCAAAATTCGGGCGATGGAAATTATCCATGAGTTAGAAGGGTGTCGTCGTGGGCCTTATTCGGGGGTGTATGGCTATTATGATTTTGAAGGACAACTCAATAGCGCCATTACGATCCGAACCATGTTGGTGAGTCCTCAAACCGATGGTAAATTGGCAGTGAGTGTTCAGGCGGGGGCGGGTTTAGTGGCAGATTCTGATCCTCAGAAAGAATACGAAGAAACGCTGAATAAAGCGAGGGGTTTGCTGGAAGCAATTGGTTGTTTAAAATAGCAATAGATGTTGAATTTTTTTGGGGGGGGGAGATGCTTGTTTTTTTAAATTGAAAGGGTTTATAATCAACCTGAACAATAGGGTTTTCTAAGAAATGTATTTTTTTGATAAACGATTGAATACCACTAACGAACATCATGGAATTTTATATTGTTGATGTTTTTGCAGAAGATAAATATGCGGGGAA
>CAZNCM010000204.1:0-10580 GCA_964571155.1 uncultured Lyngbya sp. | reverse complement strand
TTTTCTTGGATATGCAATGGAGACTTAGCTTAAGATAGCAACTGTAGACGAGAGGAAAATCTGATGAGCGACAAATCTAACTCCGGGGACAGAAAGTTTGAGTTGAAGTGTCCCTTAAGCAAAGAACAGCAACAAACTGTTAAAAAAACTGCTAATACTGTAGACAAGCACAAGCAGATTTTTAAAAAACTAAATCCCTTCGACTGAAGAATCAATATTTTCCAGTTTCTCAGTAAAAACCGAAGGGTTGGTTGTATCAAATTATCATTTCGAGAGTAGCAAATATCAGTAATTTCCACATTGTAGTCTGGGTGCAAATGTTGGTAGTTTAGAAGAAGGAAAACTTACGGAGCAAAAGCTTATCTCTGAAAGCATAAAACTCACTTCGCATTTGAGCTTCTTTGTCCAAAAGTTTTAGAAAGTATTTATTAGATTTTTAAACTAATTGAGGTCATATCATCGTGTCAGCATACTGGCAAGCCAAAATCTGGGGTTTACTCTATAGCCCCATTCTCAAAAATTACCTCGTATTCTCCCTTAATTATTAATTAGGTTTCATCGATGACTGAATACACAGCTATCAGCTTTGCACCTGTTCAGGGTTTTATTGAAAAGTCACGCAAACTGCGAGATTTGTATGGAGCCTCTTTAATTCTTTCTTATCTCAGTTTTAGAATTGTTAAAAAAGCAAAAGAATGTTTGGGCGAAAATTCCGTAATTTCACCGGGTTTGCCAACCGTTCAAGAGGGAATGCCCAACCGAATTTTAATTAAAGGAAAGTTTGAACGGAACGATGTTCAAAATACGCTTTTAAAGGAATGGAAACAGGTTTTAAAGATTTGTCGAGAATGGATAGAAGATAACTTGGGTATTCCTAAAGAACAATATTATTGGTCACAACCCGACGACCAAATCGGCAAACATAAAGGCGAATGGGAACGTTGGGGAAGTCATACTTGGGAGGTTTTTTGGGGATATGGTGACTCGGTACAAAGTGCAATGGATGATTTAGAAACTCGCAAATTAAAACGAGATTGGACAGGAATTAATTGGGTTGGTGAAAGTTCGAGTTTAACCGGAACCGATGCGATCGCATGGCATCAGTTAGGTAAAAAAGAACAAGAACCGGGACGCTTGCTAAATACTAATGAGCAACAAGAATTAAAACGGTTTTATTATCGTCTGGCTTGGGTTCTAGATGAGGCTTACACTCGAAATTATAAAGTTAGAGATTCAATTCCTTCTGATGAAAAATTGGAAGAATATTTTCAACAAGAAACCAGCGGTAAATTTATTGCTCCGGGGGAGCGCTTAAGCATTCCAGAATTGGTTAAACGGTTAGTGACTTTACCCAAGTTGGCTAAAGATATTGGGATGGAAACCTTAGATGAAGGTTTTAAAGACATCAACCGTGAAGCTGGATATTGGACGGGTTGGTTTATGGGTGATGGTGACAAAGTAGGAGATAAACTCCAAAAATTAGCTAGTCGTCATCAGGATAACCCAGAACTTTGTGATCGCGAACTGAAGCAATTTACTGAATTAATGAGGAATTGGGGAAAAGATTTTCAGGCAAAAAAAGACTTGTTTTCTGCGGGTAAAGGACGTGTAGTTTATGCGGGTGGCGATGACTTTTTAGGTGTTCTTTATACCGAGGAAAGTAGCACAGAAAAAGAACCCGAAAAAATTAAACCCTTTGAAGCATTTGATTGGTTATTAAACCTACAGAACCAATGGAAAGACCTGCAAAACACCATTGAAAATGAATTGGGTTTCAAGAATGATGGTAAGCATGATAACCGCTTTACCTTTAGTGTGGGTTTTGTTTGGGCGGGTCATCAAGTTCCGCAACGGGATATTTTACAGCATTGTCGGGAAGCGGAAAAAAGAGCCAAGAATTTAGATCGCGATCGCGTGACCATTCGAGTAGTGTTTAATAGCGGCCAATTTGTGCAGTGGACTTGTCCCTGGAATGATTTGAATATTTTAACTAAATATCGTGATCGAGATGGCAAAACCTGGGGAGAAAATCCCAACTGGAACCACATTTATAACGATTGGGCGCAATTAAAAGCCCGCCATGCCATTCGATTACAAAATATAGGAGAAGAAGTAGAAAATGACATTTCAACAGATATTGCCATTTCTTTATTTAATTTGTATTTTGACGGCGCAGGAGACACCTATAAAAAAGAACGAAAATGGGCTAATTTTGCCGGAGACAATACCAACTTAAAAATTATCAGTTGGCTCGATAACCTAATTCAAGTGGGGTGGCAATTATGTCGCAATTCAAGTATTTAATTACTATTTCGCCTTTGGGATTAATGTACGGAAGTGCTGGAGCTTTTCTATCCCCAGAAAATTTGGTGGGACGTTCGGGAGCCAAATTTCCACCGGATGCGGGTGCGATCGCCGGATTAATCTTTAATACAAATCGAGAAACTCCATTTACTGACCATCAAGATTTAAGCGATAATTTGA
This sequence comes from uncultured Lyngbya sp., assembly GCA_964571155.1. GTDB lineage: Bacteria > Cyanobacteriota > Cyanobacteriia > Cyanobacteriales > Microcoleaceae > Capilliphycus. The sequence goes on along the minus strand of CAZNCM010000204.1, from coordinate 8,096 downwards.
TTGTTGCCGGGCCTTTTTGGGCAAAACAAGACAGTCCAAAAGCGTTTTATGTACCGATTCCCTGGCATCAAGTTATTGCCGAAACGGAAGATGATGAATGGTTTTTTGAAAACAAGTCTAATTCTAAAGCATCAGATGAGTCTGAAGATCTAAAATGGTGTTTAGGTCAGCATCAATGGCAACGGTGTAATAAAGATTTGAATCCCGAATATATTTGGCAGTCAATTGACGCTTGGAATTTACCCTCAAATGAATTGCGAGAAAGAGACGCGATCGCCAAAGCTCCCTGGGAATTTGTTTCATTTTTGCATCCAAAAATAAAGCCGGACGAGCGGCACGTTGTTGAGAAAGATGGACTCTTTTTAGAAAATGCGGTTCAATTAAGACAAAACTGCTGCTTAGTTTATCTTTCCAACTCCGAAATTCCCGACGGTTGGTATCGCTTTGGCGGCGAAGGTCATTTAGTAGAAATTGAAACTCACATTCTTTCAGAAAAACACAAAATTAATCGGCTTTTGCAGCACAAAATCAAACACGCTTTTGCATTAATTACGCCGGGGGTTTGGGGTTCAAATCAATTTTCTTATCGTTATCCCATTCACCCCGATTTCCCCCGAAAAGGAATGAAAATGCTCACCGATAAAGCGATATCTTATCGTTACCGTCTGGGTCAGTCCAGAAAAAATCAACCCCAGGGAAATCCAACTGGAAGACTCAGCCGAGGGCGTTATGCTGTTCCCGCAGGAAGTGTTTATGTTTTCAAACATCCTTTAGAAATGAATTGGTGGGATTTTCCTGATGAATGGTTTCCCAAAGAAGGATTTCCCCTTAAACATTTGGGATGTGGTTTGTGTTTACCCGTTGATATTCAAGGAGTACCAAAATAATGTATAAAGCCTACGGAGTAATTAAAACACTTGCGCCCCTCCATGTTGGTGCAACCGCCGGGGAAGAAACCGGAAATCTCAACTTAATTTTCCGCGATCAATTTACTCAAACTGGAATTATTCCGGGAAGTTCAATTCGGGGAAGATTTCGTGCAGATCTACGCGATCGTCAGCCGGGACAAGAACAAATTTGGTACGGACATGAATCCGTTGAGGGTCGTCCTGACGGTGGAACAACCGAAGCTTTAGTTAAATTTGAATATGCTTCACTGGTTTGGTTTCCTGTTTTTTGTCCGGGTCAACCAGTAGTTTGGGTTACTTGTCCTGAACTCTTAAAACGGTTTCAACGCATCGCCAAAATTTCAGCAGATATTCCCGAACCTTACACCGCAGCGTCAGGTTTACAGGGTCGCCCCGTTGAAAAAGGACGCAAAGTTTTGTTTTTCAATTTAGGGTTTTTAGAAATCGAACACGATGAAGATTTATCTGCTTGGATTCCCATCGGAACTGATCTAAATCCTAATAAGTTAGTTGTCGTTGACGATAACGATATTTCCATGTTGCACGATATGACTTTGTATCGGCAAAGCCGGGTCAAACTATTGGATGATATGAAAAAAGTAGATACTGAACGGGGCGCTTTCTTCAATACGGAAGCATTGCCAGAAGGAAGTATTTTAGTATTTCCGATTGGTTTAAAACAAAAAGGTTGGCAGCCTTTCGATGAAAAAGAAAATTCATCAGAGTTATATTTTGGTGGTTTGGAATCCATTGGTTTTGGTCGTTGTCTTGTATCCCTTGCAGGAGATTATCAGTAATGGCTTGGAAATCTTATGAACTTGATCGCGCCGCTCAAAAGTTAGTTTTAGATGCCCGAGAACGCGATGCAAAATCTCTCAATCAGTCCTATAAAATGCGGATGGCTGTGGCTTATGGATTGGAACGGTTTTGGGGCGAACACTTGCGCTTAATAGCCAAAGAAGAAACCAAGTCTATTTTTTGGAAAGAAACCTGGGATGCCTTGCAAAAAATTATGAAAGAAGCGGGGGTTACAATTCCTAACGATCCAATTCGTCCGGACAGAGAAGGTAAACTTTCCACCCAAGCTATCCAAGCTATGTCTGAAAAACTTTGGGCTTTATCTTTGGAAGAACAACGAGTTTCAATGGCAGTTTTAACCCAACTTTGTGACTGTATTGTATGGTGGACACAGCGATATAAAACCGGGAGATTAGATGATGAAACCAATTCCTAGCGCTCATACAAAAGTGCCGATGATGTTTCGCGCACAAATACAGGGGCGAAGTCAATTGCAATATCTTGACCCCAAGAAAAAAAAGGGTGAGGAAAAGCAAGATGTGCAATTGTGGACAGAAGAATGGATTGAAAAAGCGGAATTAATTTCTGGAGAAAATGCCCAAGATATCGAAACGGATACTTTCCAAGCGAAGTCCTATGAAATTTCTTGGCGTTTTGTTACCAATGGCGGACAGGATGATGGAATGCTTCGCCCGGTAATTGGTGCTTCAGGGATTCCCTTTTATCCGGGTAGCAGTATGAAAGGAGCATTTCGTCAAGCTTGCGAACAAGCAGAAAAAACAGGAGAAATTCCGCGCGGAACTTGTCATAAATATTGCGGTAATGAGTCAGAAATTACACCGGGTTTATTGCGATTTGAGGGTGCTTATCCGATTAATGATTGGACAGAAAAATTGCTAGATTTAGTTCATCCTCAACAGGGTTGGCAGGTGATGACTCGTAATACCAGCAATAAACCCAAAGGAGAAAGTGCTTACGCTCAGGTTTCTCTTTATCAACCAATTCTAAGATTTGCAATTTCCAGTCCCAAGCCGTTATCTGCTGAAGAATGGCAGCAAATTTGGCAAATTTGGGAGAAAGCCATCGCCTCCGGGTTGGGTTCAAAAGTTTCTACAGGCTACGGACAAATTAACCAAACTTCTCGCCCAATTATTTATCGAGCCAAACTCAAAGGACAAGGACAAGCCGCCAAATTGATTGATGATAGTGGCGAATTTCGACCGAATATTTTTCGGGCTGCTTTGCGGGGTCATGCTTTGCGGATTTTTGGCGGGCTAACTGATAAAAAAACGGCTGAAGAATTGGTTCAAGAGTTGTTTGGCGGTATCCAACAAAAAGACCCAACCGTTGGATTATTGGGTTTTCAGTTTCGGAGTTCCAAACTGGAAATAACATCTTTTGGTTCGAGAAAATATGCTCAACCTGCCTACAGAGTTGAAGGAGAACTTACTTGGTTTTTAACTAAACCTTTGTTAGACTCTAAGCATCAACCTATTTTGAAAAAGTTGGTTAGTCGATTAATGCAGTTTGGTATGATTTTAGGGGGATTTGGAAAATCCTGGCGACGGGTGGATCACCGGATATTTTTTGAAGACTATTATGAAGACAGTTACAAAGCTTTAATTGGTTGTCACTGGCAATGGTTAGGAGAAAATAGTCAGCGACAAAATGTTAAAGTAAGTCGATTAGAAAAAGTCGGTCAATTTTTAGAAAATGTCCAAGAAACAGCAAAAGAGTGGATTCAATGTCAAGAGAAACCTTTAAGAGAAACTCAATGGGCTACAGATTGGCGGGAAGCTTGGCATCCCAATAACGTTCAAGTTTGGGGGCGAATTGCAGAAGATGCCGATGATAGTGTAGCGGTGTATTGGTTTCACAAGCCCTATCAACAAAAAATTCCAAATTTACAACCGGAGGGGTCAATTTATAAGTCCTCTGTTACTGGAAAAATAGGGGAAATTAGCTTGCTATGGCATCGAATGTATCCTATAGTTTTGTTGAAAAAAGATCCGAAAAACCCTAAAAAGCCCATTGTTCGACCCACTTCTCGTTATCTGGAACTGATCACAATTTTTCCAGATGACTCGCAACAATGCAACGATTTTTTAAACTTTTTGAATACTCAACCGCAAGGCTTTCAACTACTTTGGGGAGAATAAAACTATGAAATTATGGATTGTGACAATTGGTAGCAGTGACGTTCAGCTTCATAGCGATAAATATAATCGTGAAAAAGACAGAACAAAACAACAGTACAGCGATAAAATTTGGCGGGACTGGTATGAAGACATCAAACCCGATTGTTATGACATTTCTTTTGAACCTAAAACGGCTTTCAAAGATGTTGAAGAAACTTATCGAATTCAGTCCAGAGTTTTAGGAACTATTTACGAACAACACTCAGCAGAAATTCAAGAGGAAATTCGGAGTTATTTAACTTTTCCGTTGCTCAGTAATTTTATTAAAAAGTTACGGGGTCTTGGAGTTCCAGATGTGATCGTCTATTTATTAACCGATCAATCTGCAATATTTGACGTCGATGAAAAACGACAAAAAGTTAAATCTCCTTACTGGGAAGATACTTGCAAATTAGAACCCATACTGCAAGGGTATTTTGAAAGTGAATTTCCGGGAGTAAAACTCATTTCTTTAAAGTTATCTCCTACTAAAGAACCCGGCTTAGATGACTGGAATAAAGTTTTAGATTTAGTTAAAAATCAGTTAAATACTATTCAACTGGATTCGGAACCGAACATAGTTTATGTCAGCCACCAAGCAGGAACTCCGGCAATTTCTTCGGCTGTTCAGTTTATGGGTTTAGCTCGCTTCCGAAACCATGTTAAGTTTCTTGTGAGTAATGAATATACTGAAGAAACTAAAACAATCCCCAATTCTACTTATTTGGGAGCCATTCAACGTCAGGAAGCAATCGCATTATTAGAACAATATGATTATGTAGGAGTTCGAGATGTTTTAGGTTTGAGTAAAGTTGATTCGGATAATCATCAAGCAAAACAGATTAAGTATTTGTTAGATGCGGCAGAACAATGGAATTATGCGGAATTTCAAAAATTTAAGAATATTCTGACAAAGCGCAAGTTGCTAGAGATTAAAGAATTTCCCTGGTATCAATCGGGATATGAATCTGCTTATTTGGCTTGGATTCGACTTCAGCAAGGTAGTACCGTTGATGCTATGTTTCATAGCTTTCGTGCTGTCGAAGGCTCTATTACTAAATGGGTAGAAAAACATTATGCTGCTCATATTTTAAAAGATCCTAAATATGGGCTTCAAATCAAATGGTCTATTACTAAAGAATTACCGAACTATTTTGATGCGCTGTCTGAAGGTAATCAGAAACAATTTAAAAAATATGGCAATATAGGACTGTATGGCGATCCACTTTATGAATTATTAAGGCAAGCTCGACCCGAATGGAATACTCATCCAGATATAAAAGTGGTCTGGGAAAACGCCAAAAATGAGCGCAACAATTTATTTCATCGCCTAGAAGGGTTGCAGGAGTCAGAACTTTTTGAGGCTTGGAATACTCAAACTTCAGAAGCTTGGGAAAAACGATTACTTGGCTGTTTGAATTTTATTGCTAATAAGGAGTTAACCAAACCCTTTGTATCCCTTGAAAAAGCAAGTTTGATGGCACAAGTTCACGAAAAGTTAAAACAATTGATTGAGGCTTACTAATTCTCATATTTTGTTGTTTTAATAAGAATGAAGCGGATAGTTTATCCGTCAAGCTAGCAAATTTCCGAATAAAGTTTAGTTGAGTCCCTCTACAACTGGGGCTTAACGGTTCTCAAATCTGACTCCGCATTGAATTAAAAAGAGGGTAATATTAAGGACATCCAAGAAGTCAAACACCCAATTCCTAATAGTTGGAATCGAAAAAGAGACAAAATCCTAATTTTTTACATTAATTTTGAAATTGGTAATTTCGGAGGCTGAAAATTTTACAGAGTAGGGGTTGTGTTGAATAATTCTTATGTGGTATAGTCAAATCGACACACCTCAAGAGAACGCTGAAAAGTTGATTCTTTCATTGACCTGCGTCGATGCCTTACCTTGTAGTGGTTTGAGCTATGTATTAATTACGATTTCAAACGTATTACAAGTTAAAGTTTTGGGGGTGCGTCGATTTGTAGTCTGAAACCTTCTCACAGTAAGGCTTCTCAGACGAACTCTCCCCACTCGTTGGGGAAACTAATTGAATGGAAACGTCTCCTTCTTTCCCCTTGTTTCGCTGTTGCGAAACCTCCCCACTCGTTGGGGAAACTAATTGAATGGAAACATAATCACCGATAAATTTACAAAACTTGCTAACAATTCTTTCTCCCCACTCGTTGGGGAAACTAATTGAATGGAAACCGTAATTACCGAGGGTGTCCTCGATGCTTTTACGGTATGTTCTCCCCACTCGTTGGGGAAACTAATTGAATGGAAACCGAACTACCCTTTACGATTCCCATTCACCCTACTCCCCACTCGTTGGGGAAACTAATTGAATGGAAACAAAAAGAGAGTGAAGGAACTGTTAGAACTTAAGCTCCCCACTCGTTGGGGAAACTAATTGAATGGAAACTTTTTGCTCAATAAATGAACCGTTGCTGTGGGTACAGCAACGAAAAGACTCCCCACTCGTTGGGGAAACTAATTGAATGGAAACTCACCATAATCCAGCCCTATTACTCTCATAAATTTTGAAACTCCCCACTCGTTGGGGAAACTAATTGAATGGAAACGTTGGGTAGCGTCATTTTGGTTTTTAAAACTCGCACCTCCCCACTCGTTGGGGAAACTAATTGAATGGAAACCCAATAAGGACATCATTGTCCTGTCCGCCAAAGAAGAAACTCTCCCCACTCGTTGGGGAAACTAATTGAATGGAAACACTTTTTTGGTTTGCATGATTTTTTTAGATTAGATAAAATTCAATCACCTCCCCACTCGTTGGGGAAACTAATTGAATGGAAACAATTGTCTTTTTCCCGTGACCCTCAATCAAGAAGGTATTATTACTCCCCACTCGTTGGGGAAACTAATTGAATGGAAACCGTTCGTTGCCGCGCTCCACTTGACGCCGGGTGGCGTCACCTCCCCACTCGTTGGGGAAACTAATTGAATGGAAACAACTGTATTGTTAATATGCATGAAGGAATCTCCCCACTCGTTGGGGAAACTAATTGAATGGAAACACAGGCTGCTGCTGTTGTTTGACAGCCGCAGAAACGCTCCCCACTCGTTGGGGAAACTAATTGAATGGAAACGTGAGCCCTGTGCGATAACCAGCGGACATTGCTCCGATCTCCCCACTCGTTGGGGAAACTAATTGAATGGAAACTCTCTTAATCACTGAATTGTGAAAAAGAGAGTGAAGGAACCTCCCCACTCGTTGGGGAAACTAATTGAATGGAAACAAAAAATCTTTAACTTAAACTAAGGAGTTTAAGGAATAAAGCTCCCCACTCGTTGGGGAAACTAATTGAATGGAAACAAGTCTTCTTAGCAAGTTCGTAAGAAGTTTCAACGGAAACGGAAACCTCCCCACTCGTTGGGGAAACTAATTGAATGGAAACTTTTTTTAAAGGATAATCCTTAATTATTAAAATTAAGGAAACTCCCCACTCGTTGGGGAAACTAATTGAATGGAAACGAAATTAGAAACTTCTGAAAGAAGTTTGTAGCATTAAAGCTCCCCACTCGTTGGGGAAACTAATTGAATGGAAACTGTAACGGCGGGCAAGGGGGGGGGGGTGTCAGCTCTCCCCACTCGTTGGGGAAACTAATTGAATGGAAACGCTGTCTGAGGATTGCCACGCCCAAAAGGATCTGACTCCCCACTCGTTGGGGAAACTAATTGAATGGAAACAACGTCTTTTTTACTGAATGTAAAAAAGATAAAGGAACCTCCCCACTCGTTGGGGAAACTAATTGAATGGAAACGATTTGTTCCTAACGATTATTTTTTATCGTTATTCTCCCCACTCGTTGGGGAAACTAATTGAATGGAAACCTTCATCGCCGCCTGATGGCTCAAGCTCAAAGAGCTCGACTCCCCACTCGTTGGGGAAACTAATTGAATGGAAACAGCGCTTGCGACATTTCTCGTTACAAATCGTCGAGGGCCTCCCCACTCGTTGGGGAAACTAATTGAATGGAAACCTTCGTCCGGAGTTTCGGAACACAATTCGTTGCCGTCTCCCCACTCGTTGGGGAAACTAATTGAATGGAAACCTTGAATACCAGCGAGATGGTTTAGAAAAATCATTCATATAGCTCCCCACTCGTTGGGGAAACTAATTGAATAAAAAGCTGTAATTAAAAAGGGAGAGAATAAACATCTCTCCTAAATTTTTATGAATGTATTAATTTGGA
>CAZNCM010000203.1:9087-10606 GCA_964571155.1 uncultured Lyngbya sp. | reverse complement strand
CAACTTCGCTTTGAACCTATAGGATTTAGCTGGGTTGCTTTACATCCTCAACCCAAAGGAATAGTTCGATTGATTGGCGGCGCATTTTTTGGTTCGTTTCCAACCCTTTCTTATCGCTATTTTCTGCAAACATTATTTGAATCTGGTTATACGATTGTTGCAATTCCGTTTCGATTTACCTTTCGTCATTGGTCAGTTGCACTGAATTTATTAGAAGAACAAAACGAGTTACAAAATTTACTGGTTGAGAAAGCAAAAGCCGCAGGTTATGACGGAGAGTTTTATTTAGAAAACTCTAACTATTTCTGGATCGGTCATAGTTTAGGCTGCAAATATATTGCTTTGTTAGAACTTTTGAGCGATCAAAATGGTTTAACCTACTTTCAAGATTGTATCTCCCAAGAAGAAATTGACAAAATTCGCCGTCGCTTAGACGATAAAAATGCTATTTTTAATCAACCTTCGCTGTTAATCGCGCCCGATATTAGCGATACAGACAGCGCCATTCCGATTAAATTTCTAGCCGATTTTATTGATGAAATTGGGTTGGGCGTGTTACCGAGTCGCAGCCAAACCGAATGTATGATTCACCGGAGTAAACTGTTTAATATTACGGGTTTAATTTCGTTTAAATCCGATGATATTGCCGGAAATGAGAGTAATAAACAAAAAGGGGTTTACTGGTTTATTCAGCAACTCAAAAACCAAAATTTAATTCATCAAGAAATACCCGGAAAACACCTGGAACCCGTCGGCGTTAAAATCGGTAAAAATATTGTCGATTTGAATCCTTGGGATAAGTTGATCGAACCGATTTCTAAGCGCAAACTAGAACCCGTAGCGTTAACGTTTTTACAACAGTTATCAGATCGGATCAAATCAGCTTTGTTACAGTCAATTTCTCAAACTCAAAAAAAGACGATTTCTAAAGTTCCCGTTGGGGTTGTAGCTTCTAAACGCTAAAATAACTTGCAAAAACTTTTGATCATATTATTCCCCCTGCTGCTTTCAAAAGGGGGTAATTTTAGTAAATCCCTGTTTGATCTATTCTTGCGAATCTACTGAACGATCTATGCTAAAAGTCTGTTTTTATAATAAACTAATAACAGACATCATTTAAGATCGACCCATGTTGCACAAACCGAATAAAGTTTGGAATCCCTCCCTGTGGGCGAGTTGGAAGCCCTTTGGAATTGGCGAACAATATCCGAATAACTATTGGGAAGGCGTGAGGGCGGTTTGGGAAAATCGCGATCGCCTATCCTACGCTTGGGATATTCTCAATCATGGCGTTTGTGATGGCTGTTCTTTGGGAACAACGGGAATGAAAGACTGGACGTTAGAAGGCTTTCATTTGTGTAACGTCCGGATGCGACTTTTGCGACTTAATACCATGTCTGCTTTCGATCCTCAACTATTAGCAGATGTGAGTTTATTACAACAAAAAAGAAGTTCCGAATTGCGAGAAATGGGACGAGTTCCCTATCCGATAAGACGAGATAAAGGCGATAAAGGATTT
>CAZNCM010000203.1:8622-9077 GCA_964571155.1 uncultured Lyngbya sp. | reverse complement strand
GCGAGATTCTTTAGATGAAGAGTTTCGCCGTGTCAGTTGGGATGAAGCTTTAAACTGTATTTCTGAACGCATTAAAGCCTCGACTCCCGAACGTTTGGGGTTCTATGTTACCAGTCGGGGAACAGTGAATGAAACCTATTATGCGGTTCAAAAAGCCGTGCGTTCAATGGGGAGTAATAATGTTGATAATGCGGCGAGAATTTGTCACTCTCCCAGTACCGGCGCGTTAAAAACAACGATTGGGGCGGCTGCAACAACTTGTTCTTATAAAGATTGGATCGGCACCGATTTATTAGTGTTTTTTGGTTCAAATGTTGCCAACAATCAACCCGTTACCGTTAAATATTTGCACTGGGCAAAAAAAGCGGGGACTCGCATTGTTTGCGTGAATACCTATCGAGAACCCGGAATGGAACGCTACTGGGTGCCTTCAATTCCTGAAAGTGCAATATTTG
>CAZNCM010000203.1:0-8612 GCA_964571155.1 uncultured Lyngbya sp. | reverse complement strand
TCTTTTTAGTTAATCTCAATGGCGATCAAGCTTTTATTAACGGCGTGATTAAACACCTGATTGCTAATAACTGGATTGACTCCAATTTTATCAAAAATTATACCGCAAACTTTGAACAACTTCAAGCCGAATTAGACCGCCAAACCTGGGAAGATTTAGAACAAATTTCTGGGGCGAGTCGCGAGGAAATGTATGCTTTTGCTGAGATGGTTGGAAAAGCAGAAAAAGCGGTGTTTGTTTGGAGTATGGGAATTACTCAACACGAATGCGGCGAAGATAACGTTAGAGCCATTATTAACCTCGCTTTAATGAAGGGTTTTGTCGGGCGCGAGGGGTGCGGTTTAATGCCCATTCGCGGACATTCTGGCGTGCAAGGTGGGGCGGAAATGGGATGCTATTCTACGGTGTTTCCGGGAGGGCGAAAAATTAACGAAGAAAATGCCCAATTAATGAGCGAATATTGGGGTTTTAACGTTTCTTCCAAAACGGGTTTAATCACCTCAGAAATGATTGCAGCCGCAGCCGAAAATCAACTCGATGTGTTGTTCTCAATTGGCGGTAATTTTCTGGAAGTAATGCCCGATCCCGACTCTGTAGAAACCGCTTTGAAAAATATTCCTTTGCGGGTTCACATGGATATTGTTTGTTCAAATCAAATGTTGTTAGAACCGACGGAAACGGTGATCATATTACCCGCAACCACCCGTTATGAAGTACCCGGAGGCGTGACAGAAACCAGTACCGAAAGACGGGTAATATTCAGCCCTGAAATTCCTGGTCCGAGAGTTGCTGAAGCCCGTTCCGAGTGGGAAGTGTTGATGGAGTTAGCACGGCGAGTTCATCCCGAATTATCGGATAAATTACACTTTGAAAGTACCGCAGAAATGCGTCAAGAAATTGCCAAAGTCATCCCGCAATATGCCGGAATTCAACACTTAAAACAACAGGGTGATCAGTTTCAATATGGCGGTTCACATCTTTGTTTTGGCTGGAAGTTTCCGACGCCGGATGGTAAAGCCCATTTCTCGGTTTTATCGCCGAGTTTTGATGAATTACCTCCGGGTTATTTCTTCGTAGCAACTCGTCGGGGAAAACAGTTTAATAGCATGGTTCAAGAACGCAAAGATGCCATTACCGGAGCGTTGCGAGAGGCAGTGTTAATTAATCCTATTGATGCGGAAAAGTTAAACTTAAAAGATGGCGATCAAGTTCTGTTAAAAAATGATTGGGGCGAATATCAAGGGCGAATTTATACGGCTCCGATGACACCTCGAAATCTTCAAGTTCACTGGCCAGAGGGGAATGTTTTATTGGATAAAAATAAGCGTTCTGACGAAGGGGTTCCCGACTATAACGCTCTAGTTTGTTTGGAAAAAATAGATTAATTTTACCACTTTAATAAATATAAATTTACCAAAAAACCAAACGAAATGCCTGCTGATAAAAGCAAAAAAAAGTTAAGAATTTGGACAATTGAAGACAGTCAAACTTGCTCTCGTTTAGATGATATTGCCACAGAAGAACCCTTAGAAATACGGTTGATTTCTCCCGAAAAAACCCTTGCTGTTACCATGCGAACACCAGGAGCAGATTTTGATTTAGTGGCAGGTTTTTTGTACAGTGAAGGGGTGATTAAAAGCCGAGAATATCTTGCTAAAATGAGTTATTGTGTAGATCCTGATATTGATGGTGAACAGCGACAAAATATTATTAATGTGGCTCTAAAATCGGGATTAACTTTTGATTTCAAACGACTCGAACGACATTTTTTTATGACCAGCGCTTGTGGAGTTTGTGGGAAAGCGAGTATTGAATCCTTAAAAATCCGTGAAATTCCGCAGATTTCTTCTGACTTTAATATTAACACAGAGATTATTTATCGTTTAAATGATCAACTTAAATTAGCTCAAGGACTATTTTCCGCAACGGGTGGCTTACACGCAGCAGCATTGTTTGATGAAAGTGGAAAACTCTTGAAACTTCGAGAAGATGTAGGTCGTCATAATGCTTTAGACAAACTCATTGGTTCTTCTGTCTTGACAAATGAGCTACCTCTAGCGCATCATATCGTGATGGTCAGTGGACGCTCTAGTTTTGAGATTTTGCAAAAGTGTATTGTTGCAGGCGTTCCTATTCTTTGTGCGGTGTCTGCTCCCAGTAGTTTGGCAGTGGAGATGGCGCAGGCGTTTAATGTAACGTTAATTGGTTTTTTACGAGGTCGGCGATTTAATGTTTATTCAGGAATTGAACGGATTAAACTGGCTTCTTAGTGATTCATTTTTTATTAATTTATTATTAATAATAAATTTAATAAATTAATCATTTAAAAAACAGAATACAAAAAATTAAAAGTTAATATTTTTTAGGACAAATCTCATAATAATTTAAAAATAAGAGATGAACAATCAATACAAACGAACAGAATCAAAGAGATGTTGTATTATTTTGAAAAGATCATCGAGATCAGAGTTGGTTTTCTCTCATCGCAAAATTTGTTGAAATATCTTGAGATCAAAATATTTTGACTCTCTCCGTTTGACCGACAAGGGGTACAATAGACACAACAGTATAATGTGTAATATTGGAGTTGGAATTTATATGGACTACAAACAAGAATTAATTACAACAATACATGATTTTGGTTGCGATCTAGAACTCCTAGAAGCAAGATTAACTCAATTGAGTGAAACCTCACCGACTGCTGTATTAATTCCGGCATTATATGATGAACTCGAAAGACCGGCTTTAACTTTAATTCGAGATCAATTAAAAGAGTGTAAATTTGTCAATACTGTAGTCATTTGTCTTTGCGCTCAAACTGCCGAACAATACAACAAAGCCGTTGATTTTTTTAGTATATTACCCCAACCAACTTTTGTGATTTGGGAAAACGGCCCTCGGGTGACTCAACTCCTAGAAAAATTGCGAGATAAAGGCTTAGATTTATTAAGCTTTAAAGGCAAAGGTCAAGCCGTTTGGTTAGGACTGGGTGTGGCATCTTTGCAAGCTGAAGCTATTGCTATGCACGATGCTGATATTATCACTTACAACAAAACCTATCCGATGAAGCTACTGTTTCCTCTGGTCGAAAAAGAGTTGGGGATAGGCTTTAACAAAGCCTATTATGCCCGCTTAGGAGGTGAACCCATTCGGTTTCATGGGCGAGTTGTTCGTTTATTTATCATGCCTTTACTCACCGCTTTAACGGATATGTTAGGTTATCATAATTATCTACGTTATTTAGGGGCTTATCGCTATCCCCTCTCGGGAGAATGCGCTCTAACAAATGATTTAGCTCTTAATATTCGGATTCCGGGAAATTGGGGTCTAGAAATTGGATTGTTGGCGGAAGTTTATCGCAATGTAGCCGAAAAACGCATCGCTCAAATTGATCTCGGAACCTTCGATCATAAACATCAACCGATTGGTAATTCCACTCACGAAGGCTTGCGAAAAATGTGTCGAGATATTCTCCGTTCTATTCTCCGAACTTTAACAGAAATGGAACGAGTTGTCTTAACCATGGATGAAATTCGCACCTTACGAGTTAAATTTCGACGCGAAGCACAAGACTATACTCGGCAATATTTTGTTGATGCTCGTTTTAATAACCTAGAATATGATCGTCATCAAGAAGAAGTTACTGTCGAGTTATTTGAACAAGTGATTACAGAAGCAGGACAAGACTACCTCAACAACCCCGCAAATATTCAAATTCCTGACTGGACACGGGCGCTCGCCGTGATGCCTGCCCTGCGAGAACAATTGCGAGAAGCAACCCGACGCGATATGGCTGAAGCGAAAGCCTCCATGAGCGCTTTAGGAAATTCTGATGCCTCTCGAATTGAATCTAATCACAATACTCCTAATCCTATTATCGTTATTCCCTAGTTCAAATTAGGCCGAGAAAACGAGAGATAATAATCAGATTATTTCACTTCTACTTTTGCGATTTCAACTGTTTAAATAATTTTTGAAGGAGGTGATGAGATTAATTTATCTTTTTTGACGAACTTACTGTGACTTTGACTGGGGATATTTTTGTCTCCCAAACTTCAGTATTTTTTCGGATACTTTTTTTGTCCAAATCTGCAACAATATTAATTGTTAGAGAGAGTGAATCAGTAAAATGAGACGAAAAGAACTGACACCTAGAGAAAAAGAAGTCTATGAACTGTTGCAGCAAGGATGGACAACCAAAGAAATTGCAACAAAGCTCAAAATTACTCAGCAGCGAGTACAAGTTATTGCTAGAAATGCCAAGTATCGACTTATGGATCAAGCTCAAGACTTAGATAATTCAGTTGATTCTTGAAGATTTTGATTGTATTTTCCAGACCAAACATTTATCTAAGTTTAATTAAAATCATGGATGAAATTATTAGTAAATTAGCTGGAATTGGTTTCCCGGGGGTTGTTCTTCTGATTACAATGGCAACGACTGGATTAACCGGAGCTGCTGCAATTACGGCTGCACTCGCCATGTTAGGGCCAGGTGGAATGATTGGGGGAATTGTGCTACTGGGAATTATTGGACTGGCTTCTGATGCTCTCACGAAGTATGGTTTAGAAGCTCTCCTTGTAGGCGTTTATCAAGAGCGAATTTCTCAGGGTGAAAGCAAGATAAACTTATCTCAAGAGATTGATAAATTGCCAATTTCTAGAGAACTTAAACTAATCATCAAAGATGAGTTGTAAGGAGATCAATTTTATTAAAACTAGGAACAATACTTTGAATGAAGTGGCAATTCACAACTAGCCTTGAGGTTTTGTATCGCTTTAATTTTCTGGAATGTATTGGAATATTGACTGCATGGGATTAAGAATCAACCATTTTCAGGTGCTACTGTATAATTAGTTTGAGTGATGCTTGATTAGTTCAGGTGTTGTTTGCTCTATGTTTTAAGGTCTAGAATGTTTACTTCGTTTGATAATACAACTATTTTCATCTTATTGATCGCTCTAGGGATTGTGGGATGGGGCTTCTATCGCGCTCAACCCTATGGTAAACAGGGTATCTTGTCTTGGTTGCAGTCTATCATTTTAATGGCACCTTGGCTGCTCTTTTTCGCACTGGCAGCGGCTGGAATTTACCTCAATCTAGCTAGTATTCTCTTTTTATTCCTGGCTTCAACTGGACTCTACATCATCCTCGGTCGAAAACTGCGGGAAATGGCCGCAGAAAATGAGCAACAACGTTCTGACTCTCCAGCAGACTCTCCCCAACAGTACCATACCCCGAATGAAACCGAGGAAAAACCCTCCGTTGAATCGGGAGCAGCCCCCTCGCCCCCTGAAAAAAAGTTAACAGATACCGAAGAAAAACCAACACCGATTCCCCCAGAAGATCTCAAAATCATTCAAAATATTTTTGGTATAGACACCTTTTTTGCCACCGAAACTCTACCTTATCAAGAAGGAATAATCTTCAAAGGAAACCTCAGAACAGATCCTGAACAAGCCTATACTCGTCTATCAGAAAACTTACAGCAAAAAATGGGCGATCGCTTCCGACTTTTTTTAGTTGAAAACCCCGAAGGAAAACCCGTTGTGATCGTTCTGCCTCGCAAAAATGATCCCCAATCAACTACAATTCCTCAAAAAGTATTAGCGATTATTTTACTCTTGGTCAGTGTCTTTACCACCTTTGAAGCCGGAAGTTTGTTACTCGGGTTTGACTTTTTTACAGAACCGAACCGTTATGCTGAAACTCTCCCCATTGCCTTGGGTTTATTTTCGATTTTAGCCAGTCATGAAATAGCCCATCAACTGATGGCAAAACGTCATCACGTTAAATTTGGCTGGCCGTTTTTTATTCCAACTATTCAAGTCGGTACTTTTGGGGCTTTTAACCGTTTTGAGTCTATTCTTCCGAACCGAAAAGTTTTATTTGATGTTGCTTTCGCCGGGCCTGCGGCTGGAGGATTACTCTCACTAGCAATGCTATTTATCGGGTTAGTTTTATCTCATCCTGGAAGTTTATTTCAGATTCCCACCGAATTTTTTAAAGGATCAGTTTTAGTCGGAATTTTAGCCAAGACGGTTTTAGGTTCGGCACTGCATGAATCTATTGTTGATGTTCATCCTTTGACGATTATCGGTTGGTTAGGTTTAGTGATTACCGCAATTAATTTAATGCCAGCCGGACAACTCGACGGCGGACGAATTCTGCAAGCGATTTATGGTCGTAAAATTGCCGGACGTTCCACTTTAGCGACGTTTGTAGTATTAGCAATTGCTTCGTTAGTGAACTCTCTAGCATTGTATTGGGCAGTGGTTATTTTAATCTTACAACGCAACCTTGAACGCCCCAGTTTGAACGAATTAACCGAACCTGATGATACTCGCGCCGCTTTAGGTTTATTAGCCTTATTTTTGATGATTACTACTTTATTTCCGCTGACTCCAGCGATCGCAAGTCGCTTAGGAATTGGCGGTTAATTCTAGGATAATCCAGAGTTTTAACGAAAAACTCACCACAAAAACACGCGGATTTCCTCTTTGTGTCTCTGTGTCTTTGTGGTTTTTATTCTTTTCCTTTTTTGAGTTCTATCTCTACACTTTAACCCTCATTGGCACCCCATTTTCTGGGGTAAAGGTTAACCCTCGACGGACAGGTTTTATGGGGCGATTTTCCGTTAATTCCAGTTTGATTTGAGTCAATACCGTTGCTAAAACTAACTTCATTTCAAACAGCGCAAACGCATAACCCAAACAGCGACGATTTCCACCGCCAAACGGGATAAATTCATAGGGCGAAAATTGACGTTCGAGAAAACGTTCCGGGCGAAACTGTTTAGAATTTGGATAAAGATCTTCGCGATGATGCACCAAATAAATGCAGGGAATCAGTTGAGTTCCGGCTTCAAAATGATAGTCTAAAATGTCCATCGGAACTTTCAACTTGCGAACAAACGTAAAAATCGCAATCGGATAAATTCGCAACGTTTCCGAACAAACAGCATTCAAATAAGGTAATTTCATCACCGCACTCGGATCATTTTCGAGATCGCATTGCTCAAGTTCATCCAATAATTTATCTAAAATTTCGGGTTGAGAATGAACCCAATAAAACGCCCAAGCCAATGCAGAAGCCGTTGTTTCATGTCCCGCAAATAGCAGCCCCATCAACTCATCTCGCAATTCTTGATCGCTCATCGGTTCGCCATTTTCATCTCGCGCCGCCATCATCAAACTCAAAATATCTTCACTCAACGGCTTATTTTTGCGCTCGTTAATTTCTGCATAAAGCAGTTCATCTATTTTATTTCTAATTCTCACAAATCGCCCCCAAGGACTCCAAGCCCCCAAATCTTTTTGTAATTTCGGAAAAAACAAAAAACTGGCTTTAAACGGAGAATTAAAAGTATCCAACCATTCGCTCATTAATTTTATCAGTTGTTCAAAGCGTTCACCTTGATCTAGCCCAAAAACCGTATTTAAAATCACTCGCAACGTGATTTCTTGGGTACTATTTCGCATCTCAAACGGCTGATCTGTCGGCCAGCTTTCCATCACCCGTTGAGTCACTTCATACATGGTTTGACCGTAGGCTTTCATTCGTTCCCCATGAAAAGGGGGCATCAAAAGTTTGCGCTGTTGTTGATGAGAAGATCCATCCAAAAGAATAACAGAAAAATCACCTAATAAGGGTCGAAGACTTTTGTTTCCAACACCAGAATCAAAACAATTTGGATTCGCTGTAAAAATCTGTTCTATGGCTTTAGGATCGCTAAATATGGCATAATCAGGGAAACCTGTTGATGAGCCGCCAAAATTATCCCCGTAACGCGCCCGACTTTCTTCAAGATAGTCCAGATGATTGAAAAGCGCTCGTAAAGTTTGCCACCAATCGGGACTTTTAACAATCGGAAGCTGTTTAAAGGTTTTTGGAGTGGGTGAAGGTGTAGTTGTTGTCATCTGTACTACTCCCGTGTTGAGATTTTGTTTTGATTTTATTGTTACACATCTTAAATACTCCGAGTAGGGAAGATCGGAAAGTTAAACCGGAACTTAAAAAGAAATTTTAAACAGTCTAAAGTATTTATTGTCCAAATCAAAGTTTTATTTAAACTACAAACTCTTTTATTTTCTGACTTTATTTGATGGATTCTTATCAATTTTTAAGCAATCAAAGAAGTTGCAGACTATAAAAAATAATGATACAATAGTCATTGTAAAAACTTTATTGTTGTTCAACTTTAAAGCCAACAAAAACAACAAAAAATTGGGTCTAACTATTAATTACAATGGCAACAGGTATACCTCATCAAAATCAATCTCAAGGTAGCTTAAAAAACAACAGTAAGCTATCATTTCGCTTGGAGTATGAAGGAAAAGTTTCTACTGAAGATATATTTAAAACGCCTCCCGCTCAGTTACGTTGTGTTGCTCGCGTGAAAAAACAACCGAAAAGTTACCTAGTATATGGGGAAAATCTGAGAGTGCTTAGAACTTTATTAGATGATCCTAATATTTTAGGGAAAGTGGGATTAATTTACATCGATCCTCCTTACGCGACTGGATTTGGCTTTGAGTCTAGAAATCAAACCCATGCTTACAACGATTTAATTGATGGAGCAGATGATCTTACCCCAGAAGAGAAGGAGACT
>CAZNCM010000202.1:0-10656 GCA_964571155.1 uncultured Lyngbya sp. | reverse complement strand
TGAACTCTTAACTTGGTCGTTTACTCAATGGTATATGCTGTCGTCTCAACTTCAGTCTAGTTCTACATCTTCATTACCGAACAATCTCACTAAAATACTTAGCATCCTCAATGAAGCGGGGTTAACTCCACGTCTTACTCAATTATCAATTGATCGCTTAACAGTAATTAGAGATCTTCACCAACAGCCTCGACTTCTGAAGTTAATCGAACAAACCTCAACAATTGATCAAAAACAGTTAATTCCCATTGTCAATCAACTGATTACTCTGGCATTGGCTCTGCCTCCTGGCTACAACTACGCTCAAAGCCGCGCCCTGATTACCGGAGCGATCGCCTATCATCAGTTAAATCAAACATCCCAAAGTACACCCTTACTTCAGCAGGCGAGTCAAACTTTAATTGGAATCGCTATTCCGGCTCTCAAGGCTGAAACTCAATGGCGTTTAGCAGACGCTTGGTTTACTATTGGTCAAACTTCTCGCGGGAATGCCACTCTAGCAGCAGTGACAGCAACCCTAAAAACGATGTCTCCTCAGTCTCGCCCCTTCACTAATGGGCTTCCTGAGTTATTGATTGATGCTTATGTAGCTCAGGGACAATGGTCAGAAGCGATCGCAGCAGCCCGCTCCATTCCAATTCTAGCTCAACAAAGTCAACAACTGTTTCGGATTGCCTCAGCCTACCTGCGCTCTCGACAAGTTCAACCCGCCCTCGATCTATTCAATACAACAATTGACCCATTGCTCAAAACCACCCCAGATACGCAAGAAGATTTTGCCAAAATTGCCACAGAGGGAATTATAACCTTTGCTCAAGCTAGTGGTGTGACAACTGCAACTCGCGCTGCCAAACAACTACCTAGCACTCAACCCGCCTTACGTGCTAAAGCGTGGTTGGCGATCGCAGGAGAAGCCCGTCAACAAAACCGTCCTAATGAAGCCACCCCAGCCCTAGAACAGTTGATTGAAGCCGGAAAAATCGGTCAGAAACAAGGGTTCGGTTCAGGTTTCGGAATCTGGGGCGATGATCAATGGAGTGGCTCTCTTTACCCTCTCAGTCGCTCTCAGGGATACTTACCGGAAATGCTTTATTTCATTGAACAACTCAACCTCAAAACTGAAGCAGCAGAGTTCTTAATTACCGAAGCCGTCAAGGAAAAACGCTTCGATGAAGCCAAGCAACTGATTCCAGAACGGATGGTGATGAGAATTAGTGCCAGACCCTTTGAAGTGCAGGAAGATTGGCGTTGGTGGGTTGCAACTGTTGCTGCTCATGAGGGTGAACCTCAACAACTTCTGGCTCTGAGTGAAGCGATCTTTCCTGAGATTGGCAGTAGCGATCCCAAACTATTGTCTGCGAGTTATATACCGACTGTTCAAGATACTGCTCCACCAACGAGCGAGCGCCCACCTTTGTTTTTACCGGATATTCCACCAACGCCTGATCTCCCTGAACAACGAGCAATACGGGCAATTACATTACTTCAGAAACCCGAACAGATAGAAATGGTGGGGCGACTTTCCCAAGCACTTGCAGATCAAGCCGAAGAACTTCTCACTCGTCAGCCTCTTGTTAAGCTCAAGTGGGATCAGCATCCGTTAGAGTGGGTCTATAATCTAGAACGTTTCCTCCATCAGCATCAACAAACTGCGATCGCCGAGCGTCTCTATACTTTGCAGGTAGATTATCTCAAACAGATTGAAGATTTAGAGCAACGAGCCAATTTAATACCGTTTACTTCCAGTTGGGATGATCCACGAGGAGCGATCGCGCACTTTATTGAGTTGGCTGAGACAGTCGGTGTCGCCGAGCAAATTCTGGTAGCGAAACGAGTTTTTGAACAAGCTGTATCATCAGGTCAGAGAGATATTATGGAGCAATGGCGATCGCGCTCTCAGTTTTCTGCGGGTGAGCAAGCCCAGTTAATGCTTAAGAGTGGCGACATAATTCGATATCTATATGGTCACGATGATGAAATTCTCTGGTACGATCAAATTCTGCAATTGATGCAGGAGCAACCACTCCAGAGTCTATTGAGCGATAACTATCGATTGAATAAAATGATTGAGAGATATCTTTATCAAGGATTAGTTACTCAAGCTCAACAGGTAATCGATTTACTGAATGATTCGTCTGAAGGTGAAAGACAACAACAGCGACTAAACTGTATTATGCAACTGTAGCAAACCTATTGATATTAATACATTTATTTGAGAGTTATGACGACTCATCCTCTGACCTGGACAGAACTAGAAGCCCTTACCAACTTTGAGATTGATACCGTTAACGGCCCGACAAATGCTCAAGCGCGTTTACGCCTATTTGGTCAAAACGAGTCTGATGTGCGTGTCACCCTCTATCGCGATAATCATGCTTGGTGTCCCTACTGTCAGAAAGTCTGGCTGTGGCTAGAGGAAAAACAGATTCCTTACCGCATCGAAAAAGTCACCATGTTCTGTTATGGAACAAAAGAGAGTTGGTACAAGCGTAAAGTCCCCTCTGGGATGTTACCTGCTCTTGAACTTGATGGTCGGATGATTACCGAAAGTGATGATATATTAATGGCTCTCGAACAGGTATTTGGTTCCTTAGTCTTCGGAATGAACGACCCCAAAGTTCTGCCGTTGCGACAGTTGGAGCGACTTCTGTTTAGGGCTTGGTGTAGTTGGTTATGTTATCCCACGCGATCGCCAGGACAAGATCAACGTAACAAAGAACAATTTATTGGGGTCGTGGGAAAGGTTGAAGAAGCTCTCAGTCGCACACCTAGCCCCTACTTCCTAGAGGAGTTTTCCACAGCCGATGTGGTTTTTACGCCCTATGTTGAACGGATGAATGCCAGTCTTTACTACTACAAAGGCTACTCCATGCGAGAAGAAAATCCGGGTTTTAGTGCTTGGTTTGATGCAATGGAAAGCCGCCCCACTTACCGAGGAACTCAGAGCGACTTCCATACTCATGTTCACGACTTACCGCCCCAAATGGGAGGTTGTTACGAAAACGGCGAACCCCAAACCCAAATTAATCAGAGACGAGTTGATAATGGCCCTTGGATGGGACTGCCGGATGTGAAGTATCCTGAACCGGAAAACTCTCGCGCTGAAGCTCTACAACGGGTGATTAAACACCGTACCAATATTATTAAAGTTAACCCTGCTGATCACCAGTTGTTTGATGAAGCACTACGGTGTGCTTTAACTTATATGATGACGGGTGAACTCTCGACACCGCCTTCTGGGTCTGATGTGGCTTTGCGATATTTACGCGATCGTATTAATGTACCACGAGATATGTCGATCTATGCGGCTAAACGTCTGCGAGAAGCCTTAGAAGAAACGGCGGCTTTAGTGGGCGATCGCCAAGGTTCTCCCATTCCGGTTAAACATCGGCGAGATCAAGATCCAGTTAATTTTGCCTCCTAAATTTAGGGAAGATCAGTGTGAAGATAATAGGCTGATACTTAGAAAGGGAAGGTGTTTCTAACTAAACTCAGCTCAATGGGTGACTGTCCGACTTGGTTTAAAACAATCCGTAGGGGCGCTATTGTTTGCGCCCTGAAATATTTAAGTTCGGTTAAACAAAATAACACCAAACTCTTAAATAATTAAAGGTTGAATAATCTTAATTGAGTTAAATTCTTCAAGACTGATATCTCGAAGAATCGCTATCGTTTCCCCCGTTGAACGGAGAATAACCTCAATATCGGGGTTTTGAAAACCAATGTTTTCTGTGGCGGTCACAAAGTCCAAATCAGCTTCGGTAATGTTACCTTGTAGGAGAAGACTGTCAGTATCCCGGCCATAATCGTTAATAATATCTAATCCCAAGCCAGGACCAATTACAAACTGGTCGTTTCCTGCTCCTCCTATGATTGTATCGTTTCCAAGGTCGCCGAAAATGAGGTCATTATTTAGGTCTCCATCAATCTCATCATTTCCCTGACCTCCAAATATCGTATCATTTCCATTTCCTCCAGATATCTCATCCTGGTCATTGTTCCCAAAAACTAAATCATTCCCACCGCCTGCGCTAATGACATCGTTTCCAATATCGCCAAAAATAGTATCGGTTCCTCCTACAGTTCCCCCTGTAATATTATCATCCCCTTTTCCCGCAAAAAGCCAGTTATTATCCCCCCTTGAAAACAGAAAATCACTGCCGAGACCCGCAATTAGGGTATCATTTCCCTGGGAACTTCCCTCAAGTGTGTCACTGCCACCTAACCCAAAAAGACTATCTGCTTCGTCAGTTCCGACCAAATTATCTGACCCTTCGGTTCCAAAAACTTCAGCCATACTTGTTTCCTTTTAGAGTAAAGCTTTGAAAATTAAAGCCCGAAAACAAAAATAGCATACTTTATCAAAAATTTTCTAAAAATTAGAAAGCAAAGAGTTGAGGATATTAGCAGATAGGTTTTCCTACGAAAGATGGACTTTCTACTGCCTGAATGCAAGGTCAACCGGGATGAATCAAATTGATTAGCTATTCTTATATTATCTGTAATTTTCTAGGGATTTCAATAATAAATTCTGCCCCTGATTCTAGTTTAGAATTACAGTACAAGTTTCCTTGATGTTTTTCCGTGATAATTTGATAGCTGATCGATAATCCTAAACCCGTTCCTTTCCCAACAGGTTTAGTTGTAAAAAAGGGATCAAACAAGTGGTCTTGAGCGCTTTCGGACACTCCACAACCATTGTCTTTAATCCGAATTTTAACCCGTTCATTTTCTATTAATTCTGTCGAAATCTCAATTATGGGTACAATTTCTTGAGTTTCTGATATCAATGGCTGATTGAATTTTTCTTGTATTGCATCAATCGCATTAATTAATAAATTCATCAACACTTGATTTAACTGTCCGGGATAACACTCCACTTTAGGTAAATTTCCATAGTTCTTAATCACTTCTATCTGAGTGTGATTTCCCATCAAATTTAAACGACTTTGTAAAATCATCAACGTGCTATCAATTCCTTCGTGAATATTTACTTCTTTTAAGTCGGCTTCATCCATACGAGAGAAGTTTCTTAAAGATACAACAATATCTTCAATTCGTTTGGCACCGTTTTTCATGGATTTTAAAATTTTGGGAAAATCATCTTCAATAAACTCTAAATCAGCCGCTTCTATTTCCTCTTGAATTTCCGGTGTTGAGTCGGGATAACTTTCTTGATAAAGATGGAGTAAATTAATTAAATCCTGCATATATTCTTCTGCATGAACAAGGTTTCCATAAATAAAACTAACCGGATTATTAATTTCGTGAGCCACACCTGCAACGAGTTGACCTAAAGAAGACATTTTCTCATTTTGAATGATCTGGGCTTGAGTCCGTTGAAGTTCAGCTAATGTCGCTTCGAGTTGAGTCGCTTTTTCTCGCAGTTTAGTTTCTGAATACGCTAAGGCAATTTCTGCGGCTTTTTTTTCGGTAATATCACTATTAATTTTTAAGATTGCACTTGGATTTCCTTGCTCATCTCGCTGTAACGTCCAACGACTAGAAGTAATAATATTTTGGTGGTCTTTCGTCTGATGTTTAAGTTCACCGTTCCAAGTTCCTGTCTGAAGAAGTTTTTGCATGACTTCGGCTTGAGAAGCGGGAAAAATCGTTGTTAATAAACTATGAATATTTTGGTTCATCACTTCGGCTTTCTTCCAGCCATAAATATTTTCTGCTCCTTGATTCCAATAGGTAATCTTCTTATCCATATCTAGGATAATAATTCCATCACTACTGCGATCTAACATTTCCATTTTTTCCTGGAGTTGTGCTTCAGCTAAAGAACGTTCCAGTAAAGTTTGATTGAGCAGTTCTACTTGTTCTTGTACTTGTTTGTAGAGGTTGGCTTGAGTAATAGCGATGATCAGTTGACCTCGTATTGTTTTCAGCAGTTTAAGGATAGCTTCATCGTTAAGTATGGTGGCTGAACTTAATCCAATGAGATAACCCTTTTGATTGCTATTCACCTGAATCGGTAAAGCAAAATAACAGCTAATTCCTGCTTTTTTAAACTCTGCTTTTTTTTCATCGCTTAACTGTGTTTTTTCTAACTGAGTCCAACTGATCTTTTCTGATGGTTTAATTGGGGATGAAACTAAAATATCTGTAAATTTTTCTTCAATAAAAGCATTAATTTCAGGAAAATTTTGAGAAATTTTAAACGAAGATGAGCTACAAACAATTTCTAATCTTTTTTGATCGGTGTGATACCAACTAAATCCAACCCAACTTAAACCTAAAACTCTCATTACTTCATTGACTGCTATCTGTAAAAGAGTGTTCAAGTCCAAAGACGCTCTAATTTGCTCAGTCAGTTGATTAACAAGTGCTTCGCGTGTTGCTCGTTCCCGAGTTTCTTGAAATAATTTAACTTGCCAAATTGCAAAGATTGTAGCTAAGATGAGTAATGTTCCAATTACCGCAGCAAGCAAATTTAAAGGTCTAAGTTGAGCTTCTAATCGATCTTGAGGAATGACTATACCCACAGACCAGTCCGCTTTTTGAATCGGAGTATAAGCAACATAAACCCAGGAGTTATTTAAGGAGATTAGCTCTATACCCTCATGATGCTCTACCATTTTTCGAGCAAGGGTTGCTATGGGTGTATTAGCATCTGCTAAAAAGCTTTTTCTCTCTTGCAAAATTTGAGGGTCAGGATGAGCAATCGGAATTCCATCTAGATCCAGAACGAAAGCATAAGAATCGTCGGGTACATTAGAAATTTTCTCAATGATTTTAGAAATATTTTTGATGGGTAGTAATCCACATAATATACCTTTAACTACTGGTTTTTGTGAAGTATTAAAAGGAAGATTAAAAGACTTTAAATTTTGAGTTCGGATGGAGGCTTGTTCTGGAGAAAGCGGTTGATTATTTAAAGGTGGAACAGACCAAATTGGAGTGCAGACACTAATTTGATACACACCCGTACTGCGAGAAATAATCGGTTGAGAAACATTAGTTTGTCCAGCTACTGCTTTTTGAATGTGAGGTAAATCACTCAGCTTTGTACCTTGAATAAATCCTGCTGTTGTTGTGTGATAAGAACCGTCTATATCGATTAACGAGAACATATAATAGTTGGGTAAACGATCCAATTCTAGCTGTAAAAACGGTTTTGCTGCTGACCAACTCATCGAGCGAACATCAGAGTTATTGGCTATGCTTTCAAGTTGAGATCGCAATTCGGTTAACCACTGATCAATTTCTAGACTGGCTTTTTGTGCTTCCTTGAGTGCATTTTCCTGAGAACTGGTTAGAATAATGCTACGAACTAATCCATAACTTATTCCAGAAACGATACCGACTGTGAGAACAGCACCAGCAATAACGAGTTTAGAAATCATCTTCTTGAGAGGTTTTTGTCTCAAAGAAAAATAGACTTTGCTTAAAGATTTTTTTCTCAAGGGTTGGAGAGGATAATGATTTTCCACAGTATTTTTTGTTGTCGTAAGGAGCGAAAACTGGAGCAGTTCTTATTGGTTAAAATATATCCTTAACTGAATGCTTCTATCTTTGGACTTAGATAAGTTGTTAGAAGTTCACCGGTTCAGTTATTCTGTCTCAAATTATTCAGTATATTTACTCATTATTGCCTTGAGGCTAACAACAGTTTTACCATGATTAAATTCATTTTAACAATTTATTTATAATTTGAAAAGATCTAAGGATCTCTATCTATCTTTAGACAGATGCTTAGTGACGAAATGTGATCTCAGGAAGTTATTGATCTGAAATTATCCACTATATTCACTGAGAATTTTTCTAGAGTTTTCAACCGTTTGACGATCACTCAGTTTATTTGAGTAGATTAAGTAATAATTTTATACAAGAAATCCGGTAACTTATCGGAAACCGGATTTGGAGAATATTTCTAATTTGGGAAACGAGTTTCAGAAATCTATCAACTCAAGTTTAAACCCGTTTATTTCTGTATTAATTGTAACTTTTTTCAAAAATTTAGGCGAGGGAGTCGATGTTTGAAACCACATAATATTTCCCAAGAAATAGTATCTAAATCTGCGGCCCAATCTTCGGCAGAAATCGTATTTTCTCCTTCTCGTCCTAACACCGTTACCACTTCACCCACTTGTAAATCGGGCATTGAAGTCACATCAATCATTAATTGATCCATTGTAATCGCACCAACTTGAGGTAAAATTTGACCTCGAACTAAGACTTTCATTTTATTAGAAAGATTACGAGGAATTCCATCAGCATAACCAATGCCAACAACCGCAATTCGAGTTATTTTTTCGGCAATATACTGATAACCATAGCTGATACCTGTTCCCGCTTCAATTGTTTTAATTTGCGTAACTTTTGCCTTCACTTGCATAGCTGGTTTGAGGTCAACCGTTGAAGCTAAATGAGGGGCGGGATATAAACCATAAATCGCTAAACCGACTCGAACCAAATCATAATGTAATGCCGAATCGGTTAAGGTAGCAGCCGAGTTAGAAATGTGTAAACAAGGACGAGAAACAGTCCCTTGATTTAAAGGATTTTTGGGGTTAATTCCGAGAGTTTGAATTACTTTTTGAAACCGCTTGTGCTGCTGTCTCATTAAACTTTGATCTGGACTATCGGCCGTGGCAAAATGAGAATAAATTCCGGCAAGTTTTAAACGGGGAAGTCGTTCAACTAGCTGGACAAATTCAACGCCCTGTTGCCAAGAAGTTCCCAAACGCGACATCCCGGTATCAATATTGAGATGAACTTCTAAAGTTTGGTTGAGTTGACTCAGTATTTCTGAAAATAAAAGTGCCTGTTGAGGTGTACAAAGGGTCGGCTGAAGTTGCCAATGGGAAATGGCTTTAATTTCATCGGGAGTATAAGCCGCACCTAAAACTAATATGGGTTGTTTAATACCGGCTTCACGCAGTTCGATCCCTTCTGGAGTCGTCGCCACCGCAAAAGCACCCGCACCCGCTTGAGAAACCGTTTTAGCGATAGAAACCGCCCCGTGACCATAGGCATCCGCTTTCACCACCGCCATGAGTATCGTTTGGGGAGAAAGCAAAGATTTAATCTGCTGAACATTGTAGGCGATCGCTGCTAAATTAATTTCAACCCAAGACCGTTGACAAATTTCATCATAAACTCCACGCCCTCTCAACGCTAAAATGAGGTGATCTTTTTCCGAGGTCGGTTTTTTAGTTACCATGTCTTCACTCACTCCTGACATCTTCACAAGATTGGTTGACTATAAAGCTTAGATCGCGATCGCCCATTTGTATCGGGAAAAAATCAAACTCACTGCGCGCCGGACAGGTTAAAGATAGATAGACCCACTGCATCTTCTCTGAGTTGGGGTGAAGCGGTACTGAGGGTCAAGCTGTGTTAATATCATTCAAAATACTATAATCGCAACAGAGATCGTCAATGGGCAACGTTCTAGTATTGAACGCCTCCTATGAACCGCTAAATATCACCAGTTGGCGGCGGGCGGTGGTCTTGTTACTGAAGCAGAAGGCTGAACAAGTTGAGCATAACGGAAAGTACCTTCTACCTGACTTTCCTCTACCGACTGTGATCAGATTACGACATTATGTCAGAGTTCCTTACAAAGACATTCCTCTAACGCGCAGGAATATCTTGCACCGGGATGGTCACACTTGTCAATATTGTAATTATGTCGGAGATGAGCTAACGCTCGATCATGTAATTCCGCGATCGCGAGGCGGTGGCGAAACCTGGGAAAATTTAGTCGCTGCTTGTGTTCGCTGTAATGTCAAAAAGGGGAGTCGTACGCCGAGAGAGGCAAATATGATATTGCGTCATCCCCCGCGAAAACCGTACAGTAGTCTTTACTTTGAAGTCACGAAACACCTAAAAAGCGGTATGAATCAAGAATGGCAAAAATATATAATTGGTCTTTGACCCCTGTTGGCTGAAAAAACAGGGGTTTTGTTATTTATGTCACCGTTTTGACCGTTTCTTCAGTGAATTCTGTTCTCTGAAAAATTCTGCTATGCTAAAGTTCCAAGTTGAATAAATTCCCTTGCGATGACCCATCTTTACTTGATTCGTCATGGCATTGCCGCCGATCGAGAACTTTACGAGATAGATGAAGAACGTCCTTTAACCAAAGACGGCGATCGCAAAACCCGAAAGGTTGCCCAAAAGCTGAAGTCATTAAACCTAAAATTTGATATCGTGCTGTCAAGTCCGTTAGTGCGGGCGCGTCAAACGGCTGAGATTCTCAAATCTGTGGGTTTAACCGATCACGTCGAAGAATTTCCCCCCCTCGCGCCCGAGGGAGAGATTAACTTTTGGTTGGACTGGTATCGAAACTGGAGTCAAACGGTCGGAAAAAGCCTCGCCCTCGTCGGACATCAACCGGATCTCGGAAATTGGGCGGAAATATTGATTTGGGGAGATGTGCGCGAGGCGTTGATCGTCAAGAAAGCGGGTATCATTGGCATCACTTTACCCGATCAAGGCTCATTGGTGGGCAATAGCCAACTGTTGTGGCTGACTCCGCCCAAATTTTTGTTGAGTTAGTCAAACTGTCAGAATAATTAAATGTTGTCAAAATAGCAACTGGATTAGTTGTTCTGATAATGTACCCTGAATAGGTTATATGTACATTGAGAAACGGCTATGACTTTCGTCGGCGAATACAAGCCTGGTTTAGAAGGTGTTCCT
>CAZNCM010000201.1:8305-10759 GCA_964571155.1 uncultured Lyngbya sp. | reverse complement strand
TATTGCAATAGTTTAACCTATTATTAATCTAAATTCAAAAGATATCCTCCCTAAGATAGAAATTTTCACCAATTACAGGCAGTTTTAGCCGCTTCTTAGTAAGATAACGCAATTAACTAAGAGGTTATCGTCTGTTAACCTTCGGTTGAGGGAATCAAGATCGGCGAGAATGCTGATATACCGTGATTTCCTGGGGCTATCCTCAGTTATAGAGACGCTGAAGCCAGGATTTGGCAGGTTAAGATAAATTTAAGCTTAGTTAACTTGCAGTCATCCCACTGAAGCTGCAAAATCTAACTATCCTTAATCCTTTTCGACTTAATAAAAAAAGACTGAGTAAATGCTCTGAGCCTTACTTTTAATTAAAAATTAATGCTATTATTTCCAGTAAGAATACAATAAGATATTGATCGGGATATATAAACGACTAAATAACGGCTATATATAAAAATCCCGTTTGAGGTAATTATTCCTGATGCTAAATTATAGAGATTTGAACCTTAATTGAACAAAAAGTCAGAAATTAAAAATTTTGAACTGAAGTTAAAACCTATTCAAATCCATCTCTAAGTAAAATTACTTTTTATTGCAATCTTAAAAAACCTTAAAAATAATGGACCCTTTCGACGTACAATAGAAAAAAGAATCTATTCACCAACGAGGGAGAGAGAAATCGCTAGTAAACAGTCTCTTTCCCTTGTTACTCTTATTGAATTATTGTTGGAGAAACATTAACCGTGGTTACACAAGCTCCTGACACCTACGAAACCAAAACTCAAGAAATCGCTAAACAACTTCTCGCCGCAACGCAAGAGAAAAAACGTTCATTTCTCGGACAGTTGCAAGACCAAATGCGGTTAGATGATAAACTGCTAGACTGGACGATGGCGAACCCCGGACTGCGTGTGCAGTTATTCCATTTTATCGACTGTTTACCCGCCCTGCGAAGCAAACCCGAAATTGCCGCCCATTTGCAAGAATATCTTACCACATCAGAAGTCGAACTTCCTGATGCCTTAAAAAAACTTCTCAACTTCGCCAACCCCGACTCGGCACCGGGAAAATTAGCCGCAACAACTGTCGCCCCCGCAGTAGAAACTCTCGCTCATAAATACATTGCGGGAGACTCCATTCCTCAAGTGACAAAAACCTTAGAAAAACTGCGAAAAGATCAACTCGCTTTCACCGTTGACTTACTCGGAGAAGCGGTTATTACCGAAGCCGAAGCCCAGGCTTATCTCAACAGTTATTTAGAGTTGATGGAAAAACTCAGTGAAGGGGCGAAAAAATGGTCAACCATTCCTCAAATTGATCAAGCCGACGGACAAGCTATTCCTAAAGTTCAAGTGTCTGTTAAATTAACCGCTTTTTATTCCCAATTTGACCCCTTAGATGCCAAAGGAAGCGAAGCAAAAGTTAGCGAACGTATCCGAACTTTACTCCGTCGGGCGGCAGAATTAGGTGCTGCGGTTCACTTCGATATGGAACAATACACCTATAAAGATCTCACCTACAGCATCTTAAAAAATCTGTTGATGGAAGAAGAATTTCGCAACCGTACTGATATCGGCATGACGGTTCAAGCCTATTTGCGAGATTCTAAAAAAGATTTAGAAGGTATCATTGAATGGGCAAAATTACGCGGACATCCCGTAACGGTGCGATTGGTAAAAGGGGCGTATTGGGACCAAGAAACCATCAAAGCCATGCAAAACGACTGGCCCCAACCCGTTTACAATGATAAAGCTGCCACCGATGCCAATTTTGAAGAATTGACCCAATTGATGTTAGAAAATCATCAGTACATCTATTCGGCAATTGGTAGCCATAACGTTCGTTCTCAAGCTAAAGCCATTGCGATTGCCCAGACTTTAAATGTTCCCCCTCGCGCCTTTGAAATGCAGGTTTTGTATGGCATGGGCGACCAACTGGCAAAAACTTTAGCCAAACAAGGATATCGGGTGCGGATGTATTGTCCCTACGGCGATTTATTACCAGGAATGTCTTATTTAATTCGCCGTTTATTGGAGAATACCGCCAATAGTTCTTTCTTGCGTCAAAGTTCAGAAAAT
Source organism: uncultured Lyngbya sp. (assembly GCA_964571155.1). Lineage (GTDB taxonomy): Bacteria > Cyanobacteriota > Cyanobacteriia > Cyanobacteriales > Microcoleaceae > Capilliphycus. The sequence continues at coordinate 8,687 of CAZNCM010000201.1, read as the reverse complement.
CGACCGTTAGAAGAACTGTTAGCCCCGCCCAAACCCAACACCGAAAGCACTATTAAAGACACTTGGAAACCCGTATTTCCGAATGCTGCTGATAGCGATTATGCCGATCCCGTTCAACGGGATAAAGCGTTTCGGGCGTTGGAAACTGTTCGTCAACAATTGGGTCAAACTTACCTGCCTTTAATTAACGGAAAACGCGAACAAACCGAAACCATTGTTGATTCTGTTAACCCGTCTAATCCCTCAGAAATTGTCGGAAAAATTGGGTTAATTAGTATTGACCAAGCAGAACAAGCATTAGAAGCTGCTAAAGCCGCATTTCCCGCTTGGAAACGGACACCGGTTCGTCAGCGTGCGGGGGTGTTACGCAAAGCCGCAGACT
>CAZNCM010000201.1:6791-8271 GCA_964571155.1 uncultured Lyngbya sp. | reverse complement strand
CCACGAGTTGTGTGCTTGGATGGTTTATGAAGTCGGAAAAGCGTTGCATCAGTGCGATGCAGAAGTCTCTGAAGCGATTGATTTTTGTCGCTATTATGCCGATGAAATGGAACGCTTAGACCAGGGGTATAATTACGATACCGCCGGAGAAACGGATCGTTATCATTATCAACCCCGAGGGATTTCCGTTGTGATTTCGCCCTGGAATTTCCCCATTGCAATTCCGACTGGGATGACGGTTGCATCGTTGGTAACGGGAAATTGTACGCTGTTAAAACCTGCGGAAGTTTCATCAGTAATTGCGGCGAAAATTGCAGAAATTTTAGTCGATGCGGGCGTACCAGAAGGGGTATTTCAATACATTCCCTGCAAGGGTTCAACGGTGGGTTCTCATCTGGTGAAACATCCCGATGTTCATATGATTACCTTCACGGGTTCTCAAGAAGTTGGTTCTCGCATTTACGCCGAAGCTGCGGTGTTGCAACCCGGACAAAAACATCTCAAGCGGGTGATTGCAGAAATGGGCGGAAAAAATGCGATTATTGTTGATGAAAGTGCGGACTTAGATCAGGCGGTTGCGGGTGTCGTTTATTCGGCGTTTGGCTACAGCGGTCAGAAGTGTTCGGCTTGTTCTCGGGTGATTGTTTTAGAACCGGTTTATGAGGCGTTTGTTAGCCGTTTAACCGAAGCTGTGCGATCGCTAAATGTGGGGTATGCTGCTCATCCTAGCACGTTTGTTGGTCCGGTAATTGATGCTAATGCTCAAAAACGGATTTTAGAATACATTGAAATTGGCAAACAAGAAGCGGAACTCGCCATTCAAGTTCCCGCACCGGAAACCGGATATTTTGTTCCGCCAACGGTATTTGTGAACGTTTCCCCGACGGCAAAAATTGCCCAAGAGGAGATTTTTGGGCCGGTTTTAGCGGTAATTAAAGCGCCGAATTTTGAGGAAGCGATTAATATTGCTAACGGGACAAACTTTGCATTAACAGGCGGTTTGTATTCTCGAACTCCGTCTCATATTGCCCAAGCAAAAGCCGATTTTGAAGTGGGGAATTTGTACATTAACCGAGGAATTACGGGTGCAATTGTTTCCCGTCAACCGTTCGGAGGGTTTAAACTTTCCGGCGTTGGTTCCAAAGCGGGAGGGCCGGATTATTTGTTACAATTCCTCGAACCTCGGACGATAACAGAAAATATTCAACGTCAAGGGTTCGCGCCGATAGAAGGGTTTAGTAACGAGTACAATATTGTTGTTATGTCCCTCAAGTTGTAGGGTGGGTAACAACGGATAACTTAATTGTTGAAATCAAAAACTTTTTGATGTTATCCACCTCACTTGAGGCGATCGCATAAATTGAAAAAACTGTGTTAAATTAACGTTTAATTAAAATATAATAAATGTGATGGGTTTTGGGAGCGATCGCGTTAGTTATTCTTTGACCTTGACAGACAACTCAAAACCCAAAGTATTCAA
>CAZNCM010000201.1:0-6781 GCA_964571155.1 uncultured Lyngbya sp. | reverse complement strand
ATTTCTGTTCCGCCACTTTGATCTAAGATTTTTTTGAGTTTATCATAGTTTAAACGAGCTAAATTTGAAAGTTGATTATTCTGTATCTTAGCTTCAATTACATGACTCATAACCCTTAATAAAAGTTCAGGTTCAGGGTTTTGTTCTTCTAAAGCAGCTTCTAAATATGCAGCAATATCTTCATCATTTTGTAAAGATTTAATTAAAAATTCATGGTAACTCAAACTTTTAGGTATCATCTTGACTCCTGTAATCTATCCAATAGTCTATCGCTTTCCGAATATCATTCTGTTGGGTGCTTTTATCGCCACCGCAGAGAAGAATGACAAGGGTTGACCCAATTTGTCCAAAATAAACTCGATATCCTGAACCATAGTTAATTCTTAATTCACAAACCCCCTCTCCAACGGATCGATAATCTCCTAAATTTCCTAAAGCCACTCGTTCTAGTCTTAACTTAATTTTAGCTTGAGCTTTGCGATCACGTAGTGAATTGTACCATTCATCAAACGGAATTGTACCATCAGAGGTTACATAACGTTGAATTTCCCTCGGTTGTGCTTCCATACATTCTATCAGAGTTGCTTCCAGTTTCAATATTACCGGAGTTTGAGGCGAGCGCTTAAACGTGAAATAATTGTGTTAAACTAACGTTTGATTAAAATATAATAAATGTGATGGGTTTTGGGAGCGATCGCATTAGTTATTCTTAGACATTCACTGACAACTCAAAACCCAAAGTATTCAAAATTTTAACAAAAGTAAAGATTTCACTTCCATCACCTTTTTTATAACTTTTATGAGCAGATATCATTATAGATTAAAAGACTGGAGGTTGAACTAAATTACATAGTTCCTTATCTTCTGTTTCCACTTTCGGGTTATATTGAAGATAATTGCCAATTTGATCACAAGCCCGTTCCAATAAGCGATCAATATCGGAATTTTGAAAGAGTTTTTGAAAGTCCAAATTCCAAACACTAACCCGGTTAGTCGCATCGATAGAAACCAGTTGACCATCAGGACTAAAACCAACCCATTCAACCCGGCTTGAACCTTCTTGTAGAGTCAATAATAGTGTACCTGTATGATCCCAAATTTTCACCGTTCCGTCTTCACTGGCGGAAGCGAGAGTCTCACCATCAGGACTAAAACTCACTTTATAAACAGCTTTTTTATGCGCTCCAATCGGAGTTAAAATTGAAATATCTTGCCAATTTCCATCTTGTGATCGCCAAAGTTTGATCGAACCATCATCCGTCGCTGCTGCAATCAAATGATTATCAGTCGGACTAAAACTAACTGAAGAAAACTTACGATTACTGGGCAATTTAGCAATCAATTTCCCATCTTGACGATTCCAAAGTCGTACAGTTTGATCTCGACTCGCCGAAGCTAAAATTCGACCATTAGGACTAAAACTAACGCTGGTAACAGCGTCATCATGTCTGAGGGTATAAAGCAGTTTACCATCCCGTTGCCAGACCTTAACGGTTTGATCCTGACTTGCAGACGCAATTAACTGACGTTCGGGCGATCTTTCCGGACTAAAACTAACATCATTAACACCTTGTAAATGTCCGAGTAAAGTTCGTATTGGTTTACCATTTGTTTGCCAAAGTCGAACAGTTTTATCGAGACTTACCGACGCCATTATTGTACCATCCGGACTAAAACTAATTCCTGTTACTTGATCTTGATGACCTTGAACTGTTAACTGTCGAGTTCCTTGAATCGGATTCCATAATCTAAATGTATTATTATCACTAGGTGTAGCAATCAGTTTTCCATCAGGATTAAAACTCGCCCCCAAACCAAATACTTTATATTCAGGTTGAAAGACTTTTGGCGGAATATTTTCCATACTCCACAGTCTCACTGTCCAGTCACTACTAGCAGAAAGTAGGGTTCGACTATCTGAGGTAAAACTCACCTGATTAACAGCACCCCCATGACCAGTTAGAGTTGAGATTAATGTCCCGTCACTCGCCCAAAGTTTGACTTCACCGTTGCTACTCCCGGAAGCGATGCGTTGACCATCTGGACTAAAACTGATGTTATTAACGGGAGTTTGATCTTGTTTTAAGGTTTTAAAAATCTGGTAAGTTGAACCGTTGCGTTTCCATAATTTTATTGTATAGTCATCACTTCCGGAAGCGATCATTTCTCCATTAGGGCTAAAATTCACCGTCCAAACTGCATCACTATGACCGTTTAAAGTCTGAATTAGCTTTCCTTCAAGATTCCAAAGTTTAATGGTTTGATCTTTACTCGCCGATGCAATCAATTGACTATCTGGACTAAAACTGACACTCAATACAGAGTCTTGATGTCCGTTAAATGTTTTTAATAATTCACCTGTATTCCGGTTCCAAAGTTTAATGGTTTTATCTTGACTTGCCGATGCAAGAAACTGACCATCTGGACTAAATGTTACCCATTTTACTTCATCTTGATGTCCGCGTAAAGTCATGATTAAATGACCCTCTCGATGCCAAAGTTTAATGGTTTTATCTTTACTGGCTGTGGCGATAATTTGACGATCTGGAGAGAGATCGGGACTAAAACTTACACACCAAACGGTATCTTTATGGTCGTATAAAGTTCGGAGTAAGACACCCTTTCGATTCCAAAGTTTAATGGTTTGATCTGAACTCGCCGAAGCAATTAATTGACCATCCGGACTCACACTCACACTTAAAACACTATCTTGATGATCTTGTAAGCGATTTCGTTCTGAGGTAAAATAAGCGGCTCTCCACAAATGTCGTAGGGTTTCTTGGGCAGATTCTGATAAGTTTTGATCATTAAATTTTTGATCATTTTTTTGTTCTTGTAGTTGTTGACCTGCTCTGAGGATTTTTACATAAGCATCCAGTTGGTTTTCTTCAACTAAACGTAAGAGTTGATAGGTTGCGTTTAACTTTGCTAAAGTCGTTTCTCTTTTTTGTTCTTCTACCTGAGCTTTTTGTTCTTTAGCTTCCCACCATTTACAAACAACTGTTCCGGAGAGAATCACCATTACCAAACTGACAACAACAGAACCAATCGTTAACCATTTTTGCAGTTTTTTACGGTGTTCTCGTTCTTTTGTTAAGTCGGAGATAAATTTCGCCCCCTCTCGTTGACGAATAATTGTGACTAAATAATCATGAACAAGTTGATAGTGATGTTCAGGTGCTTTCTTTAATAAAATTACTAATCCGGACTGGACAAAAATTTCCAGAACTAAATTCAGTTTTTCGAGTTCAGCAAGAGGATATTTTGCTAAAACTTTTAATTCTCGTTCGAGATCTGTTCGGGTCTTGAGAGGACGTTTTTCATTTTCTTCTGTGAGTAGATACAAGACTAATTCGGCAGCTCGTTTATTGTCGCTTCCACAATCTTTAACTACATCTTCGAGATGATGATTAACAAGTTTTGCTTTCGGATTTTTACCCAGTTTGAGATATTCTTGAAGGGTGGTAATTTGTTCGGCTTGAAGTTGCGCTCCTACCACTTGTAATTCAATGGGTCTGACTTCTCCAAACTCCTCGGATAAATCTTTAACAACTCGATTAATTAAACGATCTTCTAATTTGAATGGAGTTTGTTCGGTGATTTTTTTGATTAGAGATTTAGCCTGTTCAGGTTGCCAATTTCCCAGATGATAGAGAATTCTACGATCTAAAATATTATTATCAACAATATCTAAATTGACTAAACGTTCATTACATTCTAATAAAAAATGTAAACAGTCTTCACGTAAAGCGAGAATAACTTTAACATAAGGAATATCAAGACAGGTTTTTAAAAAAGTATAAAATTCTTGACGTTCTTGAGGTTTTTGTAAGGTAAAAAATAATTCTTCAAATTGATCAAAAATCAAAAGTGTAACGAACTCTCGTTCAGCATTCACCTGAAACTGATTAATAATTTTTTCTTGAGTATTAAATTGAGGTAGATTTTTAAAGGATTGAGTTTCTTCTAAAGTTTCAGTTAAATTTTTTCCGAGTTCTTGTATCCAATCTGTATAAACTCGTTGTAAAATGGGGATAACCTGACGAGAATCAATGGAATCTTGCTTAACAGTCGGAATTAATCCGGCTTGGAGAAGTGAACTTTTTCCTACACCAGACTGTCCATGAATAATCGTCAGTTTATGGTCAGTTCGTTGAATCCGTTTGACTAAACATTCAATATCTTCTTGTCGAGGAGAAGCGGTAATTTCTGGTGCGACCATTCCCGGTGATTTATGGAGGGGTCGAGTTAAGTTGGTAACTTGTTGTTTAGGACGCAATCGACCCGCTCCGACAAAGGCTCGAAAGCCATATTGACCTTCAATTGCAAGTTGTTCTTTTTTGAGCGTAAATGCAACTAAATAGTCTTGTTCTTGAAAATAACTTTGACGAAGTTGAGATAATATTCCAATATAAAGCTCAGGATCATAATAAGGTTGACTAATTTCTTTGGCGGCTTCTAGAGTTAAAATTGAAGCCTTAATATGACCTAACAGTTGTTGTGCTTTTCCGAGTGAAAATAAATACCATCCTTTATGAAAAGAACGTTCCCAATCTAAAAAAGATTGTAAATCACCTGTAGATTGATTAACCGTTTTTTCAGCCTCATCTAATAAATCTAATGCTTTAATTGCAAAGCGTTTTGCTCGCTGAATGTTACCGGAATTTTGCCAACAGAAAATAATATTATTCGGTTGACATTTGGAAAGCTCAACTTCTGCTAAAAAACCATAACAACGAGCCGATCTAAAAAGATTAGTGTATTTTTTATGTAGCCATAAAGCGTTAATTTTAGGTTGTTTTGCGACTAATTCTTCTAAGCCTTCCCAGTCAGCAAGCCGATGTAAAGTATCTGCTAAAAAGTTAATAAATTTAGCCACTAAATCGAGTCTTTTTGCAGCCTTGAAAGCATTTAGAGAGCGGGAAAAATAATCTTTGGCTTGGAGACACGCTTGCTGATATTGAGTTCGTTGTCGAATCGCATGATTGAGCCACCATAATCCCAGATAAAAACATAAATCTCCTTGCTTTTCTAAGTTTCCGATTTGTTGCCATAAAATCAAACTTTGTTCATAATGTTGTCGAGATTCTTCTGTTGTATTATCTGAAACTCGACCCATAACAAACTCTAGACCTGCCTCTAGTTCTGGATCTAACTGAATCCCTCGTTGTTTCAAAATTTTCCGTCCAGACTGAAGTTCAATTCGGCGAGATGAACCTGTTTCTAAATGAAAAGCAGTATTTTCTAAAAAGAGATTTTCTTGAGAAGATAAAACGGCTTGAAAAACATCATTAACTGTGGATTTAAGAAATAAAATTAACTCATCCGTTTCAATCAAAAATTCAATACTGGTGGCTCGATTATGCAAATCAGGAGCAACCCGAATCATTTTGTGAAGAACCTCATCTGTCACCCACAAGATCAGAGGAAAAGAGAAGTTATTAAACTCCTCTATATTTCGTTTGGCTGTAAGCAACACTTGATTCAAATCCACAACAGATTCTAGCCCAAAAACCATCACCGCATCGGGTTGCTCTCCTTGTAATTGATCGATTAAAGGGGTTAATAAGGTTGGAGTTGTCGGTTCTAAAAAAACTTCTTCCCAACCGACTGAACACTGATTGCGAATTTTCTCGACAATACGTTGAGTGACAACACTGTAACTACAACAGGCTAAAATCAGGGAAAATTCTCCCTGAGACAGCGTAATTGCACGGCTCAATTGCTGAACTGAATTTTGATTATAAATTGTGATGGCTTCCGGTTGATAAAAATCAGACATCATTGAGTTCCTTAGCATCAGCTAAAATTGGATTGATATCAAACCAATTTCCCTGACGATCATCGCGATATTCAAAGACAAATAAACTTCGCAATAATATTTGATATTCATCCTCCCCTCGCACGGCTTTGTGTTTAGCGACTTGTTTAATGAGTTCCCATTCATTCGGAGTAATCGCTTTACTCAATTCATTGCGACGTTCACTAATGACTCGCTCAATTAAACTATGAGAAAAAGGAGGATCATCTTTTTGAATACAGTTTGATAAGAGAATTAACAAATTTCGCACATGACCCCCGCTCACCTGACATAACCGATCTAAGGTTTTTGACTCCTCAAAAATTTCTGGAATTAAACTCATTCGTTTCTCGGGTTTAATGTCAGGAAAAGCCCTCACTAAAACCATTTCTCGCAATAATTGTATTCCTTCCTCGCAAATGTTACCCTTTTTTTCTGTGACTCGCACCATCGGTAATAATTTTGCGGGAGAACCAAAGCGGTTACTTAAGGTTTCTTTATCGTTGGAGAAGGTTAAAATTAAAGGGATGGTATAGATCACATGACACTTGAGTTTGTTCAGTTGTTCCCCACGATCCACAAATAAATATTCAGGTTGAGTTCGAGTTGATAATTTCGGAGTATTATCAATGCGATCTAAATTATCAATAATCACCACTAAACCCGCTTTTCCTTTTTGTTTCAGTTGTTTTTGAGCGGGTTCAATTAATTCTTTATTAATCGCTTCGATAATATTACTGACTCTCGGCTCTAAATGTTGGCGTAATAACGCTCTGACATCCCGACTATTTTTAGCTTTTGCTGTAATTTCTCCAATCCCTAGAGAGAGAGAAAAGGTATCTTCCTCCGCACTCACACCCACCTCTCCCATCATGGGAACATTAGTTTTTAAACCCGTAATATCAGCATTTAAAAAACTCGCCGCATTTTTGAGTAAATTTTGCAAGAAAGTGGGTTTTAGGCGAATTCCAGCTCCTTCTA
>CAZNCM010000200.1:0-10777 GCA_964571155.1 uncultured Lyngbya sp. | reverse complement strand
TGGCTTCTTCAGGTTCGTAGAGAACTTGCCAAGGTTGACCGATCAACTCCTGCACATCGTTATAGCCAAACATCCGCAGATGCTGAGAGTTCAGATAAAGATATCGACCATTCTCCAGCAAAGCAATCGCATCAATAGCCGCTTCCATCGCCGCATCTTTTAACCGCAAAAGTGCTTCGGGAGTTCGGGTATTGAGGGGGTTCATTTGATCGGGTGTAGAGATTTGAGCATCAGCAGATAGGGGCTTCTTAACAGGGTGGTCTGAGTTCGACGGATTCATAGGTGAGGGTATGGGAGTGACCAGTTGATGAGAAAACAAACATTGAAAAGCTTCTTTTGTATAGTATGCCTTAAATTAATAGATTTGCGATCTTCATGGGGAATATGAAGTTCAATTAAGACATATGATTGTTATTTTCAAACCTAAATTGATATGAATTTTAACTCAAAAACTTTAATAGTTTTCTAGAAAAATTGTGTTTTTTAAACTTTATTTTTTCTATAAACAGAGATGTTAATGAGTTCAATTCAATTCTTTTGCCCGAGTTTAATTTTACTCTCAGATGAATGAATGTTGGTGACTTTTTACCCCAGTTTGGTTTACAACACAAAGAACTCCAAGGTGCTAACTTAATCGGAGCGCAACTTCGGGGGGCTAATTTTCGAGGATTAAATCTTAGAGGCGCTAATCTCAGTGAGGCTTTGTTAGTTTATGCCGATTTAATTGAAGCTGATTTAACTGAAGTTAATCTCAGTAAAGCTTTGTTGTGTGAAGCTTTTATCAATCTCGCCAATTTGACAGGGGCTAATCTCTCTCATGCAAACTTACGAGAAGCAACTTTAATTGGAGTTGAACTCACAGGCGCTAATCTAACTCAGGCTAATCTCAAAAAAGCAAATCTTGTCGGTGCTAACTTAGATCAAGCGAATTTAACAGGTGCTAATCTCAGTGATGCTGATTTGAGAGGCGCTCAATTATTTACAGCTATTCTTAAAGGTGCTGTTTATAGTAATCGCACATTATTTCCCTCAGAAATTGATCCCGTTCTTGTGGGGGCTTATTTATTAGCTCCTGATGTCTTTTTGCAAGAAGCTAACCTCTCAGGAGTTGACTTGAGTGGAGCGGATCTCAAAGGAGCAAATCTTCGCGGTGTTAATCTCTGTAAAGCCAATTTATTTGGGGTTAATTTCAGTCGAGCAAATCTAGCGGGTGCGAATTTAAGTGGGGCGGATCTTCGAGAAGCAATTTTAAATGAATCAATTCTTGAAAAAGCTATTTATGATCCCAATACTCGCCTATCAGCCGAGATTGATTTGCGTCAAGGTGGTGCTTATTTAATTGCAGCAAATGTTTCACTTCCTGGTGTCAATCTCAGCGATGTTGATTTGAGTGAAAGTAATCTATCGGGCGTTAATTTTTGTGGTGCAAACTTAAAAAGAGTTAATTTAAAAAATACCGATTTAACTCATGCTAACCTAAAACGGACTTCTCTAGATCAAGCCAATTTAGAAGGAATTGATTTGCGACAAGCGGATTTAACCGGAGCGAGTTTATTAGAAGTAAATCTCCAGAATTCAGACTTGAGAAAAGCTGATTTTACTCGGGCAAATTTGGATAATTCTAATTTGAGTCATGCAGATTTACGCAACGCAGATTTTACTCAAGCCAGTTTACAACAGGTTAATTTCACTAATACAGATTTGCGAGGAATTGACTTAACTCGTGCTAATTTGAGTCAGGCGAATTTAGAAAATGTGAATCTTAGTCAAGCGGAATTGATCAAAGTTAATTTAGAGGATGCGAACTTATGTGGTGCTGATTTGAGTGATACAGTCTTATTTCAAGTTAACTTAAAAAATGCCAATCTTAAAGGGGTTAATCTCAAACAAGCCATTTTAAAAAATACCGATTTACAGGGAATAAACTTAGACGAGGTAGAATTATAGAAACCGTCAGAATTAACTATATCTATCAAAAATACTTGTTTGTTGATCATCAGACTAAAATCAAAAATACTGATCGTTGAACGAGAATGATAATAATAAAAACCGCAAGTATACCAACAAAAATAAAACGGGAATTGATGATATTGTTTCCGCAACTTACGCCAAAGCCTCAAAAGCAACGAATAAAAATGCGTTGTCTGATCCCTATGTTAAAGCGATTCGTTGGGCGAGTGATAGAATCAGTGATGAAGGAATTATCGCCTTTGTAACCAATAATAGTTTTATTGACCAAATCGCCTTTGATGGGATGAGACAGCAGCTAGAAAAGGAGTTCGATCAAATCTATGTCTTTGACTTAGGAGGAAATGTTCGTAAAAATCCCAAGCTGTCAGGAACAACTCATAATGTTTTTGGAATTCAGGTGGGTGTGAGTGTTAATATATTTGTCAGAAAGCGTGGGGAGTCAATATAATGAGGTTAAGAGATGTCGCAAAGCAGCTATTGATCGATCCACGAAAATTTACAGAGTATGCTCTAAATCCTAATAGTCCAATTGGAAAAGATAAATCTGTAATGTTCCGTCAATATTTGGGATTTACTCAAGAGAATTATCAACCTTTACTGGAGCAAATTCAAGCACAAGCAATGGACGCTGAGGCAAGTTTGGGAATATCTGATGAACATGGACAGCGATATCAAGTTGATTTGGAAATAAGGGGAATGGAAGCAGGGCAGCAAGAAATTGTTCGTACAGGATGGATTGTTAGATCGAATGAAGATATTGCAAGACTTGTTACTCTTTATGTTAGGAGGCGCAAATGATTAAACCTGATTTGTTTGATGTAGTAGAACTATTAGTTGATATTTCTGAATCAGGACTTCAAGCAGGTGATCGCGGTGCTATTGTAGAAAAATACAGCGATCGCGCTTATGAAGTCGAATTTACAAATTCAGAAGGGGAAACTCTCGCACTGCATACCCTCTCTCCAGAACAGTTTATTGTAGTCTGGCAAGCTAAAACACAAACTTGGGTATCTATTAGCGATCGCATTACCGCCGCCGTTCAAGCACTTTCAGAAGAAAGACAGCAAGAAGTCTTAAATTTTACCCGTTCCTTGTATAAAAATTAGTTTAGAGGTTTATGAAAAAAGCTAAAATTTATTATGCCAGAATGGATGAGTTTTGGCGGAAAGAAGAAAAGTTTGATTATTTAGAAAAAGTTCAACACATTGGCAATGTGGAATGGGAAGACATTAAGCCAGATAAAAAGCACACTTGGTTGACGGGTGAATTAGAAGATGATTTTGGTGATTTTATAGCAATTGGAAATAAATCTACAAAGGAAGGTTTGGACGAATCGGCTATATTTATAAACTATAGCATAGGAGTTCAAACATCACGAGACAGTTGGGCTTACAATTTTACCAAAAACACATTAATCAAAAACATTCAAGCATTTATCAATACATACAATGAACAAACGTATTTGATGAATAATATATTGTTAGGTTAATTAAAAAAGTGATTACTGTGATTTTAGAAACCGTTAAAATTGTTAAAAATTTACCCGATTTAGGGTTGCCGAATGATTGATAGTTTATCCTGTAGGGTTCATCAGACAATTAACTCTGTGATGCGAGCATTAACTTCAAAATCTGATGCACCTCCCGACTCGAATAGATGATATAGTTTATACTGTATACAGTATTCACCAAAGGACAGCGTTAATGGAAATTCAGGAACTTAAAGCTTTAATTAAAGAGAGTGTGCGGGAAGTTTTGCGAGAAGAAAGACTGTTACTTTCTCAGGCTTTGATTCCCTACGTCAGTGAAAAAGAACAAAAAGAACTAGATGAAATGTTGGGTTCACCGTCTGACTATGAAGATGAAGAATCAGTTGATATCTCGCTTTAAACCAGAATCATGTAAGCGTCTTGCTTGTGGGAATCTAGAAATCTATCGAAATTGATCGGGTTATCGGTAAAAAGATTGACTAAAATATCATAATATTAGAGAGTAGATAGAGGTTAGCTTGGAGAAACACGTTCACCCTTCACCTGAGTAACTGCCAACAAACACCTGATAGATTCTAAATCGATGACCCCAGAACAACCGCTCGGTTCCGTTATTCAAGGTTCCCTCACCAAAGGCTTAGAAGTTCGACTCAATGCCGATATCTCCGTCGAAGATATGAGAGTCGGGAAATTTTTGGTCGTGCGAGGTGTACGATCGCATTTTTTCTGTCTGCTGACAGATGTTTCTTTAGGAACCAGTAATGCGCGAATATTAGCCAATCCTCCTCAACCCAGTGATGATTTTCTCCAAGCAATTCTGTCTGGAAATAGCACCTATGGAACGATAGAATTAAGCCCGATGTTGATGCTAAATCAGGCGGATGTGCAGTCAGAAGAAACGATTCGTCGCCAACTCGAAGAACAACAGCAAAACCAAAATAATGGTCGAGGAACATTGGCTTCCTTTCAAACGCAAACCAACAGCGAAATACAACTCCTTCCCGTTAAAACCATTCCGACTCATTTTTCCCAGGTTTATGAAGCCAGTGAACGAGATTTTAGAGTGATTTTTGGTTGGGAAGATGACCCCCATCGCCGTAACTTTTCGATTGGTCAACCCATTGATATGAACGTTCCGGTTTGTGTGGATTTGGATCGAATGGTTGAACGCAGTAACGGTATTTTTGGAAAATCAGGAACGGGAAAATCCTTTCTAACTCGATTATTATTATCGGGAATTATCAAAAAACAAGCGGCTGTTAATTTGATTTTTGATATGCACTCCGAATATGGTTGGGAAGCTGTTTCTGAGGGAAAAAAATTCAATACCGTTAAAGGTTTACGTCAACTTTTTCCCGAACGAGTTGAAGTGTATACGCTTGACCCCGAATCAACCAAACGGCGAGGGGTGCGGGATGCTCAAGAACTGTATTTAAGTTATGATCAAATTGAAGTCGAAGATATTAGCTTAGTTCAGCGAGAGTTAAATCTATCTGAGGCGAGTTTGGATAGTGCAAATATTCTTAGAAGTGAATTTGGTAAGTCTTGGATTTCTCAATTGTTATCGATGACGAATGAAGAAATTCAACTCTTTTGTGATGAAAAACGAGGTCACAAAGGTTCGATTATGTCGCTTCAGCGAAAACTGTTGCGGATGGAGAATTTAAAATATATGCGTCCGACTTCTCCGTTTAATTATGTAGATCGAATTTTACAGTCATTAGATGCGGGAAAAAATGTAATTGTTGAGTTTGGGTCGCAGTCGGATATGCTGTCTTATATGTTAGTGACGAATATGATCACTCGTCGGATTCATGCGTCCTATGTTCGCAAAGCTGACCGATTTCTTGCGTCTAAAAATCCCGTTGATAGACCGAAACCGTTAGTGATTACAATTGAAGAAGCACATCGTTTTTTAGATTCAGCGATTGTTCGTTCAACGATTTTTGGCACCATTGCCAGAGAGATGCGAAAATATTTTGTAACGCTATTAGTGGTTGACCAACGACCGTCGGGAATTGATGCAGAAGTGATGTCACAAATTGGGACCCGAATTACCGCTTTATTGAATGATGATAAAGATATTGATGCGATTTTTACGGGCGTTTCTGGAGGTCAAAATTTACGTTCAGTTTTAGCAAAATTAGACTCCAAACAACAGGCGTTAGTCTTGGGTCATGCGGTACCAATGCCTGTCGTGATTCGGACTCGTTCCTATGATGAACAATTTTATCGTGAAATTGGCGATACAGACTGGGAAGAAATGCCCGATGAAGAAGTGTTTGAAGCGGCGGCTTCGGCGATGGATGATTTGGGATTTTAAGAGAGGGAGAAAAGGGTGATTTATTCCCCTCCTCTGCTTAATTGAGTACGGTAGAATAGGGCACTAATACAGTCTGAGTTGAAACTAAATCACTGGCTAAACTCATTTTATTTTTATCCAAAACACCAAGAATTTTACGGGGATTATCAGGGTTAACAACCGGAAGCAAATAAAGACCTCGAACTCTCATTTGTTCAAAGGCTTCACTGACTGAATCATCAGGATAAACGTAGAGAATTTCTGAGGTACAAATCTCGCCAATCTTTAAGTTTGTGGCTGTTAAAGTGTATTCAGAATGCGCTTTTTCACTTAAGATAGACTGGATTTGGATCAAATTTCGTTTAATATCAGCTAAAGTGATCACACCCACTAATAATTTTGTTTTCTCGATAACTAAGGCAGTATGACATTTAGCTTGAATCATTTTTTGACCCGCTTCTATCAGGGAAGTCGAGTCTGATAATGCTAAATAAGAAAAATCCATTAGCGTTGAAATGGGAACTTTATGTAAGATTTCTTGATCATTTTGTTGGGCTAAATTCATCCCCATTTGTTGTAGATTTAACCCCCCAACTGAACTTTTCGCTTTAATACAATCCATCAGCGTAATACTCACCCCAACGGCGACCATCAAAGGTAAAATAATCAAGTAGTTACGAGTCATCTCAAACAACAATAAAATCGCCGTTAAAGGCGCTCTGACACTACTGGCGAGAACGGTTGCCATGCCAACGATTGCATAAGCCGCAGGAGGCGCAATTTCAATAAAATCTGACGGTAGAATTAACCCCAAAACATGACCATAAATCGCCCCTAAACAAGCGCCTAAAAACATTGCAGGTGCAAACACACCGCCCACAAAACCACTTCCCAAACTAATGATTGTCGCTATTAATTTAAAGATTAGGAGTAAAGCTAATAATAATAGTGGGAAATTTTCACCCTGTAAGATGATTTCTAGGGTTTCGTAACTCACTCCTAACGTTTGAGGAAGTTTTAAGGCAATTATCCCGAGAATAATTCCACCGATAGCGGGTTTTAAAATGGCGGGAATTTTACCGAAAAAACTTAAATAGCGAATCTCTCCCTGAAAACCCGCCCGTACCCATTTAATCCCTTGTGTATAGGCTAAAGAGACACCACTCGATAGCACCCCTAAACCCACGTAAAAGATCCATTCCCAAGAACTAATTACTTGATATTCAGGTAAGATTAAAGAGGGATGAGTTCCTAAAAAAATGCGAGAGATAATTGAAGAAAAAACCGCAGAAAGTAAGATTAAACTGGTTGCGGGTGCGGTAAAAAATGTTGCTCCGAGTACGACTTCTAAAGCAAAAAATACACCTGCAATCGGTGCATTAAAACCCGCTGCAAGTCCCGCTGCTGCTCCCGCCCCTAATAGTAAGCGATAACGTTCTTGGGAAACTTGAAAAAATTGAGCATATAAAATCCCGACGTGAGAACCAATTTCAACACTGGGACTTTCTGGCCCTAATGAAGCGCCTGTTCCTAATGAAATAGCCGCCGCTAACATTTTAATTAGGGGTCGTAATGGGGTGATATTTTGGACTCTAGCATTGGTTAATAAAGTCGAAAAATCCTGTCCTAAAATTTTGGGAAAAAGCCAACGCATTACCCCAATAATTAAACCGCCAACCACAGGAATTAAGGCGAGTGTCCATGCTCCCCAGGTGTAAATCTGGCTCATTAATCCCTCAAAGCTGAGGTGATAAAAGAGGTTGATGAGGGTATGAAACAACACCATTAGTAGTCCTGAACCTCCCCCAATGAGTAAGGCGGAAATGAAGACAAGAGACTCAGGAGACGGACGCCAACGGTTGAAAAAATGATAGGGGGAGGAGGAAAGGATTTTCGGTTCAGAAGACAGGGAAAGCGGGGGAGGAGGAGAGGAGGTAACAGTCATCTTTTCAAAAGTATTCTCGAAAATTAAAGGAATATAGAAATATAAAACAGAGATTTTATCCTCATCCTCCACTATCCCCAACCCACAAAAAGCGAGTCAGGGATATTTAGAGGGGGGATGAAGTTGATCGGAATTTGACAAAAAACTGATTATATTTTCCCTCTTTTACTGCTTCAACCTCAGTCTTGATTTCTCTAGACAGGATGGAGGAGAATCAGACCGATATCAGAGGAAAGAGGGTTCTAGGTCAGTGAGTTGTCCGCAATCAATCACGGAAACTGGATTCCTGCTGACGAACCCCCTCTGCATCGAATCAGGAACGGGGGGTTAGATTGGGAATCGACTGAACTAGAATCGGTGAAAAGTTAATTCGTATTGTCTTATTCTCAATTATAATTTAACTTAAATCCTATTCATTTGACAAGCTAATTTAGGGTGAGTTTTTTAACGGTTCTGTTTTTCGGTTTTCCTCACCTGTTGATCCGTCTCCCCAAAAAGTTTCGGGGTTCTAAAATGAGGGTTGGATTATCGATCGATCAAGAAAGAGTTATAGTTTTGAGAAAATTTTGATTTCAGTTCAAAATTGCCAAAAGATCAACACCCAAAACTTCACTCAGCTTAACGAGAAAGCCCCACGTTTTGATTGTCAGGCTGCCCGAAGATTGAGGTCGCAAGCCCCAAGTCTGCATCCTCAACGGCGATAATTCTCTCGCCATAGATTAAGAAATGCCAAAGTGCATCCTATTTTACGAATAATTGCGCTGTATTATACCACAATACAAAAACCGTTTATCACATTCAGGGTAAAATGACAACGCAAGAAACCTCGAAATCCTTGCTCATTCCCATTTTGATCGGGATTGGGGTAGGAATCCTCATTGGGGGAATCTTGCCCGCCGTGGGTGAATCGGTTGCTTTTTTGGGAGAACTCTTTATTAACGGCTTGTTAATGCTGGTTATTCCTCTGGTGATGACTTCGATGATTGTCAGTGTCAGCAGTCTCGGAGATGTCAGACAGCTTAGAGGACTTGGAGGTCGAACCCTTTTATACTATACCGCAACCACCGGAATTGCTGTGATCGTGGGTTTAATCCTGGTGAACATCATTAATCCGGGTGTGGCTGATACCCCAGAAGCCCGAGTCACCTTGCGGGGGGGACAACTCCTTCCCAATACCAGTTATACCATTAGCAATCAACAACTAACGTTAAACGGTGAAAACTTTAGACGTTCCTATGATGATCGCTATTCGGTGATTCTTTTGGATCAAAATCAGATTCAAGGAACCATTCAACCGGAAAAATCCACACCTGAGAATATTGTCACTCTCTCTCAATGGATAGATGAAAGCGGAGAAGAAATTACTCCCAATTCAACCGGAACCGGAATTCAGGTGGATTTATCTGTCGCCGCGAAAGTCAAAGGAAAAGATAATCGCTCGATTGTAGATGTTCTTAAAGAAGTGATTGTCAGTTTACTTCCCCGTAATTTGTTCCAAGCGATGGCAGAAAACCAAGTGCTTCCCTTGATTATTTTTTCTCTGGTTTTTGGGGGAGTTTTAACGACAATGGGAAGTTTAGGGCAGAATGTTCTGCACCTATTTGAAGGCTTGAATGAAGCCATTATGCGGATTATTAACTTAATTTTGTTGGCGGCACCTGTCGGCATTGGGGCTTTGATTGCTGGACGTTTAGGACAAGCTGGAGGCTTTAGCGGTTTTGCTGCCGAATTTATGAGTTTGAGTAAATACGCCGCTTCAGTCATTATTGCTTTGTTGATTCATGGGGCGATTATTTTGCCTATGATTTTGTATGGGTTTGGCAAACGTTATCCTCTACCTTATGTTAGAAATTTAGCCTCAGCTTTAACAACTGCTTTTTCCACCTCATCGAGTTCAGCAACCTTACCTGTAACGATGGAATGCAGCATTGAACGCAATCATATTTCTCCCCGAACAGCCAGTTTTGTTTTGCCATTAGGGGCAACAATTAATATGGACGGGACGGCTCTTTATGAAGCGGTTGCAGCGGTCTTCATTGCCCAAATTTATGGGATAGAATTGGGCATTGGACAGATGATCGTGATTTTTTTAACCGCAACTTTAGCGGCAATTGGTGCGGCTGGAATTCCGGAAGCGGGGCTAGTGACGATGGTGATTGTATTAAGAGCGGTGAATATTCCGATTGAGGGAATTTCCTTAATTCTCGTGATCGATTGGTTTTTGGATCGCTGTCGTACCACGATTAATGTCTGGGGTGATGCGGTGGGAGCGGGTGTGATTGAACGTTATGAAGGGAAAAAACAACCCCAAATCATTGAAGAAGAAGTTAATGTTTCTTCCCAAGTGGTTTAGTCGCTCTGGAACCTTTGAAAACCGAAAGCGAGAGTCACGAAATTTGGCAAATTTACACGTTGGGCAGGTCAAAAACAGAAATATAGGGTACAATGCTCTTTTCTATAGAATGATTTGCCTTGAATGTTTGCCGCTCATTTGTCTCTATCTGTGTTTTCACTGTTTCTCGATCAAGCACACAACCGCTCATTTAAACCCTGGCTCATTCCGGAAAAACCAAACTCAATTCGCGATCCGGTTGATTGCTGGAGTGGCAAATGATTAAGTTGTTTGTGAACCGAATCGTGGTCTTGATCAACTGGCGTTACTCATCGTTAGGTAACAATTGATGCAAAATTCAGTATAAACACCGATTTGGTCGGGAAAACAAGGAAAAAATAGTTCGGTTTTCTCGTATTCATTCTTCTGATAGATTTCAAGTGTTTCTGGGCATGATAGTAAGTAAAGATAGAAAATGATTCACACAGAAAACCGAACCATGAACAGCTTGACTAATACCCCATTATTAATGTAATAATGTAAAGGGAAGTAAAGGAGCAAGGAATTAAGTGTTGGAATGGGAATCCAACCAATCTTCATCGGGGGTTGTTACAGTTAAATCGCTTCTCGAAAGTCGAGGAATAAGTATACTCTTGAAGCACCAGTCGATAACCTGCTGATTGTCAATTGAACTAATAGCACACAACTATCGTCTAATATATAGAGTTTTACAATCAA
>CAZNCM010000199.1:1386-10810 GCA_964571155.1 uncultured Lyngbya sp. | reverse complement strand
CTTCTTTCAATAAACCCAAACTGCAACCGTTGAAAGCCGGAGATTTAGCCAATAGACTGGGAGTAACTTCTGAAACTGTGGAGAAAGAAGCTGATCGGGGTAACGAACACTTCCTTGCTTGGAGTAAAAGTAAGGATATCGGACGAGTCTCCTGGGAAAAACGGGGCGAACTTTATTATCCCCTCAAACCCTAGTTAAAAACTTAAGATTAATGAATGATTTAATTGATGAAAAATTAGTCCAAGAATTTTTGATTGAGTTTAGAGATGGCTATAGAGCGATGATTCATTTTGGAGTACCAACAGCTTACTATAATTACTTGGGCAAGAATTTTAAAGCACAGAGTTGGCATCAGTTGTTAGATTCTCTAGTTGATAGAAATAATCCCCTAGAAATGAAATGGATTTCCGACAAAGGAATTACCTTGCCCTAAACTCTAATCTAAGCTGATTATTTAATCAATCAACAGTGAAGAATAAAACCTTACAGTTGTTTCATCTTGGGACTGAGAAGAATAACATAGCTGTGTTTTGCACGATTAACGTCCCGTTTGTTTGTGGATTAAAGAGTTCATCAAAACCCCAACTTCTGAACGACCCCTCGCCCCCTCTCCTCACCCCGTCTACAATGTTGGTTATAGTCTAGTCAACTAGATTATTTTTAACCATTGGATCTATGATTTCCATAGAACAACTCCACATCGCCGAACAGCAAATTGAGTCCCTCCTGACTCACAACGAATCCAACTGGAAAGCGATTGCCTCCGGCACGCACTCGCGTTCGCCAAGATTGCCTGAAGTGGTTCAGCAGAGGGAACTGTTCAAACAGAAAGATTAGCAATTAATCTTATAAGAAGTTCAGAAAATTTGTAAACTTTTGATAAATATCCACTATTTTCTCCAATCGTCTTTTAGTTTGTGATAAATTGTAGCTGCTATTGAACGAACAATTAAACAGTTAATTGATTGAATCTGTTCAAATAGCTTGATTTTTTGAAAGCTACACTTGTATGAGTTACAGTGAACTGCCACTAATTGATTAACGAAATACACGTTTTTCTCATTCTATATCTAGGGCGCATCATCATTTAAACCAAAGATTTAGGACTGAGTAAATGACCACTTCCATCTATGCGAAAAAAATCTCAATAGCCATAACCAGTGCTATCTTGAGTTGGACTGCGATAGGAACTAATCAACTGCCATCTAAAGCTGCTGTTATTTTTGGCAATGATGGGTTATCCGGAGGGTTTAGATGGGATACAGAACCCCGGATAATTGATGGAAATGAACGCTCGCTCGATGGTGGACTCCGATATTCACTACAAGGCGGTTCTTATCAAGCCTATCGAGATTTATTCACCTGGGATGTAGTACCCAGTGTTTCTGAGTTTCAAAATGCGATTGAAATTGCGTTCAATGCCTGGACTTTTATTGACCCAGTATCAGGACTGGGAACGGATTTGTTTTTCGTAGCTGACCTGGAAACAGAAGTTGTTGGGACTGGAAGAGGCGGTGTTAATACCGCAGGAGCAGAGATTGACCTCTTAGCAGCTATTGATGGAAGTTTTTGGAACCCTGGAAATTCTGGACAGCGGGGCGAAGCCTTCTTTAGAGCTTCCTTTGGTGATGTTACCCTAACTTCCGGCACTACAGGTTACAGTGGTGGAGGTGCTATCTCTGGGGCGGACATTACTTTTAACAACAATCCATCAGCAGTTTATTCTCTAGACTTCTTTCAGCTATTGCTAACCCATGAGATTGGTCATACTATCGGCTTGGGAGATGTTGAATTTAATATTAATCCCGGAGTTTTCATTGACGACAACTTCGATGGCAGCAGCAGCGAGACAGCCTTGGCTACTTTAACCAATTCCTGGGCAGATTTAGTTGACCCCTTTAACCCGGCAGCTTCACCCTTATCTCTGTTTAATGTTCCCAACGCTGACCCCGGCATTGATACTTTTGGTGTTGATATTTTGATGGAAAGCTTTATTCCAAGTGCTTTAATTGGAGATCCAAACCCACTGCGTAACGATGACTACGGCGGCCGTCAGTTCTTGTATCCATTTGTCCAAGATACTTCTATTCCTGAACCGACTTCTACGCTAGCTCTAATCGTAATTGCTGGTCTGGGTACAGGAAGTACCTTATTAAACAAGCGAGTATCCTCCCAAAAGGAAGAGTCTAATAATTAGACGGTTAACATTAACAATCTCTAATTTATTGTCTAGCACGAGTGTGATTTAAAAGCCCTAATTCGTTTTTTATGCGAGATTAATGTCTCGTTTTTTTATGTATTAAAGAGTTCATCAAAATCCCAATTTCTGAACCGCTTTCCGCTTAGTTTCCTCGCCCCGTCTATCATACTTCGCAGTTGTCACCGGGGAAGAATGACCCGCCAACTTCTGCACGGTCACAATATCAACTCCGGCATCCAACAGGTCTGAGCAAAACGTTCGTCTAAAATCGTGGAGACTGAAGGATTCAACCCCCGCAGCTTCAGCCCTTTTCTTAAGAATCTTCAACACCGCATCCAAACACAAATGGCGCATTTGTAGATTACCCCCTTTGCTAATTGGACACAGTAACGGCCCCGGTTCCATTCCTCTAATTTCCAGCCAACTCATCACCAGGGAAATCAAAACGGACGGCAAATGCACCCGCCGATTTTCATCATTCTCACCCCCTGCGAACTTCCCCATTCACAAACTGATGGCTTGCCTTCTCCATTTGACCGCATTTTTCCAGATCAACTGGGGAATAAAATCTCTATAAAAACCCGACGACTTGGCTATTCAAACAAAAACCTTCAAGCATTAGCAGTTAAACTAATGATGAAGGTTTGGTGAAGTTTGAAAATATTAGATGGATAAAAATGTAAGCGATGTGGTTAATTTTAACTATCCGCTAACTCAACCTATTCTGCTGCGGATAACTCCCGTTTATATCCATTCTGCGGAAGACAAACGGGTTTGGCAGCCGCAACTTCCGGACTCAGGTGAATGTTGGCATCGAGATGAGCGTGTAAGTTTTCCTTCATCGGTGCAACGGGTTTGATAAACAGTACCGGATTGATTGTTATGGGAACGTTTAATGTAATCGGAACTGTGAATTCACAACCGTGATTTTCGTAGCCGTCACAATCGTATCCAGTAGTTTTTTGAGTAGACATAATCGGGAATCCTTTGGTTGATTACACCCCTACTTTAACCAATGCTTAAAACACTTAAACAGTCACTTTTATGAGGTCGCATAAATGGGTGAGTCAACCGGATTATCAATCTTAAGTCATTGGTTATTTGCACATCCATGACCCGATTCCGGGATAAATTTCTGAAGTTCGGTTATTGATTTTAAAGTCAATACAACGGGCATGACTTAAATTTTCCCAAAGATACTGGCTCCAATCAACAAAGTTTGAAGCTCAGGCTTTAGGGATTTTGGGTAATGATCTGCAAAAATCAGAAAATGATTATTAAATTAAATAACTTTAAGTAAAAACCATAAATTAACCCATTTTTAGATAAAATTTAATGGGTTATCTGTTCTAATTTATATAATTTTTTTTATGGGGTTGAGTCAGGCACAAAATTTAAGTAAAACTTGATTGGAGTTGGGTAATCGGTCTATAGCCTCGTGTTCGGCCTTGATTTCTCTTTCGTGTTCCGCCTTTATCCTCTCCAATTCCAAGGCGTGTTTTCTATGAAGGTGAGAAATATTTTGCTCAAAACAGGCGTGTTTTTGCGTTGCCAAACTGCAAATTTCCTGTCGATGAACTTCTCGCAAGTCCTCAAGCTTTTTCTCGTGTTCAGCTAATAGAGCGTGAGCGTTTTTCCGCTCCCGTTCGGTTTCGATTTCAAGCTCACCAGTTTGGATTTTGAGGTGATTGATATTCCGTTCATATTCTGCTTTGGTGCGGGTATCAATAGGGATGTTAATGTTTGCCGCATCCGCAGTAGTAGCAGCAACAGCCTCCTTCGGGCATGACTCCGCTTGAAGATGTCCATTCCAAGTCAAATAGGTGGGTTCAGTTATTCCGACTTCCGGACTGATGTGAATATTGGTTTTGAGATGAGCATTTAAGCTCTCCCTCATCGGTGCAACGGGTTTGATGAAGGGTATGGGATTGATTTTCAGGCGAACTTTTAGTTTAACTGGAACGGTAAATTCGTAAGTTTGGCTAGGGTAGCCTTGACAATTGTCTTGAGGGGTATGGTCTGTAGACATAATTTGTAACTTTTTTTATTGATTATTCCCTCACTCTAACCATCGCCCTATACTTTGAATAGTAACTTTTTTGAGGGTCGCTTAAATAGGTGAACCGGATTATCTGTAGCGACCTGCAATTCCACCAATTAGGTTAAATTGGTCAAGTCGAAAACTTTGTACATCTAAATCAATGAAAATGTGTAAAACTAAATCCCGACCGATTGAGTTAAATCAAATTAGTTGTCAACAATCAGATCCGGGTCATGGAGGTGCCGGAACTAGCGGTGGATAAACCCCACCGATGAGATAAAATCGGACCCAACTTCTTTTCATTTTACCAGTATAAAATTGATCGTGATCGCCTATTCCCGCACGACCTTATAAACTGTTGGTGCGGGGTATAGATGAAGCTGCGCGTAAATTTCCATCGCCCATAAGCGCAAAAGGGATGTGAAGTAATTCTTGGTAATTTCAGTTCTAGCTTGTAATTTTTGAAATTGATAATTTTAATTATTGTTGTAATTTTAATATTTTTATTTAAGTTTTATTGAGATGATTTTGGCTCAACTATTCTTCTTTAACTGCTGATTTTACAGGTTAAATAGCTCGGAAATAAATTTGACCAATTATTCAAAAAGCTTGAATTCCTCATGGTTAATCCCTAAAAACCCAATTTTTGCACCGCCTGTCGCTTGGTTTCCTCTCCCCTGCATATCTGTAAATTGATTTAAAAAACTATATACACTTGATTGTTCGATCTGCTCTAAAATCTTCTTCAAGTCTTTTGACATCCGATCTATCAGAAAATCTTCAACCTCCGGCCATTTTTGAAAATCCCCTTGCAGTTGACCGAGTTGAAAGTTGGAGATTGTACTATCGAGATCGCAAAATTCGTTAGACGTTATCGGTTTTAATTCAGACTTGAAGTTAAGTTCTTCATCAAGTTGGTACTGTATGGTTTGAGCTTGTGCAACTGAACTTCTGAAACCCCAACCTAACGGCAAGACAATTGAAGGAACAGAAATCAAAAAACTCCCCAACATGACTTTGACAACATTCAGCAATAGCCCCAAAGCCAGCGATCGCATTACATTTCTGAAAAGACCCGCTCATCTAAATTTGAAGCTCAGAATGCTAAACTCAAGACGCCAGGTTGTCACTTATTTAAGTGACTGTTCAGGGCGACTGGCAGCGTTTATACTTGACAAGTGGCGGTATTGGGAGCGGATAGAAATTTTTTAAACTCATTTTATAACGGAATATAAATCCGATTTTTTATTAAAGTTTTGGATTAAACTTATTCTAAATTTGAGCGTTTTAGAAAAACAAAGGTAAATTGAATCGGAGGACAAATACGTGAAAAGGGAGATTAAAATTTTTGATGATAACCCTGTAGACGAACTCCAAGATGGTCAGCCCGTTTTAGCCATCAATCCGGAAAGCAAAGTTCAACGCTTGATAGAAGCCTTACAATTTACACGGGCCGAGACATTTACCGTTGAATTATCCGAAGTTTCTTTTGGGAATTCCGTTTCAGTATTTTATCTGAACTCCGAATCATGTCTATTTTTAAAATTACCATACAACCCAAACAACACCCGAACGAGTGGCCGGTTCTAGTCCAATTTCAAGATGGCGATGAATTGCCAATTGAGAAAAATGGAATATTGCAGTTGAGTGAAGATGCTCGGCAACAGTTGTCAATGCTGCGACATCAACCGAAGGACTATGGAACTTTTTTAGGTAAAGCTTTATTTCGAGGTGAGCTTTTCCATGCTTTCCGAGAAGCATTCGCCAGAAGCCAAAAGGTGATGCGCGTCTTATTGGCGGTTAATACAGAGGAGTCTGACGGGTTGAAAACCTTGCGCTGGGAACGGTTGTGTGTCCCCATCGATGAATCTTGGGAATTTTTAGCACTCAATCAACGTTTACCATTTTCTCAGTATATTCCTACCAGTAACCTTGACCGAAATTATCCAACCCTTCATCAATCAGACTTACGAGCATTGGTAATGGTTGCCAACCCGGAAAATTTGGAACGATATTCTCTGGTTTCCTTTGATGTGGCGACGATTGTTTCAGGATTGCGGCAAGCTCTGGGGGATATTCCCTGTGATGTCCTCGCTCATAATATTGAAGATGCAGTCGGTGCGCCGACGCTCAACCAACTTTGTCAACAACTCTGTTCGGCCAACCCACCTTATACGCTCTTACACATTGTCTGTCACGGTCGGGTAATTGAGGGAAAAACCGCTCTCTATCTGAGTAACGAGAAAAACCAAGTTGAACCTGTTATCGATCAAAATTTGATTCAACGGTTTCAGCATCTCGGAAGTAAGGATAGTTTACCCCATCTGACTTTTCTCTGTAGTTGTTCTAGCGGTTCTCCTTTGGGAAAACTGACTCAGAGCCTCGTTCAAAAGCTAGCCATGCCAGCAGTTGTGGCGATGGCAGACCAAGTGAGTGTTAAAACGGGAATAGCCCTGGCTCAAGGTTTTTATCCTCGACTACGGGAACTCGGAGCAGTGGATATTGCCCTGCAACAAGCTGCGGCGGGTTTGGCGGAGCGATATGACATTACAGTACCCGCTCTGTTCA
Organism: uncultured Lyngbya sp.; assembly: GCA_964571155.1. GTDB lineage: Bacteria > Cyanobacteriota > Cyanobacteriia > Cyanobacteriales > Microcoleaceae > Capilliphycus. Next base: position 4,001 of record CAZNCM010000199.1, on the reverse strand, counting down.
GTCGTTTGGGTAATCGACCTTTATTTGAAATTGAGGATAAGGAGATGGAATCTACTGGACAAGAAAAAACTCGCAGTCAAAGTGGAGGAATTTCCTTTGGAGATCATACGTCAATTGTAGGGGATGTTGTTGCGGGGAATCAAAGGAAGGAAAGCCACAACACAATTAACATGATGGGCAGTTCCGAACCCGCACTAATTGCAAGCCCTTTCCCACCGGATTTTCTTAAGCAAGAATTGCAAGGATTACTAGGTCAATTAAAATCCAGCATTAAGGAAGCAGCAATGGATGAGGATGAAAAAGATGTGGCCGTCGGACAGGTATCATCTGCAATTCAAGTGGTTAAAAAAAGTGACGTAATCCTAGCACAAAAACAAGTAGTAAAAATTAATAGCTACCTGAAGGGAACAGAAACAATTCTGACCTCTTTAACGGAAACGGATGGATTTAGCAAGAAAGCATTGCAACTTTTGAAGCAAATTCGTCAACTGCTCAGGAATTAACCTTCGACTCTAAATTCATAAATGGTCAATGGCTGTTCAACCGGATAATCATCAAAAATCACAGCACACAAAAGTTGGCTTTGGAGACCACACCAATGCTGAGGGGGATATTGTTGGCGGGAACCAACAAAACATCACTAACAATTACTACAATTTCCGCCCTTCTGAACAAGCTCCTACAGATATACTACCATTTGCCCCGGCAGCCCAGGGAAAATCGGCCCGAAAAGGACTTCAGGCACTGGCAGAGTTGATCTCCCATTTTGGAGTTCGGGATGTAGTGGTTGCCTTTCGCACAGATTTTCAGGCGAGTTGCGAACAAATTGAGGTTCTCAGCGCCTATAAAGATTGGCATGATGAACTGCACAAATTAGAGTTTCGATGTTACGGAGTGATTTTGTCTCCCGTACAACGCTTACTCAAAGATATTGAAGATGAATTGGCTCTCGAAGAGCTAGAAAACTGCATCTTGGAACTTCAACAGATTATTAAACAAATTGAAAAAATCGCGATTCAATCCTGTTTAATTACCAGTATCGATTCACAAATTAAAGACTTAAAAGCGATTGAAACCGATCTCAATACCGGAGTGGAGCAGTCAGATTCAAAACGTTTGAAAAAAGCGACCCGTTCAATGTATCGACTGCTGGGAACTCCCCGATCTCGGGTTAATGACCACCTAATTGCCACAGCACAAGCCCTGCGCCTTCCGGCACTTGTCAAAGCGATTACCAGTATCCGGGATAGTATCCAAGAGCAATTATCCGACTGCGAACTTGATCCGAATAAACTCTCAGAATTCCAAGCCGGAACCATTGACCTTGAACGGCTCGAACAAAGCTTAACCCTTCAAATCCAAAATCACGATCGCTGGCAGGAGATAGACATCGAATTGCACCGGATTGAAGGGGACTTGGAAGGAGATCCCGAGGAACTGGAGCTATCCTGGTTTGATATTAAGGAAATTATAGAGGCTCAGTACGATTTTCTCGATAAAATTAAGGTAGAGTCTTTTTGCAGGGATGCCGAACGTCTTGAACAGGCCATCAAAGCTCAAAACCCCGCAAAAATCAACCGATACTTTCGTCTGATTCGCAGGCAGGCCAGCTTACACTTTGATGAGATCGACGCCAATCTCAGAAGACTCTGTTCCGAATTGCGCCGTGTTGGTGAACCCCTAAACTCTGTACTCAAGATGCTGCAATGACCAGTTCCTCTCTGAGTTCCAATCCTGAAACGTTTCCCTCGCTTGCCTCCCTGCGGGTAGCCCACAGTGAGTTGGTCAAACAGTATCGCCAAACTGGACTGACTCCAGAACTGTTGACTGAAGTTGAGACGTTTCTGCTGCGGGGTCCGGCAACCGGAGCCGTGTTGGATACGGAGGACGATCGCTGGGCGGCACAGAGTTTATTGGACTACTGGACATCAATTCTCCACCGCAAAGGACAAGAACCCCCCGATGCAACCCTTGTCGAATTTGACCCCTCTCTGGCTCCAGAACTGCCGGATAGTTTGTGTCCCTACTTGGGTTTGGAAGCGTTTCACGAGAAAAACTACAACCTGTTTTATGGACGGCAACGACTGCTGAACAAACTGCTGAAGCATCTCCAAAATCAGCACTTTTTAGCGGTAATTGGGTCTTCGGGAAGTGGAAAGTCTTCTATCGTCTTGGGAGGACTAATTCCCAGTTTAAAAGCGGGAAGATTGCCAGAAAGCGAAACCTGGCATTACTATTCGCCGATGGTTCCCGGCAGTCATCCTTTGAACAATTTGGCTCGTGTTCTGTGTCCCGAAGAACAAAACCTCAATACCTGGATAGATCAACAAATTGAAAAATTTCAGGCCGATCCGAAACATCTCCTAAAACTTTTGAATAAAGGCAGTTGCCAGCCGGGAGTCCTGGTGATTGACCAATTTGAGGAGATATTTACCCTCTGTGTGAACGATCAAACTCGTCAGGCTTTTATAGATAACTTGTTAACGGTTATTCAGTCTTCTAAAAACCGCCATCTTGTGATCGCGACGATGCGAACGGACTTTGAAAGTCGGGTGGCTTTGTACCCCAACCTGCAACAAGCTTTTGAACGGGGACAGGTGCGAGTCACGGCGATG
>CAZNCM010000199.1:0-1376 GCA_964571155.1 uncultured Lyngbya sp. | reverse complement strand
GGACGCCAAAGAACTGCGCGAAGCCATTGAAAAACCCGCAGAGTCCATTGGATTGAAGTTTGAAGAAGGTTTGGTCGAAAAACTGCTAGAAGATGTACTGGGGGAACCTGCGGCGTTGCCTTTGTTGCAGTTTACTTTGCTGAAACTGTGGGAGAACCGAGAACGGAACCGAGTCACTTGGGAAACCTACAAGCGTTTGGGTGGGGGTCGTTCGGCTCTTTCTCGGAGTGCGGATGAACTCTACAATCAACTGATTCCAGAAGACCAAGTTGCTCTCAAACGAATCTTGCTCAAAATGGTGAAACCAACCGAAGGTTTGGAAGTCACCAGCAGTCGAATTCCACACCAATCTCTCTATCAGCAAGGAGAAGCTAGAGATCGAATTGATCGGGTGTTGGACAGGTTGATCCAAGCTCGGTTGGTACGACTTACAGAAGGGGAACAGTCTGCTGATACCCAGGTGGAAGTGGCTCACGAAGCACTCGTGCGAAATTGGCCGCGATTGGTAGAATGGCTCGAAGATGAACGGATTAATCTGCGAAAGCGCTGGCGGTTGAAATCTGCCGCAGAACAGTGGCACGAGCGACATTATGATCCGAGTGTTCTGTGGCGGGGAGCTTTGCTTGAAGACGCTCAGAGTTATCAGGATCTGAGTCAATTGGAGCAGGAGTTTGTTCGGTTTAGTTTAGAGGTGGAACGTGAACAGAAAGAGACAGAGATATTAGCTGCAAAAAAACTGCTTGAAGCCGAACGAGAACAACGAGAAGCCGAACAAAAACTTTATCTTGCTAGACAACGGTTTTATGTACGGCAACGTGTACTTTCTATTCTTGTAATTAGTGGGCTGTCTGCATTTGCTATTTTTGCTATTGACCAAAAATATAAAGCAGAAAAAAGCTTGCTCGAAGTTCAACTTCTTCAGAAGGCAGATGAAGTCAATACTTTAATAACGACTTCGCCAGAAGAAGGGCTGATCTTAGCGATTCAGATTACAGGTCAGAGCAACACCAAACTTAAGAGAGTTCCAGTTCCCATTCAACAAAGTTTGCAAAATGCTGTTGGAACAGTCATTCCTTCAATTCAAGGATCTTCTGGCAGTATTAATGATGTAGCCTTTAGTCCAGATGGAAGATTAATTGCCACAGCCGGTGCAGATGGAACAGTGAAGCTTTTGTCAACTGATGGAACTTTAGTTAAAACCCTTGAAGGACATGAAGCTCAAGTAACCAGTGTTACTTTTAGTCCAGATGGACAATTAATTGCCACAACAAGTGCTGATCAAACCGTTAAACTTTGGAACTTGCAAGGTCAATTAATGGCGACTCTCGCAGGACATCAAGCTCAAGTAACCAGCGTTGCTTTTAGTCCAGATGGAA
>CAZNCM010000198.1:9133-10940 GCA_964571155.1 uncultured Lyngbya sp. | reverse complement strand
ATTGGGATTGGTCAGTTGATGGCTCAGGAACTTGAACAATGCCTGCGGATTCCTGTACAGTTAGTCCCAGTCGAACAACTTGCTGAAACGATTGAGCAAGTCCCATCGGGAACTATTGTCACCAGTCGTTATTTTATCGGCCAAGCAGAAGCGATCGCGGCTCCCAAATCAGTTCGGGTCATTCCCATTGATATTTATGACTACGCTCGTGAAATTGAACTGGTTCAAGATTTACCCAAAGGTACCTATTTGGGAATTGTCAGCCTCAGTTCTGGGTTGCTCCGAGCCACAGAAGTGATTATTCACAGCTTACGAGGTGAGCAAGTCTTGGTGATGACCGCTCAACTGACGGATACTTACAAGATTAACGCGATTGTTCGCAGCGCTCGGGTGATTATTTGCGATCAGGCGAGTTTTGAGACGGTAAAAGAATCTGTTCAAGGAAACCGAGATGAAATTATCCGTCCCCCACAACTGCTCTGCTGTGAAAATTATATCGGTGCCGAGTCCATTAATCTGCTGAAACGGGAGTTGGGATTGAAATAGCAGAAATTGACAACAACTTCCCTTAAAATAAATGGCAACTGGTGTTTAATGCTTCCGTCTCCTGTCCTGTGATCAACTCATCAAACTCAAACAACTATCATGGAACCTTCAATTAATCTCAGACAAGCGATCGAACGGCGACGGGCGGCTCGCGCTTTCAAAAGCGATATGATTCCCAGCGTGATCATCCAGGAAATCCTCCGACTCGGCTTACAAGCTCCTTCTGGATACAACCTTCAACCCTGGCGGTTTATCGTCGTTCGCAGTCGAGAAAACAAACAAAAGTTGAAAGCCTGTGCGTTTGATCAGCGTCAAGTCGAAGAAGCACCTGTGGTCTTGATCTGCTGTGGCGATCGCCGTGTTAATCAATCTGATTATATTGAATCCGTGATTGAACTGGGTAAAGAGCAAGCAGCGATGAATGATGCCTATGCTGATTTTATTCGCTCCAGTGTTCCGGCTTTGTTTGAAAATCGTCCTTGTTTTGACTCTCTCGAAGCTTGGACAAACCGCCACACGATGTTATCCGTTGCTTATCTGATGATTGTGGCTCAAAGTTACGGAGTTGACAGTTGTCCGATGGAAGGATTTGTAACAACTCAAGTTAAGGAAGCCTTTAAAATTCCCGAGGAGGTGGATGTTTGTTGTATCGTAGCGATGGGATATGCCTCGGAACCGTTTAAAAAGTATGGCGGACGCTTTAGTATACAAACGGTCTGTTATGGAGAAACCTATGGTGACTTTTTTGAAATTTAACAAAATTATTTTTCAACATTGTATCCTTAAGGATGAATAATTTTTTCTGTATCGAACACTATTATCAAACACAAATCGGGTGTGTTTTAGCATCAGAGGAAAATAACCCATGAAAACTACACTTATTAAAGAAAAGCCAGGAAAACTGCAAAAAAATAACGCCCAAGATTCGTCAGTTGAAATTCAAGACAAACGCCAGGAACTTGAAACACTCAATCCCTTTTCAGATTGGGAAGATAATCCTTTTGATCCTCAAGATCTCCAAGAAATAGGCGCAAAACCTCAATCAACATCTGAGAACCCACAGCCAAAATCATTACGGGAAAGCCTCGATGAACAACCAGAGGTTCCCGCAGAAAAGACACAAAAAAATCCCTTACTTACCCCTCAAATTGGCATCAGTTTACTCGCCATTTTTGGGTGTGTATATGTGATGACTCGCCCTTGTGTGATTGGTGAATGTCAGGTGATTGATACCGCCAAACAACAAGCTCAAAAGTCAGAA
>CAZNCM010000198.1:4198-9123 GCA_964571155.1 uncultured Lyngbya sp. | reverse complement strand
CACTTCTCAAGCACCCGGAATTGCCAAAGAACAGCTCAATGGAGCCATAAAACAACTCCAAAGAATTCCGTTTTGGTCGCCCTATCATCGCCAAGCCCGAGCGCTTTTATCAACTTATAAACAAGATTCTAAAGAATTAGAGGCAGTCGTCAAAGCCTTATGGATGGCAGGGTTAGCCTCAGAAGAAGCCCAAAACCCTCCCTATGAAGTCGAGGAGTGGGATCAGATCAAAACGCGCTGGGAACAAGCGATCGCTCAACTTGAACAGGTTCCCCCAGAAAATACCATTTATCCTTTTGCTCAAAATCGACTTGAACAATATCGGGCAAATTTAGCCGAAGTTAGAGGACGCCTCGCTCTCGAACGTCAAGCCAGCCGCACCCTCGCCGAAGCCAAAAAAGTCGCTCAAGTCGCTCAAGCCCGTCAGGGAGTCGCCAGAGGCGTGGAAAGTTGGCAATTGGTTTATGAGACCTGGCAGAGTTCGACCAATACATTGGCTTCTGTTGCCCCCGGAACTACCGCTTATCAAGAGGCGCAACTGTTGCTGGCGCGATATCAGCCCCAGTTGGAAGATGCCAGAGATCGCAAAACAATTGAACAAGTCGGACTTGATGCTTACAACCGAGCGGTGAATAATGCCGATCAAGCCAATATCTTTGCGGAGCGGGGGGCTTGGTCAGAAGCGGTAAAATACTGGTCTCAAGCGGTGACTTATGGGAAACGAGTTCCGATGAGTAGTTCCTATCATGTAGAAATTCAACCGTTGATGACGTCTTATACTAAGTCTTGGAAGCAAGCAGAAGCAGAAAATAAGGTCGCTTCTCGGGTGAATAAAGCCCGTCAAGATTTGAAAACTGCTTGTACGGGTTCTCCGACCATTTGTAGTTATAGTGTGAGTCGAGATTTGATTACAGTTCGCCTCGCGCCTAACTATGTCGAGAAAATTGAAAATACTGCCATTACAGGCGATCGCAGTGGAAACCCCCAAAAACGCAATGAGGCTGAAAAACACGTTCAAACCTTGAAAATTGCCCTAGAATCTATTAGTGATAATGCTCAGATTCCTCTAGAAGTTTATAAGCCTGACGGTCAAAAAATTGGGGTTCATATCCCCCAATAATTAACCCAAGAATTTACACGGTAGGGGCGCAAACCGCAGCGCCCTCTTAAAGATTGGTTGGATAATTTTAAGATAATAATGAGCCGTGAAGTTAGGCATAATTTTTCTGATGATATAGACTCAACCTTTACTCTCAAACACTAAACCATGATTCAACCTTTACGTGACATTCAAACCGCTCAAGGGGCTACATTAGAAAACTCTACAACGGTTCCTCTCAGTTTTGGAAATGATAGTAAAGCGATCGCAGCGACTCAAAGCGGTGTTGCATTATGTGATCGGAGTCATTGGGGACTTCTCCAGATTTCTGACGAAGATCGATTGCGGTTTTTACACAACCAAAGTACCAATGATATTCAATCTTTGCAACCCGGACAGGGATGTGATAGTGTGTTTGTCAGCTCTACAGCTCGTACCATTGATTTAACCACATTTTATGTAACCGAAGATGCGGTTTTAATGTTAGTTTCACCGAACCGTCGTCAGATGTTAATCGACTGGCTAGATCGATATATATTCCCGATGGATCGAGTTGAATTAAAAGATATTAGTACAGAAAATGCTATTTTTAGTTTAATTGGGCCGCAAAGTCATCAACTTTTAGAAGGCTTAGGAATAAGTCCTCTGAGCGATCAACCTTATGCAACCCATCAACAAGTTGAAATAGAAAATATTCCTGTCCGAGTGGCAGTTGGGAGCGGTTTAACGACAACAGGATATACATTAATAGTATCCATTGATCATGCCGTTTCGATCTGGAAAACCTTGATCGCATCAGGAGCGATCGCCATGGGAAATCGCATCTGGGAACAACTTCGGATCGAGCAAGGAAGACCTTTCCCTGATTCTGAACTAACTGATGATTATAACCCTTTAGAAGCAGGATTATGGCAAACAATCTCTTTTGAAAAAGGTTGCTATATTGGTCAAGAAACTATCGCTCGTTTAAATACTTATAAAGGGGTAAAACAAAAACTTTGGGGACTCAAATTAGAGGCTCCCGTTGCCGTAGGAACCGAAATAAAAGTAGAGGATCAAAAAGTCGGTAAACTCACCAGTTTTATTGAAACTGAAAGCGAATTTTTAGGGTTGGGATATATTCGCACCAAAGCAGGTGGAAAGGGTTTAAAAGTGAAAGTTGGAACAGTCGAGGGTGAAGTTATAGAAGTTCCATTTTTAACCCATCCTGCGGAGTAAAATATCGGAAGGAGAAAGAAAAGATGTATAGAGGAAAATCAATTCTTTCTCCTTACCAGTTCAAGACAAATGGTGTGAAGCAAATTTTTGATAGAGCAAAGCTTGAACCGGTTCTCCTCCATACAAATGATATTCAACAATCGTCGAAACTTCTTCAGGTTGAATGCGATCGTACCAAACTTCCTCCGGTAAAATGATCACCATCGGCCCATTACCACATTGTCCTAAACACCCGGTTGCTTCAATACCAACATCAGGAATAGATTCTGCTTGAAAAGCAGCTAAAACTTCAGCCGAACCTTGTTTACGACAAGTGCGATTTTGACAAACAAGCACCTTTTTTGAACAGAAATGTACCATAACCAATCATGATCATCAGAATTTAAAAAGCAGCTAAATGAATGATTGCGTCACCTTGATTGACTAAAGGATTTTGTTGAGTACAAATCACCAATCCATTAATCGGTGCGCGTATCCGAACACTCGCATCTCCAAAGGCATCAGAGATCACCCCTAGAATTTGTTTTTCGTAGACTCTTTCCCCGAGTTTAACACTTAAGAGTAAAATTCCACTGCTAGAAGCCCGTATCCATCGAGTCTTGCGGACTTCCACCGGAGCGTTTGGTCGAGTATGAACTTTCGGTTCGTACATTCCCAAAGCCGTCATCACCCGCAACACCCCTTCAACCCCAACTCCAATGGCATGAGGATCGAAGCGTAACGCCTCTCCAGCCTCGTAGAGTAACACCGGAATTCCCTGTTGAGTTGCAGCTTGTCGCAGCGAACCATCACGGGTTTGAGAGTGAATAATCACAGGCGCACCAAAAGCTTTAGCACATTCGTAGGTTTGAGGATCATCTAGGTTGGCGCGAATTTGAGGTAAATTATTGCGATGATCAGAAGCGGTATGTAAATCAATACCATGGGTACAACGGTTAACAATTTCTTCCATAAATAACAATGCCAAACGCCCTCCCAAAGATCCCCGTTTAGAACCCGGAAAAGCTCGATTGAGATCCCGACGATCCGGAAGATACCGAGATTGATCGATAAAGCCAAATACATTGACAATGGGAACTGCGATCACCGTTCCTCGCAATTCTTGCGGCGAAATTTGTTGGAGAACTCGGTGAATAATTTCCACGCCATTGAGTTCATCCCCATGAATTGCAGCACTTAACCAGAGTCGCGGCCCCTTAGTCACACCGTTAATCACAACCACAGGTAACGACAACATTGTTTGTGTAGGGAGACGAGCAACTGGAATTTCAATGCGTCGTTTGTGTGCAGGGGGAACGGAAAATCCGCCAATTTCTATCATGCTGGTCAATTCACTATAAAATTAAATCTTGACATCCTCTCCGTCATAAATAGGGAAAAGTCTTAAAATCAAAGATCTTATTTGTTTTCTAATTCAAATAACTCAACAGTTCAGAGGCGACTCGACGATAATCAGAAGCGGCTTCTCTGGCGTTGCTGCTTTTGGCTTGGGTAATGGGTACACCGTCGAGGGGACAACGTTCGTGGGCTTTGTAGGACCGAACGAAATTTCTAAACACTGGAATTCCGGTTTCTTGCAAGGATTTTTGGGCTTCGAGTGCATCCCCCAAACTCCGAGGATCGACTTTAGTCAGGAGAACCCGATGAGCGACTTTGGCTGGAGCGATCGTGTGTTTCACGGTTTCAATTAAAGCCACTAAATCCATGGGTGCGACTTGACTCGGGAGAACTAGAAAATCCGCAATGGCGATCGCCGTCAGTAGAGAACTTGATTGTAAAGCAGGAGGGGTATCGATCACCACTAAGTCAACGTTTTTGATTTGTTTGAGTTGTTGTAACAGTGGAGGACGGGTTTCACAAGATAACTCGAAAGGCATTTCACCCCGCTCAACCCACCAGCCTGCCGAATTTTGCGGATCAGCATCGACTAATAGGGTTGAGAAGCGTTTGGAAAGGATTGCGGCTAAATTGACTGCGGTTGTCGTTTTACCCACGCCACCTTTGCCGTTGGTAATAACAAGAATTTTGGGCATAGTCTGTTTAGAAGGTGGAGAAAAAGGAGACTCTTAATTTTGAGGTTCTCCAAAAAGGAGAAAAGGAAGTCAACCTCTGAACAGACTTTAGTATATAGTAAACTTATCCGATTCAGCCTTGTCGCTCTCAATTATTGACTTAAATTATCTCTGACGATTATTTTTTTGAGATCAACTCCCAAAGAAATCTATAAATGAAACCTTCGGGAGTCAGAGGTTTGAGGAGAGTTAAAGTGATTTATTTGACAGTAACCCTTTCTCCAATTTGGTTATTTTAAAACCGTTTGCGAGAGTTGCGGAGGCGTCGGCGTTCCCGATGTCTCGCGATTTCTTTCCGCTTTTGTTTTTGAGCCAGTGTTTCAAAGTGACGGTTCTTTTTCATGTCTGCAAAAATCCCTGCCCGAGAGACTTTTTGCTTGAACCGACGCAAAGCTGATTCTAGTTGCTCACTTTCACCGACGATAACTTGAGCCATTCGATCTCCTCTCCTGTAAATTTCTGCCGATCTTGCTCAACAGATCGCTTTTCATTCAACAGCAGCAAGACGGGTTTTATCCCGTCGCATACTGAATCTA
>CAZNCM010000198.1:2439-4188 GCA_964571155.1 uncultured Lyngbya sp. | reverse complement strand
CGTCAATCTCGGAACTTAATAGCGGTTAGAGAAACGATCTCCTCTGCCTCCTTGACCGAAAGAGGAACCTCGATCTTCGCGAGGTCTTGCCTTATTCACTTTGAGGTCACGTCCCATCCATTCCGCGCCATCAAGTTTTTCAATCGCTGCTTGCTCTTGGGTATCCGCATCCATCTCAACGAACGCAAAGCCCCGAGGACGACCTGTTTCGCGATCCGTGGGGATGCTCACTTGCTTAACAGTGCCATATTCAGCAAATACCGATCTTAAATCTTCTTCAGTTACCTGGTAAGAAAGATTACCTACATAAACGGACATACAATTGACCTCCCAAATCGGATAAATGTAGAGACAGAGATTTCGGAAGGTGAGCAATGCCAAGTAAAACAGAACAAAACTGTCAGCACTGAAAGCAACAACTGCAACCGATATCCAATTCTCAGCTTTAATTGTAGCATGGGTTGTTGAGTCGTCCATGCTGTCCCTCCAAAACTGAGTGGATCGGGGAACATCGGTCAAATCCAGAGTTCGAGTCAGTTCTGTTTAACAGAAGAAAACTATTTTGATTTCTTGATTACTTGTCCCTGACTTTTGATAGAGGAATCTCCATAAAATTCTCTTTATGATTAGGAGCGACATTGGTATTTTGATAAATTTCATGGACTTCGGTATAAAAGGTAAAGTTGCGCTCATTACTGGCGGCGATTCAGGGATTGGTCAAGCCACCGCTAAATTATTGGCAGCCGAGGGGGTAAAAATTGTTTTACTCGATAAAACCTCTCAAAAGCTAGAGTCGGCAGTTGAAGAAATCAAAAAAATTGGGGAAGTGATAGCCGTTCAAGCTGACTTAACAAATTTAGAAGAAATTGAAGTTGCTAAACAGAAAATTATCAATCAATTTGGTTCCCTTCATATTTTAGTTAATGCAGCCGGAATTACTGGCGCTCAAAAAGAATTTTTAGAACTCACGGATCAAGATTGGTACGAAACCATTGAAGTTGATTTTATGGCAGCAGTACGAGTTTGTCGTGCTTTTATTCCCTTGATGCAACAGGCAGGTTGGGGACGTATCGTGTTAGTCGGTTCAGAAGATGCGGTACAGCCCTACACCGATGAGATGCCTTATTGTGCCGCTAAAGCTGCAATTTTGAATTTAACCAAAAATCTATCGAGTGCCTATGCTCAAGATGGTATCCTGGTTAATTCTGTATCTCCTGCGTTTATTGCAACTCCGATGACCGATAAAATGATGGAACAGCGATCGCAAAAACTCAATGTTAGTTTTGAGCAAGCAATTGATAGCTTCTTGAAAGAAGATCGTCCTCATCTAGTCTTAAAACGTCGGGGAAAGGCTCAGGAAGTGGCTGCTGTAATTGCATTTCTCTGTTCAGAACAATCTAGTTTTGTCGTAGGTTCTAACTATCGTGTTGATGGGGGATCAGTTGCGTCAGTTCATCATTAAGAGTCACTATTCCTACAATACATGGAGATAAAAATGTCAACAGAAAAAGAAGCGTATCCCTTTGTTGAGTGGGGTAGTGGAGACAAAACGCTAGTCTTTCTTCACTATTTTGGGGGTGCTGCACTGAGCTGGCAGTGGGTGGCTCAACAACTAACAGACTTTCATTGTATTGCCTTCAATATTCCTGGATTTGGTGGAACACCTGCCCCTCAAAAACCGACTTTGCAGCAGTATGCTGAGATTATATCGCAAACCCTAGCCGATCTCAAGCTCAAAAATTATTCTTT
>CAZNCM010000198.1:0-2429 GCA_964571155.1 uncultured Lyngbya sp. | reverse complement strand
TAATCGGACATTCAATGGGGGGGAAATTGGCTTTGCAAGTGGCTATAAACTGTGATTATCCGCCCCAAAAAATTATTTTAATTGCCCCATCACCCCCGACTCAAGAACCGATGCCGGAGGAAGAAAAACAACGACTGCTTAATCACCATCCCAGTGCAGAAAATGCGACAACAACGATTAAAAATGCAACTCAACGCCCTTTAAATAAAGAACAATATGCTGTAGCGATTCAAACTCATCAGAGTGTTGAAGATGCGGCTTGGCGCTGGTGGTTATTGGAGGGAATGAATCACTCAATTGCCGATCAAATTGTAAAATTGCACATACCTATAACTGTTTTAGCGTCTAAAGATGACCCGGTAATTTCCTATAGCTTGATTCAAAGTGATGTTATTGGTCTTCTTCCGAATGCTAAACTGATTACCATTGAGAATGTTGGACATCTTATCCCCCTAGAAGCTGCTGACTGGACAGCAACACAATTACGTCAGATCATTCTTTCTGATCAAGATAAGTAGATCTCAATTTGAGTTGTCTCCCCAGATTTTAGCGAATTGCTTTCTCGTTTTCTGCCCATTACTTCAAACTAGAATATCTGTTTCAAGTCTAAAATAAACCCCGGTAAAATATCCTCACCAGAAAGATGAGTGGGGTTAACTAAAATCTCTGTATCTTGACTGCTGCGATAGATTTCTACTTGTTTATTTTGCGGATCAATTAACCATCCAAGTTGAGCGCCATTATCCATATATTCCCGCAGTTTGGCTTGAAGTTTGGAAAGACGATCCGATTCAGACCGCAATTCTACCACAAAATCAGGACAGAGGGGAACAAAGCCTTTTCGCTGTTTTTCAGTTAACATTTCCCAACGGTTTCGACTTACCCAAGATACATCAGGAGAACGATTAGCACCGTTCGGAAGTCTAAATCCTGTCGAAGAATCAAAGCCTTCTCCTAATTCTAGGTGTGCTTCAACCCAGTTCCCAAATTGTCTGCTAATATTCAAGTTCCGCTTACCTGATTCGCCACCCGTGGGAGGATTCACAATTAACTCTCCTTGTGCTGTACGTTCTAGTCTTAAATCCCGGTTCATAATCGCGATCGCTTCAAACTGTTCTGGGGTGACATGGAGAACGATTTCACGAGGGATTTCTAAAGATAGAGTGTCTGATTCAAATGAGATTTGCATGAGCAATCATCTCCAGCTAAAATTTGAGTAAGTCAGCCTTGAACTCAATTATGAATGTAAAATATCAATTCTGAAAAGAACTCCCCAATCGGAAAACTAAGATATTTATATTCTAAGAATTAATTATTGTTATCATTCATAATTTATCACTTATAATTCTGTTCCTTGTCCAATATATTTTAACTTCCATAAACAACCGGAGATCAAGTTAGTGAAAATATGAGCGACAATCGGAACAAGTAAATTCCCTGTGATGATCGCACTATATCCCAAAATTAATCCGACCACGGTTGCCCAAATTACATAAGGCCATTGTTGAGAACCACTAAAATGCAGCACCCCAAAACAAACACTAGAAATCACTAACCCCATCGGAGTAAAGCCAAACGCAGCCAAAATCACACCTCGAAAAAGCAATTCCTCACTTAAACCCGGTAACAATCCTAACCACAACAAATCCGGCCATAAAAGCGGCGTAAGCACTAACTTCAAATATAAATCAGCACTGCGACTATAAGCCGGCCAAACCCGATAAATGACTGAACTAGCAAGGGTAATTACAATCCCAATGGTCAAACCCCACAATAGATCAATGGGGGTAAAATGCACAGGTAACATCGAGATGTTCCCCAAAGAAAGCCACAATTTAGCAACAATAAACAGTAACGTCGCCGTTCCCCCCATTGCCACAAGAACTTGGGTGCGCGTTAACGATTCAAATTCTGGATTTTTAGGACTATGTTCTACCACGATATTTTGATAAAATGCAAAAACAAAAAAACAGTTTAAACAAAAGAACTCGAATTAATTTTAGCGATCGCTAGCAGATTTGGACGCAGAGTATGGGGATCAATTCCGGCTCGAAAAGCCGCCAAAACCCCTAAAGCTTCCAGATAGGAATTCACCGTAATAGCTTTTATTCCGAGTGATTCTGGAGAAACTTGCATCTGAGTTTGATTTTCCTCCACTGCAATAATCTGAGTCTGGTGATGACTAAAACTTAGAATAGCACTCCCACCGCAGGCTGTGGCAGGAACAACAACCGCATCGACAGTATTCCCCCAGATCAGATCCGATGAAAAACGCGAACTTGGAGTCTCGAATGCAGGAGTCACAAACTGCGGCGCCCGACTTAACCCCACCAACACACAAGGAAGAAAAGTATACCCTAATTCCTCTGCGGCTGAACGAGGCGATAAATCGGGATCGAGAGGTAAAGTTGATAAAGCCGGAGCATGGG
>CAZNCM010000197.1:10699-10943 GCA_964571155.1 uncultured Lyngbya sp. | reverse complement strand
TCCTCATCCATGTCAACTAACGCATGATTTCCTTCTGTCAATACACCCGATAACATCGCTTCGGCTAAGGCATCTTCTAACAGACTCATCACCGCACGGCGCATCGGTCTAGCCCCGTAATTTCGGTCATAACCCACTTCGATCAGATGTTCCTTAAACTTGTCAGTAACTTCAATCGTCATGCCTTTTTCACGCAGACGTCTGAAGACTTCTTGCAACATAATATCAGCAATGTGACGAACTT
>CAZNCM010000197.1:8617-10689 GCA_964571155.1 uncultured Lyngbya sp. | reverse complement strand
CGTTCTAACTGACGGAAGACAATAATTTCATCCAAACGGTTGAGGAATTCTGGGCGGAAAAATTGCTTCAATTCTTCATTGACCAAGTTGCGAATACGAGTGTATTGTATATCCTCTCCCGGTTCGCCCAACTCAAAGCCCAGTCCACCGCCACCTTTTTCAATCACTTTCGACCCAATATTAGAGGTCATAATAATCAAGGTGTTCTTAAAGCTAACGGTACGTCCTTTAGCATCGGTTAACCGTCCGTCTTCAAGAATTTGCAGCAACATATTAAACACATCGGGGTGTGCTTTTTCGATTTCGTCAAACAAGACCACCGTGTAAGGACGACGCCGCACAGCTTCAGTGAGTTGTCCACCTTCATCAAACCCGACATATCCCGGAGGCGAACCAATCAACTTAGACACCGTATGACGTTCCATAAACTCGGACATATCCAAGCGAATCATCGCTTCTTCTGAACCGAAGAAATAGGCGGCTAACGCTTTGGTTAACTCCGTCTTACCCACCCCAGTCGGACCCGAGAAGATAAAACTCGCGATCGGACGGTTGGGGTTCTTCAAGCCGACACGCGCCCGTCGAATTGCCCGAGAAACAGCGCTAACGGCTTCATCTTGACCGATAAGACGTTGGTGAAGCGTTTCTTCCATATGCAGCAATTTCTGAGACTCAGACTCCGTGAGTTTACTCACCGGAATACTGGTCCACGCGGCCAACACTTCGGCAATATCTTCCTCACCCACCATCAGTTGTAAGGGGGCTTTGCTGGTTTCTTGACCTTTTGTCACCGCTTCGATTTTCTCTTTGAGTTCGATTTCGCGATCGCGTAACTCTCCGGCCTTCTCAAAATCTTGTTTTTTAACCGTTTCTTCTTTTTCGCGGATAATATCCGACAATTCCCGCTTAAGTTCTTGAGTTTCCGGTGACGGTTTAGAGTTCATCACCCGCACGCGAGAACCCGCCTCATCGATTAAATCAATGGCTTTATCGGGTAAGAAGCGATCGCTAATGTAACGATCGGATAAATTTGCTGCGGCGTATACCGCTTGATCAGTAATGGTGAGTCTGTGGTGTTGTTCGTAAGCTGAACGCAACCCGAATAGAATTTCCACCGTATCTTCGACACTGGGTTCACCGACCATAACTGGCTGGAAGCGTCGTTCTAAAGCCGCATCTCGTTCAATATGCTTGCGATATTCATCGAGGGTTGTCGCGCCCAAACACTGCAATTCTCCTCGGGCGAGGGCGGGTTTCAGCATATTCGCGGCGTCCATGCTGCCTTCAATTGCCCCGGCGCCGACAATGGTGTGAATTTCGTCAATGACGAGGATAATATTTCCGGCCGCTCGAATTTCTTCAACGATCTTTTTGAGTCGTTCTTCAAATTCTCCTCTAAAGCGAGTTCCGGCCACTAACGACCCCATATCCAAGCTAAACACTTGCTTATCGGCTAAGAGTTCAGGAATATCTTCTTGAACGATACGTTGGGCTAGCCCTTCAGCAATCGCCGTTTTCCCGACTCCCGGTTCACCGACTAATACGGGGTTATTTTTGGTCCGACGCCCGAGAATTTGGATTACCCGTTCAATTTCCCGTTCCCGGCCAACAACCGGATCAAGTTTACCTTCTGCGGCTAATTTGCTTAAATTGGTCCCAAATTCATCAAGAGTGACAGTGCGTTTGCTTCCGGAAGCCCGCCCTCCGGCTGAGACGGTTGACCCCGCATCCTCTCCCAAAGCTCTGATAATATCAGTGCGAAGTTTGGCTCTCTCAATGCTAAAATTTTCTAGAACTTTTGCGGCAACCCCTTCTTCATCCTGCAATAATCCTAGTAAGATGTGTTCCGGGCCGATGTAGTTGTTTCCCAATTGACGAGCTTCTTGTAGGGAGCCTTCAAAGACCCGTTTAGCTCGGGGAGTGAAGGGAATTTCTGCGGGAATAAAGCCCGAACCCCGTCCAATAATAGATTCAACTTCTCGCCTGGCGTCTTCGAGGGTAACTCCTTTATCCGACAACAGTTTAGCTGCGACACTGGTTCCTTCTCCCAGAATCCCTAACAGCAGTTGTTC
>CAZNCM010000197.1:0-8535 GCA_964571155.1 uncultured Lyngbya sp. | reverse complement strand
AATGGCTTTATCTGAAAAGTATTCAAACATGATGTTTCGGTTCCACCTATAGAGCTTATGGCCTCTCCTATACGGAGTTGCTAGATCAGAGAGGGTTTTTTATCTGACCGTTGTAAATTTTTGTGTACTTGTTTGTTACTATCACTGTACCGTTATTTTAAACTACGATACAGTGAGGAGAGCCGTAATCTACCGAACGGTCAAGATTTACTGACACTGACCCTTCACCAGTTTAGCTTTGCTTCATTTTGGCAAGTAACCAGTTCGCTGCGGTGGCACGACGGGCCTGAGCCGGAGTAAATTCACCGACTTTATATCCGGTAAACCCTAACTGTTCTTTGAGTAACTGTTTATATTCTTTGGGGATAGATCGAGTTAATTTCACGGTTGCAGGGCGACTGTCAATAAAGTCTGGAGGTTCGGGATACTCCTCTTGCCAAGCGGGTTCAACATTGGTACAATCCCAACTTTGGTCTTCTGAGTTGTAGCGATAACCCAGATGATACCAAAGTAATTGATTGACGGTGGCATCATCAAGATCCTCGTTTAGAATTGCCCAAATCGTATCAGTATTCAATGGCGGCAGTTCAGACATAGAGTTCAATCGTAATTTTAAAAGCAATCGTTTGGGTAAAATTTAACCCTTCAAAATTAAGTCAAAATTTTAAATAGATAGGGCGAGCATTGCCCACCCTCACTCACCGAGTTTACAATAACCCGTCTTTCTTCGCGATCGATAACATCAAATCAACCACCCGACAGGAATAACCCCACTCGTTATCGTACCAAGAAACGACTTTAAAGAAGTTAGAATTCAACTCCATTCCCGCATCCGCATCAAAAATACTAGAGTGAGAATCGGTCACAAAATCAGTGGAAACAACCGGGTCTTCGGTATACCCTAAAACGCCTTTCATCGCCCCTTCCGATGCCGCTTTCATCGCTGCACAAATCTCTTTGTAACTGGTCGATTTTTCGGTTTTAAAGGTTAAGTCAACAACAGAAACATCCGGAGTCGGAACCCGAAATGCCATCCCCGTTAATTTTCCTTTGAGTTCGGGTAAAACCAATGTGACCGCTTTTGCCGCCCCCGTAGAAGCCGGAATAATATTTTGGGCGGCACCGCGTCCTCCGCGAAAATCTTTTTTACTCGGGCCATCAACTGTCGGTTGTGTCGCCGTCATCGAGTGAACCGTTGTCATCAACCCTTCTGCTAAACCAAAGTTATCTTGAATAACTTTCGCAACCGGCGCTAAACAGTTCGTGGTACAACTGGCATTAGAAACAATTAAATGGTCTTGGGGACTAAATTCTTCGTGGTTGACCCCCATCAACAACGTTTTTACTTTGTCAGGGTCTTTGGTCGGGGCGGAAATAATCACCCGTTTGGCACCGGCCGTAATATGATTGTAAGCGCCATCATAAGTAGTAAATAGCCCCGTAGACTCAACCACATAGTCTATTCCCATCTCCTTCCAAGGCAATTGGTCGGGATTTCTGACCGAAGTGCAACGAATCGAGTGTCCATCAACGATGATGTTATCATCCTTCGCTTCAACTTTGCTTTCAAGCTTACCGTGAGTCGAATCGTACTTGAATAAATAAGCTAAGTTTTCAGCAGGTACGAGGTCATTAATCGCAACAAACTCAATTTCAGGATTTTTAATCGCGGAACGCATCACTAAACGTCCAATGCGACCAAATCCATTAATTGCGACTTTTATAGCCATAATTGAAAACTCCTCGTTGTCAAATGCTGCGTTTTTACGACTTTAAGCGCACTTTAAGCGCAATTTTAGGGATTACTGTAACATAATTCAAACCGTTTGTAGAGGTTCTTCGTAATCTTTTAATATAGCCAGGAAATGAGTTGTCGCCATCTCAAAGTGCAAGCGTTCTCGGGTACTACACTCAACACCTTACAGTTTGATTTTGAAGATAAATTCTTATCATGTTTCTAGATATTTGTCAAATAAAAATCTGTGTTTTTGCGTTAAATTGTCGTGAATAAAAAATACAAAAGATGAAGTTTATGAAATGTAAAAGCAGAAAAGATTGAATAATTTCGTAAACATCTCCACAAAAATTAACTCAAGTTAAATCAAATAGATGATAAATTAAACAGATGTTATTTGCATGACTCACGAACAACTTGACCAGGAGAAGTTTATGGAAAAAGTTAGCCCAAACTCTTTTAAGTTACTCAACACATCTGTGCTGATAGAAAATCAAGAAACCAAGCGGTATTTGTTCTCAGATGGAGAACCCATTAAAGGAGATCGAGGAGCCGAGGGAGGCTGGAAAGCATCATCCGGTTTTGAAAGTCCTAAAATCGTAGGAGCCGATGCCAATTACTACAATCGCGCCCTGTGGAAAATTACCGTGCAATAGGGCTAGAATCGGCGTTAAATTATTGTCGGATAATCGGCAAATTTCGAGACGCTAAAACCGTTGATTAATTCAAAAAAAATTCAGAATCTGATAGGACTGGAGTTTAGATTCACTGACCTCAAACGGGTTGTTCCTTGAAATCGACTGAGTTTTCAATTCTTATTCGTCTAAACTCCAGTTTTCAATTAAAAAATTAAATCAAATGTCTCAAAGCATTCACCCGATCTGAATAACTTCTCATCACTTCTAAAGCAAACATCGGAGTTTGTTGCACTGCAAACATAAAACGTTCTTTATCTAAAATTGCTAGGACACAATCCGTTTTCGCCGTAGCCGTTGAACGTCGAGTATGCTCCGGATTAACAATTGCCCCCTCTCCAAACACATCTCCCGCTTTGAGGGTTTCGGCTTGTTTTCCATCAATAATAAACTGCACTTCCCCTTCAATAATACCGTACATTAAATGACCGGGTTCACCTTGTTTAAAGATCACCTCTCCGGCTGAAACTGTATTAGGTTCACAGTTCTTTTTGAAAATCATCACCGTTTGTAAGGGTTCTAGCATCGGTTTAAAGTCCTAAATTTTTTGTAATTTTTGTGATTCAATCTTGTCAGAAGAAGGCAGTCAAGCCGCTCCTAAAATAACTTTGAATCTGCCTTCAACTGTAAGCTTAAACCCCACTTAAGAGCCAGTTGTCAACAATTGATTGGGATCAACTTTGAAACTCGCTTTAGCTTGAATATAGTCCTCTAGTTTCACGGGAACCGCTTGGACATTCCAAATATCTTGACAATATTCTCGAATAGCGCGATCGCTGGAAAACTTACCCATACGAGCAGTATTGAGAATCGACATCCTTGTCCAATTGTCCCAATCGCGATAAGCTTCACTGACCCGATCTTGACAGTCAATATAAGACTGATAATCGGCCAGCAACATATATTCATCGTGATATAACAGTGAGTCTACCAGAGGTTTGAACAAGTTGGAATCTTCGGGAGAAAAATAACCCGATGAAATTTGATCAATCACTTCTCGCAACGCCTGATTAGAACTGTAAAGTTCCCAAGGATTATAGCCGTGAGACTTCATTTGATCAACTTCATCCGTTTTCAAACCAAATAGGAAAAAGTTATCTTCCCCAACTTCTTGACGAATTTCTACATTCGCCCCATCCAGCGTTCCAATGGTTAAGGCTCCGTTAAGAGAAAACTTCATATTTCCCGTCCCCGAAGCTTCTTTCCCGGCAGTTGAAATTTGTTCGGATAAATCCGCCGCTGGATAAACAGGTTGAGAGTTTGTCACATTATAGTCGGGGATAAACACCACTTTTAAACGACCTCGGACATCCGAATCATTATTAACCACTTCCCCAACCGAATTAATTAATTTAATCATTAACTTTGCCATAAAGTAACTCGGCGCCGCTTTTCCCCCAAAAATAAATGTGCGGGGAACAACATCGAGATTGGGATTGTTTTTAATGCGGTTATAAAGCGTGATAATGTGGAGAACATTTAGATGTTGACGCTTGTATTCGTGAATGCGTTTGACCTGAATATCAAACATTGAATTGTTGGGATCAACCGTTATCCCACAGCGTTTTTCAATACGATCAGCTAACCGACTTTTGACCTGCTGCTTCATCTTTCGCCACGCTTCTCGGAAGCTAGGATCATCAGCAAAAGGTTCTAACTTTCGCAGTTCATCCAAATGGGTCATCCAACGATCTCCAATTTTTGAAGTAATTAACTCGGTTAATTGAGGATTCGATAAAATCATCCAGCGACGGGGAGTAATACCATTGGTTTTGGCACTAAATTTCTGCGGCCAAAGTTCATAAAACCCTCGCAATATATTTTTTTGCAGTAACTCTGTATGCAATTGAGCAACCCCATTAATCGCATGAGAACCCACACAGGCTAAATGAGCCATGCGAACGTATTTTTCACCCCGATCATCAATTAAAGAAAAGTCAGATAATTTACCGAGATCATTAGGATAGCGAGTGCGAATCTCATCCAAGAATCGACGATTAATTTCGTAGATAATTTCTAAATGACGAGGAAGCAGAGAACCAAATAAACTCAAAGACCATTTTTCTAGTGCTTCTGGTAATAAAGTATGGTTGGTATAAGCAAAGGTTTTTTGAGTAATTTCCCAAGCGGGTTCCCATTCATAATCATGTACATCGATCAACAATCGCATTAATTCCGCGACACCAACAGAAGGATGAGTATCATTAAGTTGGGCGGCAAATTTTTCTCCAAAGTTGTCTAAACTCTCCTCTTGGATTAGATGAATGCTAATCATATCTTGTAAGGAACAGGAGACAAAAAAGAACTGCTGTTCTAAACGCAGTTGCTTTCCTTGGATCGGTTCATCATTGGGATAGAGAACTTTGGTAATATTTTCCGAGTAGGTTTTTTGGTTAACAGCACCGTAGTAATCTCCAACATTAAAAGCTTGGAAATTAAAAGATTCTGGGGCTTCTGCTTTCCAGAGACGCAGCGTATTGGCGGTATTGGTTTTATATCCTAAAATTGGAGTATCGTAGGGAACCCCTTTGATAATGCGATCCGGAATCCAACGCACCCGATAACGGTTTTGTTCATCATAATAAGATTCTGTATAACCCCCTAATCCAATTTCTACTGTAGCTTCAGTCCGAGGAATTTCCCAAGGATTACCATAACGCAACCATTTATCGGTGATTTCAACTTGCCAACCCTCGCAAATTTCCTGATCAAAAATGCCAAATTCATAGCGAATTCCATAACCAATGGCAGGAATATCAAGAGTGGCTAATGAATCCATATAACAAGCAGCCAATCGTCCTAAACCGCCATTTCCTAAACCGGGTTCTTCTTCTTGTTCGATTAAATCATCTAAATTTAATCCACATTCTTCTACAGCTTGACGAACTTGATCAACAATGTCTAAATTAATTAAATTTTTGCCTAAATGGGGGCCGACGAGATACTCTGCGGAGAAATAACAGACGATTTTAACATCTTGTTTGAGATAGGTTTCTTGGGAGCTTAACCACCGTCGTAATAAGCGATCGCGAATTGTATAAGCTAACGCCATGTAAAAATCATTTTTGGTGGCAATTTCAGAAAATTTTCCCAGAATATAAAAGAGGTTGTCAGAAAATGCTCGTTTGAGGGTTTCAACATCAACTCCGGTGCGATCATCTTCAATTTGAACTTGGTTTCCGTTGGGTAGATTTTGGTTCATGGTTCGTTTTGGTAGTTTTTAGTGGTTAAGAGAATTAGTCTAAAAGCCTGAATGGATATCTACACACAAACAAAGCGATCGGTTGCTTTCAGGAATGGTATTTTAAAGACTGGTAACTCTTTAGATTCTTCCTGTGTACAAATTACCGATCGCGCCTAACAATCAAAACTAAATTTTCCCAGATGAAAAAATCACAATGATTGCTCTTTTAATTCAGCAAGGTTTTAAGAAGCTAACCTAAAAGCTGCTCCCAAACCTGCTGCCATTTCTGCGGGTGTGATTTGACCGTCTTTGTTTTCATCGAGGGCATCAAAAACCGCATCTGTTCCCGCCCATTCTTCCCGAGTGATAAAGCCATCGCCATCAAGATCGTAGATGCGAAAAAGTTCGGCTGCCGCCTGAGAAACGGGGCTTTCATTTTCAATCCGAGTCAGTCGCTCGGCCAACAGTTGTTCTAAGGCTTCCAACGCTTTAGAAAAACCTTTAATCCCTTCTTCTAACTTTTCGGCTGCCATCCGATCTTCGCCGTGCATCCGGTCAAAGGTTTCTTTGTCGATAGAGATTTTTTCTATCTCCATGTCCTCGACTTTTTCCGGATCGAGTTTGCGGGGAAGGTCGGCACTTGTTGCACTCAACTCCTCTAAAAGTTTGGGAGAAATGGTCAGCAAATCGCATCCGGCTAACTCGGTAATTTCCCCAAGATTGCGGAAACTTGCGCCCATGACTTCGGTTTCATAACCAAACTTTTTGTAGTAGTTATAAATGGTGGTCACGGAAACTACACCGGGGTCTTCTGCTGCGGGATAGGATTCTCGTCCGGTTTCTTTTTTGTACCAGTCTAAAATCCGACCAACAAAAGGAGAAATCAGCGTTATTCCCCCTTCGGCACAGGCGATCGCTTGATGAAGACCAAACAAGAGGGTTAAATTGCAGTGAATTCCCTCTTTTTCGAGAACTTCTGCGGCTCTAATTCCTTCCCAAGTTGAAGCGATTTTAATTAAAATGCGATCGCGGGAAATTCCGGCCGCTTCGTATTGGGCAATCAGTTCACGGCCTTGAGCAATGGTCGCATCTGTATCGTAGGATAACCGTGCATCGACTTCGGTTGAGACTCGTCCGGGAATAATTTCTAAAATCTTCAGTCCGAAGGCTACCGCCAGTCGCTTAAACGCCAGAGTTGCTACATCTGACGGGGCAGCTTCTGTACCTAGCTCTTGACGTGCCTTTTTGAGTGTATCATCGACAATTTCCTGATATTCACTCATCTGAGCCGCAGCCGTTATCAGAGATGGGTTTGTGGTCGCATCTCGTGGCTTAAAGAGTTCTATCGCTTTGATGTCTCCTGTATCTGCAACAACAACGGTCACTTCACGTAACTGCTCTAGCAACGTTTTCGCCATATTTCGCTCCTGTGAAGTCTATTTTTCAAAGCACAATCTGATGATACTATCAACCCTTGACAGATATGGTTAAGAAAACGTTAGGTTCTTAAATTTAAGAGATTTAAGCTTGTTTGTTAGCATAAATAGATCATCATTACAGTATCAATTGCTCCTCTCTCTGAAATTATTGTCGCTTTAAATCCGAGAATTATAGAGGTTCTGTTTCAAATTTATTTCTCTCGATAGATGCTTACTCCGTACAATTGTGTAATTGAAGTCTAAACCTCTAGTCAATTAACAGTCTATCTCCGATCCTGTTCCCCCCTCTACTTTTTTAAAATATTTTACATTTGTTCAAGTTCTAATCCTTGTGCTGCGCTCAGATTCATCTAGCTATTTTTCATTTAAAAAATTGAAGTTAAAGGCAGCCATGAGCCGCCTTATTAAAAAGCTGTGGAGGTCAAAAATCAGGATAACTGAGCCGCACATAAAGCCGCCCCAATTAAACCCACTTTAGGGTTGAGAACAATATAAACCGGGACTTTTTTCATTAACGGACTAATCCGACCTTTAGAAGTAAAAGCTTTCATAAAAATACCTTTCTCCATCAGAGCCAAATTTTTTGCTGCAATTCCTCCAGCAATATAAAGTCCACCGTAGGGTAAGAGTTTTAATGCTAAATTTCCAGCTTCAGTTCCATAAGCATCAACAAATATTTGCATGGTTTGTTCGCAGAGATAATCTTCCCCACTGGCTGCGGCTTTAGAAACTTCTGCCCCGAGATCAACAGTTTTCTCTCCTGTGCCAATTTCTTGTTTCCACTTCTTAAAAACTTCCGCCATCTGTGGTGTTTCTAAGGAAGAATTGCGATCGCGCATAAACTGATAAATCGCCGCAATTCCCATCCCGGAAATAATCCGTTCGGCTGAAACTCGTTGCAGATTGTAGAGTTCTCGCACGTAGCTTAACAGTTGAAATTCTAATTCGGAACGAGGAGCAAAATCAACGTGTCCGCCTTCGGTTGAAAACACAGAATAACCGTTAACGGTGGGAATCACAAAGCCCTCTCCGAGTCCAGTACCCGCCCCAATCACCCCAATCGGTGCGGTGGCATCGGGTTCGCCCGCTTGTAGGGTGCGTAAGTCTTCTTCAGTTAAACCGACAACCCCATAACCAACTGCGGCAAAATCGTTAATCAGTCTAACTCTAGAGAGATTTAATTCTTGTTCGAGGGTGTTGGCATCGAGAAACCAGCTTAAATTGGTGAGATCGCAGGTATTATTGACGACTGGCCCGGCAATTCCAAAACAAGCTTTTTCGGGGCTGTATTTTTGGCCGAGCGTTTTTTCAGCACTGTCTAAAAACTCGATAACGATAGGAATGAGGTCACTATAGGCTTGGGAGGAGTAACTGTCTTCGTATAGGGTTGTGAGTAAAGGCAGGGGTTTTAGAGACTCGCTGGGTTCTGCTTTAACAAGGCGTAGAATGGTTTTGGTGCCGCCAATGTCTCCAGCTAGCAAA